>JAKOVI010000016.1 GCA_029782135.1 Bacillota bacterium
TACGGCCCGCGGTTCCGTGGAGAATGTCCTGACGATTTTGAAGAAATATTTCCACCTTGATTGTGATCAGTATGATATCCATATTAACTTCCCGGGAGGAATTCCCTTGGATGGCCCGTCGGCCGGGATTACGCTCGTGACCGCAATTTATTCGGCGATTACGGGCTGGCCGGTTGATAACCTGGTGGCGATGACCGGAGAAGTATCGATCTTAGGCCATGTGATGCCGGTTGGGGGGATCATTCCGAAAGTTAAAGCCGCCAAGCAGGCAGGGGCAAAGCGGGTGATTATCCCGGCGGATAACTGGCAGGAGACTTTTGCGGACGAAACGGCGATCCAGATTATCCCGGTGCGCCGGATTGAAGAAGTAATTGCCGCCGCCCTGGTTCCGGAGGAGAAGAAGGATAATCTGGCGGAAGAACAAAAGGGAGAACTGTTGCCATTTACCCCGCTGCCCAAAGCACCTTTCGGACGTTGTCTTTCATAAACTATTTATGCTTTCAGCACATAAGGAGGTGTAAGCATGTTGCGGCCAAGGATTGCCTGGGCATTGGGCGGAGGCGGAGCAAGGGGCTTTGCTCATCTCGGCGTCTTAAAAGTCCTGCAGGAAGCGGAGATCCCAATTGATGCCTTAAGTGGTACGAGTATGGGAGCGGTGATCGCGGTGTTGTATGCCGCCGGTGCCGATCTGAAGTATCTGACGGCCTTGGCCGGGAATATTGCCTGGGAAAAGTTTGTTGACCTCCGGTTCCCCCGGTATGGGCTGGTGGAAGGGAAGCGGATCACGCCGCTCATCCGGTTGCTGACCAAGAATAAGCGCCTGGAGGAACTGGATCTCCCGGTCCGGGTGGTGGCGACTGATCTGCTGACCGGCGAGGAGGTTGTTTTTTCCGAAGGGGAGATCGAATTGGCCGTCCGGGCTTCCATCTCGATTCCGGGCATTTTTACGCCGGTGTATTATCAGAACCGGGTGCTGGTGGACGGGGGAGTAGTGGCCAACCTGCCGGTTGGCGCAGCCGCTGACTTTGGGATGGATTTGGTTATCGCGGTCAGCGTGCCCGGGGAGTTGAGTAATGAAGCCCCGCGGAGTGTCTTTGATATTCTTTACCGTACTTTTGAAGTGATGTCCCATAAAGCCACCAGTTTTGAGGTCAGGAAGGCCGATTATGTGATCGCACCGAAGGTCGGGAAGGTCGGAACCGGACAATTCTACCGGGCGGAGGAATGTATTGTCGAGGGAGAACGGGCCGCACGGGAAGCTTTACCGGAGATTAAGCGGATCATTGAAGAGTTTCAAGCACGGAACGAAGGACAGGCGGCCTTAGGTGCCGGATAAAGGAGGCTTTGTACCATTGTTGGAACGCTTGGCTTGGAAGTTCATCGTTGTTCTCTCGGTCGTCCTGGTCGTGGTCCAGGTTTTGCTGGTGATCCCGGGAGTCCGCGATCAGCTTAGTGTGGTGGAGAGGTTAGAGGGCCGGCCGGTGAGTGGAATGATTAATAACTTGATTCATAACTGATGAGGCGGCGGAAACGGTCCGGGAGGGAGACTTAGGGCGCGTTGCGCTTTAAAAGATCGGCAACTGGCGGCGGGGGATTCTTTATAAATAAGAATAAGAAAAAGTTAGATGAAAAAGACGACGAGCCGGAAAGAAGAGCTTGCATAAAACAGGAATCTGTGCTAGATTGTAGTATAAAAAGAAGGAAGTTTATTTTGGTAGTGCGGTATGGTGACATTGTGTATAAGGGGAGTCGGGCACTCCAGGAGTGCTTTTTTTATATCCAGATCATTGGGATAAAGAGCTGCGAACGATGAACCGGCAATAAGGGGGAGACCGGACGGTGCGTCCGGTTTCGTAACAAACAGTCAGTAACAAACAATGAGCAACGGATCGTGCGTAACAAATGGCGTGCGGCGGGTAACGGGCAACCAGTAACGAGAAGGGGGTTGTGAGGGAGATGATCGGTAGCAGTAAAGAGGTGGCGAGGGCCGCTTTGGAAATGGCGATGACCAATTCCCGGGAGGAAGAACGGTTGTATAAAGAGAGATTACGCGCAGAGGAGATCTGGGCGGCGGCGGTCGATTTTGGCGGCGAAACGGTTCAGACCGTCAAAACAATTATCGAGCGGGCGGTCGTGGCCGGGAAGCGGGAGTTTTTAATCGCCGATACCCATGCCGAAGAAGGAGCAGTGGCCGGCGCCACCCATGAGGCGTTGCTCCAGATTATTCCGAAGGCGATCGGGCTGAATATTGGGGGGAAGATTGGGCTCGCGCGGCGGGGAGAACATGTCAGTGTGGCTGTTTTTTGTACGGTCGGTTTACTCCACCTTAACGAGGTGGCGGTCGGTTTAGGACACCGGGCGATTAAATAGATTCCCAGATGACACCATTCAACCTCTCTGAACTAAACTAAGGTACTAAATAGTGCGGTGGGTGGAGCGGTGACCATCAATTGGCGATTGAGCAAAGGGGCGATCTTGAATGGTAAGAGCGATTCGCGGGGCAACGACGGTTGCTGCCGATACACGGGAAGAGATCCTGGCGGCAAGCAGGGAATTGATTATCGAGATTATCCGCCGGAATGAACTCGATCCGGAGCAGGTGATCAGCGCCTTCTTTACGGCGACACCGGACCTGACGGCTGCCTTCCCGGCGGAAGCGGTCCGGCAGCTTGGTTATACCGCTTGGGCGGCACTGGACAGTACCCACATGCCGGTGGCAGGAGCCTTACCGCGTTGTATTCGTGTCCTGCTCCATGTTGAGTGGGAAGAAACGGCGAAGGAGGTCCAACATGTCTACATCCGTGGGGCAGAACTCCTCCGTCCGGACCGGGCAGGGGCCAAGGACTAAATTTTGTCTGGTCCGTCATGGGAGTACGGATTGGAATCTTGAGAACCGGATTCAAGGGTGTACCGATACCCCTCTCAACCAAAAAGGAAGAGAGGAAGTGGCGCTGCTAGCCGAAAGCCTTCAAGGCCAGGGCTGGGAGTTTATCATCACCAGTAACCTTCAAAGGGCACAGGAGAGCGGGGAAATCCTGGGGGCGGCCCTCCGGATCCCGGTCTTTTCTTACCGGGAGCTACATGAACGGAAGTTTGGTCCCTTGGAGGGAATGAGGTTTGACGAGATTAATGCGCGGTATCCGGAAGGAACCGGCAGGCTTTCCCTCCCGGGAATGGAAACCCGGGCGGAGATTGAAAGGCGTGCTTTACAGGCCATGCGTTGCCTGGCTGAGCTTTTCCGGGACCGGCAGATCATCATTGTGACCCATGGCGGCTTTTTACGGGCGTTTTTCCGGGCGGGTTTGGGTTTGGAACGCAGGGCGCCGGTGAATGCCGGAAAAGTGGAGGTCGAATGGGACGGAGCATGGAGGTTAATAGAAGGAGGGGAAAACAATGAACTATGACCGCTTAATTCGCCGGTCGATCCTGGGTATAACCCATTATGAACCGGGTAAACCAATTGAGGAGGTCCAGAGGGAACTAGGGATTGACGATGTGATCAAACTCGCATCAAATGAAAACCCGTTAGGACCTTCTCCCCGGGCGGTGGAAGCGGCAGAAAAACTCCTTGCCGAGGCGCATATCTATCCGGATGGAGGTGCTTATCGCCTAAAAGAGGCGCTCGCTGCCGATCTGGGTGTGGAGAAAGACGAACTGATTATCGGGAATGGTTCCGATGAAGTGATCAAACTCCTGGCGGAGGCTTTTTTCCAGCCTGAAGATGAAGTGATCGTCGCCGATCCGACTTTCGGCGAGTATGCCTACGCGACCCAACTCATGGGAGCGCGCCTGGTGAAAGTGAAAGGTGAAGGGTTAGGCCATGATCTTGAGAGGATGGCTGCTGCCGTGACCGAACGGACGAAAGCTGTCTTCATCTGTAACCCGAATAATCCAACCGGAACGATGAATAACCGTGGTGAGTTCGAGAATTTCCTGCGGCGGATCCCTGAACGGGTGCTGGTCATTCTCGACCAGGCGTATTTTGAATATGTGGAAGCACCGGATTATCCAAACGGGATTGATTACCGGCACGACGGCCGTGTACTTACGTTACGGACTTTTTCAAAGATTCATGGGTTGGCCGGTTTCCGCATTGGCTATGGCGTGGGGGCGAAAGAGTTGGTTGGGTACCTCAACCGGGTCCGGGAACCCTTTAATGTGAACCGCTTCGCCCAGGAAGCCGCGCTGGCGGCGCTCACGGACACTGAACACATACAGCGGAGCCGGGAACTGAACCGCGCCGGGAAAGACCAACTTTACCGGGCTTTCGAAACGATGGGTTTGGACTATTTGCCCAGTGAAGCAAATTTCATCCTTTTTGCCACGCCCTATCCCGCACGGGATCTCTTCAAGGCTTTGCAGCGCCGGGGCGTGATTGTGCGGCCCGCCGATATTTTTGGCCTGCCCAATCATATCCGGGTAACCGTCGGCACACCTGAACAAAACCAGCGGTTTATCCGCGCCCTCCAGGAAGTATTGGCCGGGTGGCAGGGCAATCAGTAAATCTAGTAATTACGGCGGCGATCACAATGACAACGAGATATTTAATTATATCTCAGACCAAAGAACAAGGTTAAAGGGGGGTGTCGCCGGCGATTCAGGGGTAAACGGTCTGACGGGATGTTATCTTTTTTAGGACGCTTACTGATTATTTTTCGGACTTGTTTGTAGAACGGTAGAAGGGTAGAAAGGAAGATGAATCATGATTATTATCATGTCCAGCTCAGCTCAGAAGGAGCAGATTGACCGGATCCAGGAACGGTTAAGGGAATTAGGCTTCGGTGTCCACCTTTCACAAGGGGTGGAGAAAACAGTAATTGGTGCGATCGGGGATAAAACTCCGGAGATCATCCATTCGATTGCTGCGATGGAGGGAGTAGAGCGGGTTGTTCCGGTCCTAAAGCCATTTAAGCTGTCCAGCCGCGATTTTAAGTCCGACCAGACCCTGGTGCAAGTAGGGGACGTGGTCTTCGGCGGCAAGCAGGCGGTGATTATTGCCGGCCCGTGTGCGGTGGAGGATGAGGAACAGCTGCTCTCAACGGCGAAACTGGTGAAGGCGGCCGGCGCCCATATGTTGCGCGGGGGGGTTTTTAAACCGCGTACTTCGCCATATACCTTTCAAGGCTTAAAGAAAGCAGGACTGAAGCTCATCCGGGATGTGGGCAGGGAAGTCGGTCTCCCGGTGATCACGGAAGTTGTCTCCCCCCATGAGGTGGAACTGGTAGCGCAGTATGCGCAGATGCTCCAGATCGGCGCCCGGAACATGCAAAACTTCCCCCTCTTGCAAGAAGTTGGCAAGGCCAAACATCCGGTCCTGCTGAAAAGGGGTATTGCCGCCACCATTGAAGAGTGGTTGATGGCGGCGGAGTACATCATCAAAGAAGGTAATTACCAGGTTGTCCTCTGTGAGCGGGGGATCCGGACGTTCGAAACGGCAACCCGGAATACCCTTGACGTGAGCGCCCTGGCGCTGGTGAAAAATTGGAGCCATCTCCCGGTGATTGCCGATCCCAGCCATGGCTCCGGCCGGCGGAATCTGATCTTGCCCTTGTCCCGGGCGGCGTTGGCTGCCGGTGCCGACGGCTTGATGATCGAAGTGCATCCAGATCCGGAACGAGCGCTTTCCGACGGGCCCCAATCGTTGACCTTTGACGAATTTACGCGGCTCACCAAGGAATTGGAACCGATTCTCCAAGCGATGGGGCGGTCATTATGAGCGGCCGGCGGATTAGCATTATTGGCCTGGGTTTAATTGGCGGTTCGTTGGGAATGGCCCTCTGCCGGGCCAACCAGCCGTATCATGTTGTCGGTTATGATCTTTCGGCCGGAACCGGGCAGGAAGCCTTGGAAAGAAGAGCGGTGCATGAAATAGCCGCCACCTTAGCGGCGGCCGTGGCTGGGGCGGAGATCGTTATTTTGGCTGTCCCGGTCGAGAAAGTTCAAGCAGTGGTGGCCGAAGCCGCCCCGTATTTACGTCCCGGGACGATCGTGACGGATGTGGCCAGTGTCAAGGGGGTTTTGTCCCACTCCATCCCGAGCGTTCTGCCCGACGGGGTTTACTACATCGGCGGCCATCCGATGACCGGCGCGGAACAGTCCGGGATTTGGGCGGCCGATCCCTTTCTCTTTCAGAATGCGGTCTATCTTTTGACGCCGGGAGCGGATCTGCCCCCGGCCGTGATCGACGAAGTACGCACGCTCATTACCGCAATCGGTGGCCTGCCCCTCTTGCTGGAGCCGGAAGAGCACGATCTGATGGTGGCGGTGGTCAGCCACCTGCCCCACCTGACCGCGGCGGCAATGGTCAATGTGGCGGCGTGCTTTGAAGCCGCCCATCCGGGAACCCTTTCCCTGGCTGCCGGCGGATTCCGGGATACGACCAGGGTGGCAATGGGCTCTCCCGAGCTTTGGCGGCAGATCTTCAGCGCCAACCGCCCCGCTTTGTTGAAAGTGGTGAAGGAATTGGTCACTGAACTCAAGGAGTTCTATCGGCAACTGGAGAGGGGAGAAATGGCGGCCGTTGAGGAGAGGTTAAAACAGGCGGCCAGTGTCCGCAAGGAGTTACCGGCGCGCCATAAAGGATTTTTAACGATGCTCCATGAACTGGTGGTCGTCATTGAGGACCGGCCGGGGATGATCGCCGAGGTAACCGGGCTCCTCAGAGAGATTAATATAAAAGATATTGAGATTCTCCGGGTGCGAGAGGGCGAAGGGGGAACCCTGCGTCTGGCATTCAATGATGAACAGTCTGTAAGGCAGGCGGTTGAGTTGTTGCGGGCGAACGGCTTTGTTGCCCGGTTGCGGGGAGGGAAAGGACGATGAAGGTCTATGTCGGACCCGGCACCCGTTTGCAGGGGACAGTACGGGCGCCGTCTTCCAAGAATTATACCTCCCGGTATATCTGGGTCGCCGCCTTGACCGCGGGCGAATCGGTCATCCATTTTCCGGCGGAAAATGATGATGCGCTTGCGCTGCTGGCATGCTGCCGGCGCCTGGGGGCGAAAATCACGCAGGAGCAAGAACTGCTTCGGATCTCCGGCTTCGGAGACCATCCGCTTCCGCCCGGGATCTTGGATCCGGGTAACGGTGGCCTGATTCTCCGCTTGTTAATGGCCATTGGCTTACTCTTGCCCGAGGTAAAGTTTGTGACTGAACATACCGAATCGCTGGGGAAAAGGCCGCAAGGCGATCTGATCGCCGCCCTGCGTGAACTGGGGGCGGAGGTGGAAGATGTCGATGGCCATCTTCCCATTACGATCCGGGGAGGTAAGCCGCTCCGCCGGCGGGAAATTGGTCTCTCCGGGCAGGTCAGTTCGCAGTTTGCCACCTCGCTGTTGATGATTGCGCCCTTGCTGGGAGGGCTTTCGCTCCGGATTACCGACCGGCTGTCCTCGCGGCCGCCGGTGGCGACGACCTTGCAGGTGATGCGGGAAGCAGGGATTGAGCCCGAAGCCGACTGGACCCGTTTGCACTTTAAAGTCCCCGGCGGGTGCTATCAACCGGGGGTCTACCGGGTCCCCGGCGATTACCCGGCCACCTCGGCATTGCTGGCGGCGGCGGCGCTCCTTCCCTCTGAAGTTACCGTCTGGAACCTTAATCCCGGTGATCAGCAAGGTGAGAAGCTGGTCATCCCTTACCTTCAACAGTTGGGGGTCAAGCTCGAGACCACAGCCGACCGGGTCAAAGTCTGCGGGGGCAATCCGCTGGCCGCGGCCGATTTCCATGGCGAAGAGGCGATCGATGCCGTCCTTTCGATGGTGGCCGTTGCTTGTTGCGCGCAAGGTATTACCCGCTTTCGCGGGGTTGGTAATCTGCGCTGGAAAGAGTCGGACCGGATTGGTGATCTTGTGCGTGAACTGCGGAAGCTCGGGGTGGAGGTTACGGAACATGATGACGGGTTGACGGTTCATGGGCAACCGGACGGCTATGCGGGCGGGATCGAGATCAATACTTACCAGGATCACAGGATGATTATGACCTTTGCGGTCCTGGCTTTACGGACGCACAGGGGTTTGGTTTTAAACGGGGCTGAACATGTACGGAAGTCTTACCCCGGCTTCTTTGCGGACCTGGCTTCGTTGGGGGCAAAGGTTGAATTTATAGCGGATTAACAAAGGGGAATCGGAATGGCCTTTGATCTTCATACCCATTCGTGCTATTCGGATGGGCTGCTCACCCCGGAGCAGTTGGTCGCGCGGGCGAAAACCGTCGGCCTGGAAGGGCTGGCGTTGACGGATCATGATACCCTTGACGGGATCACCCGGTTTTTACAGGCCGGTCAGGATGAGGACATCTTGTGCCTTCCCGGCGTCGAACTCTCAACGGTTTACCGGGGAGTTGAATGCCATATCCTGGGCTACCGGATCGATCACCGCCATCAGGGGTTACAGGCCCGTCTAGCGCAGGTACTTAGGGCGCGTCAAGACCGGGCAAAGCAGATGATCGAACGCTTAGCCCAGCATGGGTTAAAACTCTCCTGGCCGGAGGTGGTGCAGTATGCCTCTGGAAAGTTTGTGGGCAGTGTCCAAATTTACCGGGCATTAAAAGCGAAAGGCTTGATTGGCGAGGACCGGGAGAAAAAAGCCTTTGCCTATTACCTTGGCCCACAAGGTGTGGCCTATGTCCCGCATCGTGATCTATCGTCCGTCGAGGCGATTGCGCTGATCAAAGCGGCCGGCGGCGTGCCTGTGCTGGCCCATCCTGGGCGCACGGTCGGGCCGTCCTTGATTAAAGACTTGACCCAACATGGCCTGGCTGGAATCGAGGTTTACCATCCGCATCACCCACCGGAGTTAATCACGGAATATACGGCCTTAGCCGGGGAATTGGGGCTCTTCGTCACCGGTGGCTCCGATTTCCACGGTATCCCCGGGGAAAGCGAACTGGGTTTGTACCATATTGAACATCGCGAACTGGAGAGACTGCTCCAGAATTAGTTGCTGTAACTATTGGCATATTTACCTTCTCGATTGGCAATAATGATTTAAGCATCATCAAAATAGGAGGATTCGCTTGAAGACGAAAGCCAAGACAACGAGCTTGTGTCAGATTATTTCCTGGACATTGCGCGAGATTATCACGATCGAAGAAGGCCTCTTCCTTTTGGGGCGCGAAATTAAAAGTTACTTTTTGGGACTGCAGGATGAAGAATATTCATGCCGTTAAACCCTTTACTTTTTCCGCAAAATAGGTTATAATTCAATTTGTCGTATTCAAGGGCGAATAGCTCAGTTGGGAGAGCACTTGCCTTACAAGCAAGGGGTCACAGGTTCGAGCCCTGTTTCGCCCACCAATGGAGCTGTAGTGTAGCCGGTTAACATGCCAGCCTGTCACGCTGGAGATCGCGGGTTCGAGTCCCGTCGGCTCCGCCATTTGGATTGATCCGCTCAACCGAGCGGTTTTTTTATGCCTTCAGGTCGTAAGCGGCAGACTTCGCCCAGCCGGCGTTGATCAGATCACAACTGTACTGTGTGCCCATGGTGATTTTGGCCATGCGCCGGTAACAGTTCTCCACTTTCTTGACATAGGGCGAGCCGATCGCCAGGAGGCGCTCCCGCGTCCGGTTCGGCCCGGCATTATAGCCGGCGAGCGCCAGAATTGTATTACCGTTAAATCGCTTCAACAGGTAAACCAGATAACGGGCGCCGGCATGCAGGGTGTCCCGCCAGTGGTTGAAGTCCCCTTCATCCTTCATCATCATTTTAAAGGTTCCATAACAGACTTGGATTAGCCCGTGCTCGCCAACCTTGCCGACGGCATTGCGGTAAAAGCTCGATTCGGTTTCCGCGATCGCCACGAGTAAGTAAGGGTTTAGGTTATAACGGCGGGCATTATGTAAAATTGCGTAGGTGATTTCTTGCACTTGTTCCTGGTCAATGCGGCTGCGCGATTGGATATGCTCTTTGATCTTTTGTGCTTCGACAAAAATTTCATAAACTAAATCGAGGTTCGCGGCGATTTCGGTCAATTGTGTCTCAACCTTCGCCAGTCTTTCCTCGAGCATATTAATCCTTCGCTCATTGCTGATCATGAGGTAAAGTGAGAAACAGAGCAAAAAGGCCAGGAGACAAAGGAACACCGGAGAAACAGCAAGTCCCGGCAGTTGCTTCTTATATATATTAGTTGATGACGGTTGTTTCGATAACATTTTTCTTCCTCCTCATTTCCCCTTTTAGCTGAGGGGACAAGCTTTATCACTGAATATATCAATAATCTTCAATCACATTATAACCAGATCATTGGCTATTTATACCAAAACCGATAAAGAGAGTTGCTTTTTTGCTTGTTTTCTGAACAAGCCAGCCTATCCTGTAGGAATAAGAGGGAGGAAAACCGCGGCTGGTTGCGGAAAATATCGTTGGTTTGAAACTCGCCGCCCGGCGGGGAGGAAATGGGATAGGGTTTGCCCCAATGAATTGTATGGTATAATAGTACTACTTTGGCAAGTAGATTGATTGGCTGGTGAGAATATTAATGTTGAAAAGATGGTACCCACGTTATCATGTCCGGAAACTGGTTGATTTAGAGCCGGCGTTCCTCCTCGCGCAAGGCTTTAAAGGAATAATGATCGATCTGGATAATACCTTAGTCAATTGGGGCGAAGTGGAGGTTACCGCAGAGACCGTTGACTGGGTGCAGCAGGCGAAAGGCGCCGGTTTGAAGCTCTGTATCGTTTCGAATGCCCTGGAACACCGGGTGAAAACCGTCGGGGAACATTTGGGGATCCCGTGGGTCGCGCGGGCGACGAAACCACGGAAAGCGGCTTTTCAAAAAGCTTTGGCGCTCCTGGGGACCAAACCGGAGGAGACTGCGGCGGTCGGCGATCAGATCTTTACGGATGTGTGGGGAGGAAACCGGATGGCGCTCTTTACCATCTTGACTATTCCCCTTAGTCCCCGGGAATTCTTTTATACAAGGATTGTCCGATGTTTTGAGCGCCGGGTGCTTAAAAGGTTGAAGAAAAAGGGGATCATCAGTGAATAGAAACAAGTGTCTTGGTTGCGGGGTTAAACTTCAGTACGAGGCGGAAGATCTTCCGGGGTATATCCCTTCTGAGAAGCAGGGGGAGGCAGTGCTCTGCCAAAGATGTTTCCAGCTTCGCCATTATGGAAGAATTAGAGGACGGGTGACCGGGGAGACGGCTTTGCAGGCGGTCCGGCACGCCCTCCGGGAAAGTGAACTGCTTTTGGTCGTTGTTGACCTCTTTGATCCGGAAGGGTCACTCCCCCAGGAGTGGGCAACCCTCTTTACCCGCCCGGCCGTGTTGGTGGTGAATAAGGCGGATCTGCTCCCGCCGCGGACACCCTGGACGGAGATGGAGGCGTGGTTTGGCGCCATGTGGCGGGCGCGGTTCCCGGCGGCTGAATTGTTGGCGGTCAAAGTCCTGTCCACGAAGAAAAAAGGGGCGGCTTATACCCAAAACCTGGCGGAATTAAAGAAACTCCTCCAAGGGAAGAAGGTTACGGTGATGGGGGCGGCGAACGTCGGTAAAACCTCGCTCCTCACCGCCCTCTTGGCCGGTGAAAACGGGACCGACGCCGGCAAACTGCCGACGATCTCGAAATATCCCGGAACGACGCAGGGGATTATTTCCTGGTCGCTTCCTTCCCGGGCGCTTATCCTGATGGATACCCCGGGTTTAGTTCCCGGCCGGCGGACGGGAGATCTGCTTTCACCGGTAGGGGCCGCCAGGCTGCTCCCGGAAAGCAAGCTGCAGGTAAAACTCTGGGAACTGCCCCCGCAGGGCGCGGTTTTACTGGGCGGACTGGGGGGAGTCTGGAATTGTTCCCCCGGTGCCCGTACGTTGCTCTTTTTTGCAGCGGAAGCAACAATGATCCACCGGACCCAAGGAGAGAAAGCCAGTCAGCTTCTGGTGGAAGCTCCGGAATGGTTGCGGGCTTTTCCCCCGGAAGAGCAGCCGAAAAAGTTTGACGAAGGGATCTTTACGGTTCAGCCGGGAGAGGACCTTTACTTTTCCGGCCTGGGGTGGGTAGCAGTCAAAAAAGAGGAAGCGCGGTTAAGGGTACTCGCCCCCGCAGGGGTTGAAGTAGGGATCAGGCCAAGCTTGATCGGGAAGAAACCGGATTAATGGTCTTCGTCGAAACGGTGCTCGTCATCCAGACTGGACAGGATCTGTCTCAGTTCATCTTCCCACCAGGCTTGATGGGTTTCAAGCTGTTCAGCGTCGACCAAGGAAACCGTCTGGCAACGGGCACAGGCAATGCCAACCCGATCTTCGCGGCGGGCCAGCAGATAGTGGGGTGTTTCCATCCGGCAGCTAGGGCAAGTGTAGATCTGACTCAAATCAAGTTCCAAGCGGTTGACACCTCCATGGCTATTATAGCCACCTGACACTGAAAAATGAGCGAACATAACCCATAAAATATGGATCTTTTGCTCAGGAGGTGGAAGGATGCACGCGCGGGAAGCTTTGTTTTGGGTAGCTTTTAACCGGGCGCCCGGCATTGGACCGAAACGGTTTTATAAATTACTCCGGCATTTCGGCTCAGCGCAGCGTGCCTGGGAGGCTGAAGACCGGGAGCTTGCGGAGGTGCTCGGAGAAAAACTCGCCGCCGAGTTTACCGCTTTCCGGCAGCGTTACTCGTTTGCGGAAGAAGCCGAACGGATTGAAAAGGCCGGTTGTCGTCTCTTCCTGGCGACCGATCGGACTTATCCACCTTTATTGAAAAAAATCGTTGATCCTCCTCCAGTCCTTTATTGCCTGGGGGAATTCCGGCCGGAAGACCAGATGGCCGTAGCAGTGGTTGGTTCCCGCCGGGCGACCCCCGGTGGACTGGCGACCGCCGCCGCCCTCGCGGCCGCTCTGGCCCAACAAGGGATTACCGTGGTGAGCGGGATGGCGAGAGGGATTGATTCCGCAGCCCACCGCGGCGCCTTACAGGTGATTGGCGGGCGGACGATTGCCGTTCTGGGTTCGGGGATTGACCAGGTCTATCCACCGGAAAACAAGGAACTGATGCAGGAGATTGCCGCTTCCGGCGTAGTATGCACCGAATTTCCGCTCGGCACCCGTCCCTTGCCAGGGAACTTTCCCGCCCGCAACCGGGTGATTAGTGGTTTGAGCTTAGGGGTGACCGTGGTCGAAGCGGCGCAGGACAGTGGATCATTAATTACCGCCGGGTTTGCTTTGGAACAAGGCCGCGAGGTCTTTGCCGTCCCCGGCGCCGTTGACCGGCCGGGAAGCAAAGGGCCGCACCGCTTAATCAAACAAGGGGCCAAGTTGGTCGAAGATGTGCAGGATATTCTGGAGGGGTTAAACCTTCCCTTTATCTCCCCCGACGAACTGGTTACTGAGACGGCAGCCGCTGAGGAATTATCACCGGAGGAGGAGAGGCTCCTCGAACTCCTCGCTGAAGGCGAGAAACATATCGACCTTTTGATCCGGGACAGCGGTTTACCGGTCTCCACAGTCAATTCCGCCCTGGCGATGATGGAATTGAAAGGATTGGTTTGCCAAGCGGGCGCGAAAACTTACCGCCGGAAAAGTTAAGTTCAAGACTGTTGTTTTACTTTTTAGCGTTTATGTTCTATAATAATTTAGAATTTGCGAGAAAAGGCGAGGGGTTTTATTTGGAACGGCGCGTATTGGCGATCGTAAGTTACCTGGTCCGTTACTATGCCGGCCGGCCGGGGGCGGACGCGTGCGAAGAGACGGTCGTAGACGATTTACTGAAAGAAGGTTTCGCCCTCGAGGAGATTAAAACCGCGCTTACATTGTTCTTCGGGGAAGCGGAAAAAATAGAAGATAGCAGGCAGGAAAAGACTGACCACCGGCCATATTGGATTTTTAATGAGGCGGTCAGCCGGAAGACTTCTCCTGAGTTGAGAGCAGAGTTGCTCCATTATTATTACAGCTCTTTTCTTACCGTGGATGAGATGGCCGATTTAGTCCATGCCTGTCTATATTTGCCCAAAGATGAAGTTAAACTGTCCGACCTGCCTGCGTTGGCGAACGGGGTGATCAAAGATCCGCTCCGCCGCTCAATCTTACTAGCGGCCGCCACCAGGGAAGAAGAACAGTTTTTCTCATGAAAGAGAGCTTGAGCAAATAGCCGCCGGCCATTTTATCTTCTCAGGAGTGAAGATTGGAGGAGGTGTTCCTGTGCCCCGCGAACTGGTCATTGTAGAATCTCCCGCGAAAGCAAAGACAATTAGCAAATTGTTAGGGCGCAAGTATCAAGTTAAGGCCTCAAACGGTCATATTGTTGATCTTCCCCGCAGCCAAATGGCTGTGGATATTGATAATGGTTTCCAACCTAAATATATAACGATCCGTGGGAAAGGAAAGATCATTAAGGAACTCAAAGATTCGGTGAAGAAAGCGGACCGCGTTTACCTGGCGACCGACCCGGATCGCGAAGGAGAGGCGATCTCCTGGCATTTGGCCCAAACCCTGAAACTGGACATGGAGGCGCCTTGCCGGATTGAATTTCATGAAATTACGAAACGCGCCGTGGACGCGGCGCTCAAGAACCCGCGCATGATCGATCTCAACCGGGTCAATGCCCAGCAGGCGCGAAGGGTGCTTGACCGCCTCTTCGGTTATCAACTCAGCCCGCTGTTATGGGCCAAGGTGCGGCGGGGCTTGTCGGCCGGGCGGGTGCAGTCCGTCGCCGTCCGCTTAATTTGTGAGCGGGAGGAAGAAATAAACCGTTTCCAACAGGAGGAATACTGGAGTATTAGCGGGAAATTCAGCCCGGTTGCCCGCCCCCAAGAGGCGTTTCAAGCAAAACTAGTAAAGATTAAAGGAGAAAAAGTGGACCTGCCCAACGAAGCGCGGGCGGAAGAAGTGAAAAGGCAGATTGCCGAAGCGGCCTACCGGATTACAGAAGTGACAAAAAACGAGCGTAAAAGATATCCGGCGCCGCCATTCACCACCAGTACCTTGCAGCAAGAGGCATCGCGCAAACTGGGGTTCAGCGCCAGAAAAACAATGTCGCTCGCCCAACAACTTTACGAAGGTGTTGAGATCAAAGGCGAGGGCAGTACCGGCTTAATTACATATATTCGTACCGACTCCGTGCGGGTCGCGGACGAAGCGCAGGAGGAGAGCAGGCGGGTGATTGCCGGACTCTTCGGCGCGGATAACCTGCCCGCGAAACCCCCGGTCTATAAAACCAAAGCGGCGGCCGCGCAGGAAGCGCACGAAGCGATCCGCCCCACGGTGGTGAGCCGTCACCCGCAGGAGGTTAAAGAATATCTCTCGCGGGACCAGTTCCGTCTTTACCAGTTGATTTGGCAACGGTTCGTCGCCAGCCAAATGAAACCGGCGGTCCTCGAAGTGATGAGTATTGAGATCAGCGGGGGAGATTTTCTCTTCCGGGCTAATGGCAGTACGGTTAAATTCCCCGGTTTTCTCACCCTTTACCAGGAAGGGCAGGATGATACCCCGGAAGAGGAAGAAGGGATGCTGCCTGACCTGGAGGTGGGAACCGACCTCCGCCTGCTGGAGGTTAACGCGGACCAGCACTTTACCCAGCCCCCGCCGCGCTATACCGAGGCGATGCTGGTCAAGACCTTGGAGGAAAAAGGGATCGGGCGGCCCAGTACCTACGCCACGACGATTGATACAATCCGGAAACGGAATTATGTCGTGATGGAGAATAAGCGGTTTAAACCGACGGAACTGGGGATTGTCGTCGACAGTATGTTAAAAGAGAACTTCCCCCGGGTGGTCGACCCCAACTTTACAGCAATCATGGAGGAGAAACTGGACAAAATAGAAGAAGGGGCGATTGACTGGGTGGAGGCCGTCCGGGATTTTTATGCCCCGTTCTCTGAGGAGCTTGCTGCCGCGGAGAAGTCGATCGAACGCGTGAAGATCAATGATGAAGTCAGTGACGTTGTCTGCGAATACTGCGGCCGGCAGATGGTTTATAAATATGGGCCCTACGGCCGTTTTCTGGCGTGTCCCGGCTATCCTGAGTGTAAAAACATCAAATCAATCCAGCATGAAACCGGCGCCCCCTGCCCCGCGTGCGGGGGGAAGATTGTCCTCCGGACCTCGAAGAAGGGACGGCGTTTTTACGGATGCAGCAATTACCCGAATTGTACCTTTACCAGTTGGGATGCTCCGACCGGCCGGCTTTGTCCGGAGTGCGGCGCCTATACGGTCGTGAAACAAGGTAAAGCCAAAGGCGAGATGGAACTCTGCTCCAATAAAGGATGTCCATACCGGGCGCCGTGGTCCAAGGAGAAACCGGAGACCGAGAAATAGGAGGGAACCCGTATGTCTGCTGAAGTTTGGGTCATCGGCGGCGGTTTGGCCGGCGCGGAAGCCGCCTGGCAAGTGGCGGGGGCCGGGTACCGGGTTCGTCTTTTTGAAATGCGCCCGGTGAAAAAGACGCCGGCGCATACGACTGATTTGCTGGCCGAGTTGGTCTGCAGTAATTCTTTGAAAGCAGACTACCTTGAGAATGCTTCCGGTCTGCTGAAGGAAGAAATGCGGAGATTAAAGTCGCTCATTATCATGGCGGCTGATGAAACAAGGGTCCCGGCCGGCGGGGCCCTTGCTGTTGATCGGGAAAAATTTGCCCGCCGGGTAACGGAATTGATCAATAACCATCCGCAGATTGAAGTGGTACGTGCGGAGGTGACCTCCGTGCCCAGCGGCCAACCGGCGGTGGTGGCCAGCGGCCCGCTAACCTCGCCGCCCCTTGCCGCCTGGCTCCAGTCCCTCTTGGGCGAAGAATATTTTTATTTTTTTGATGCCGTTGCGCCGATTGTGACCAGTGAATCGCTGGACTTTACAAAGATCTTTGCCGCCTCCCGTTACGGGCGGGGTGAGGCGGAGTATCTTAATTGCCCGCTGAATCAGGACGAATATGAAGAGTTCTGGCAAAACCTCGTGGCCGCCGAGACCCACCAGGCCCATTTGGCGGAGGAAGAACGTTTCTTTGAGGGCTGTATGCCGATTGAAGTTTTGGCGCGCCGGGGGCGGGACACCCTCCGTTTCGGGCCGTTAAAGCCGGTGGGTTTGGTGGATCCCGATACTGGCAAACGGCCTTATGCCGTGGTGCAATTGCGGGCGGAGAACCGGGAAAGAACACTCTATAACCTGGTAGGCTTTCAAACCAATCTCCGCTGGGGGGAACAGGCCAGAGTCTTCCGGCTCATCCCCGGTTTGGCCAATGCCGAGTTTGTCCGATATGGGGTGATGCACCGGAACTCGTTCATCAATACCCCCAAACTCCTCCGGCCCACCCTCCAATGGAAAGGGGCGGAGCATTTGTTCTTTGCCGGTCAGCTGATTGGGGTTGAGGGTTATGTGGAATCGGCGGCAGCCGGACTGGTCGCCGGGATGAATATGGCAAGGTACCTGGCCGGCCGGGAATTGGTCATTTTTCCCAGAGAAACAGCGATTGGCGCCCTTTTGTCCCATATTGTAAATGCAGAAATTCGACATTTTCAGCCAATGAATATTAACTTTGGCCTATTTCCGCCTTTAAACCAGCGAATTAAGGCGAAAGCGGAACGAAACCGGGCAATTTCTGCGCGCGCACTCGCAAAAATTGATGAATTCGCCAAAATCTCAGGAATTTTGTAATGCATTAATTTTAAATTAAGAATTCAATATATTGATATTTATCCAGCCCGAAAACACAATATATTGTGAATGAAGGGCTTTTTCTGTCTACTATCTAGTAGGTAGAAAGGAAAAAGATGGGCAATAAATTCAACGAAATTATTATAAAAATTGCTTAAATTCTGGTTTGTAAAAAACGATTTCCTATGTTATTATTTTTAGTATGAGAAGAGAGGTGAGTTTTGCTGCCGGACGATTATTTGATCGATACTTATCTTTCATCTTTAAAAATGAAAAATTACTCCACGCATACCTTGGTGAATTATGCGGCCGATCTGGCGCAGTTCACCGAATTCATGCATAAAAAGAAGCTCACCGCGTGGGAGCAAGTTCGTCCTGCGGAGATTCGAGAGTACCTTTCCCAACTGATGGATGAGGGGTTGGAACGTTCGACGATCTCCCGGAAGATCGCTTCCTTGCGCTCCTTTTATAAACACCTGGTCCGCCATGGGGTGGTCGCAAGTAATCCTTTAATCGGGCTACAAACCCCGAAACAGCCCAAAAAACTCCCGGCTTTTATGTATCTTCGCGAGATTGAGGAATTACTGAAGATTGACCCTGCAACACCGCGCGGACTCAGGGACCGGGCAATTTTAGAGGTGCTTTACGGGGCGGGATTACGCGTCAGTGAACTGACCGGTTTAAATCTGGAAGACTTGGATCTGGAACGCGGGTATCTCCGGGTTTACGGGAAAGGGGCCAAGGAAAGAATCTCCTTCCTCGGCCGTCCGGGTTGCCGGGCGCTCAAGGAGTATCTTCAGAAAGGCCGACCCTTACTGGCACGGGCGCCACAGCAGGCCGGGGCGGCACAGGCGGTCTTTCTCAATAAGAACGGCGAGCGGTTAACAGCCCGGAGCGTCCGGCGGATCCTCGACTTCTATGTGGAAAAAGCGGCGCTGGAAAAGAAAGTTTCTCCGCATACCCTAAGACATTCTTTTGCCACGCACTTGCTGGAAGCGGGGGCCGATCTCCGGTCCGTCCAGGAACTGCTTGGACACGCCAATATCTCGACAACCCAGATCTATACCCACCTCGAGCGCGAGCAGATTAAAAAGGTTTACCAGCAAGCGCACCCGCGGGCGTAGGGAACATGGTTGCTTATAACAACGTTATACTCACCGCGGTAGTCGAATGGCGTTTTCTTCTTTAACCTCCGCTTCGCGAAAAATAATTTCCCAAAAAATTCAAGCCGGCAAAAATACATTCGACTACGCTTTGGAAACCTGGAGAAAAGCTTATGAGGATAAGGATTGCGGTGAGTGACGGAGTAATGGGTAATGAATTGTCAAAAGACAGGTCAGCCGGGAAAGGGGGAGGAGCGCGGATGTTCAAAGCGACAACCATCGTGGCGGTACATTCCGGGAACCGTGTGGCGATGGCCGGTGACGGCCAAGTGACCATGGGGTCGACGGTTGTGAAGCATGGCGCCAATAAAATTCGCCGGTTATATCATAACCGGGTGCTGGCCGGCTTTGCCGGGTCGGTGGCCGATGCTTTTACCCTTTTTTCGTTGTTTGAAGCAAAACTGGAAGAGTTTGACGGCCAGTTGCTCCGTTCAGCAGTAGAACTGGCCAAAGAATGGCGGACCGACCGGCGCCTCCGTCAATTGGACGCGTTATTGTTGGTGGCCGATTGTCATAAATTATTAATGGTTAGCGGTTCCGGTGAGGTGATTGAGCCGGATGACGGGATTGCGGCGATTGGCTCCGGCGGACCCTATGCCCTGGCCGCCGCCCGGGCCTTAAAAACCCATACCGCGCTGACCGTGGGCGAGATTGCCCGTGAAGCGATGAAAATTGCCGCGCAAATCTGCATTTATACCAATGCTCAGATTACTCTGGAAGAATTGGAGGGATAATACGGATGTCTGATCTGACTCCGCAAGCGATCGTCGCCGAACTCGACCGCTATATCATTGGGCAACAGAGAGCGAAAAGAGCCGTGGCGGTAGCGCTTCGTAACCGGTTAAGACGGCGTCGTCTCCCTCCGGAACTCCGGGATGAGATCCGTCCCAAAAATATTCTGATGATTGGTCCGACGGGGGTGGGGAAGACGGAGATTGCCCGGCGGTTGGCCCGTTTGGTGAATGCTCCCTTCCTTAAGGTTGAAGCCACCAAATTTACCGAGGTTGGCTATGTCGGTCGCGATGTGGAGTCGATGATCAGGGACCTCACCGAAGTAGCCGTCCGGATGGTACGGGAAGAAAAAACCGTTTCTGTCCAGAATCGGGCACGGCAAAATGCCGAGCAGCGCCTGATTAGAATCCTGGCCGGGGTGGAAAAACCAAAAAGGGCGGCCAGTCCACTCGATTTATTCGGGATGTTGTCCGGAGAACTTCCCGGCGCAAAAGAGACGGTCCAGGTGGAGCCGGCCGCTTTGGAGAGCGTTAAAGAACGTTATCTCCGGGGAGAATTGGAAGACGAGATGGTCCAGATCGAAGTGCCCGAGACGACGCCGGTCCTTCCCGGTCTCTTTGGCCAGGCCGGGCAGGATGAACTTGGCCAGGGGCTGCAGGAGTTTTTCAATCTGATGATGCCGAAACGTCTCGTGCAACGACGGGTGACGGTTGCGGAAGCCCGCGAGCTTCTTACTCAACAGGAAACGGAGAAACTGATCGATTGGGAGGAGGTGTACCGGGAAGCGGTTTTAAGAGTAGAAGAGTCGGGGATTATTTTCATCGACGAGATTGACAAGATCGTTGGGACAAAGGGGGAAAGCGCCCCGGATGTCTCCCGGGAAGGGGTCCAGCGGGACATCTTGCCAATTGTTGAGGGAACAACGGTTTGGACCAAATATGGGCCGGTCAAAACAGATTATATTCTGTTTATCGCGGCCGGGGCTTTTCACATCAGCAAACCTTCCGAACTGATCCCGGAGTTTCAGGGCCGGTTCCCGATCCGGGTCGAACTGGAAGCACTGTCGGTCGATGATTTTGAACGCATTCTGGTTGAACCGGAAAATTCACTCCTCAAGCAAGAAAAAGCCTTATTGGAAAGTGAAGGATTGACCGTTGATTTTACACCGGAGGCCATCCGGACAATGGCCGAAATTGCCTACCAATTAAATAAAGAGAACGAAAATATTGGCGCGCGACGTTTATATACCATTTTGGAGCAGGTTTTGGAGGATCTTTCGTTCCGCGCGCATGAACATAAAGGGGAAAGGCTTCTGATCGACCGGGATTTCGTCCAAGAAAAACTGGAACCAATTTTGAAGACGACCGACCTAAGCCGTTATATCTTATAAATTAATCCTATTATAAGTAACTCTTTTACATGTAACCCTATTGGTGTTGTGCGCAGTGAAACCCGTAGAAAAAGTTACGACCGGCCCCGGGGCTGTAAGGCGAAGAGCAACACCAAGAGGAGAAGTTTAAAAGAAAAGATAAGGAGAGTAAAGAGAATGAGTAAATTGGAAGCAGTTCGCCAATTAAGAGCACTGGT
>JAKOVI010000050.1 GCA_029782135.1 Bacillota bacterium
CAGCCAGAGGTTGCCCCCACGGCCGCAGCCGATCTCGGCGACCCGGGCGCCGGTCAGGTCCACGTCGCCCACCACCTCGAACAGGAGCTGGGCGGAGTCCCGGTTGGGGAACGCCGGCGACAGCTTGGGCCCGGCGGTGGGCTGGCCCTCGAGCGGGCGGTACCCGAAGTTGAAGAAGCGCAGGTGCCGGTCGAACGGCGAGCCAGCGACGACGTCGTTCAGGTTGTCGAAGTTCTCGGCCTGGCCGGCCTTGAGGGCGGCGTCGTCGAGGTCCGCGGCGCTCACTGGCCGGCCGCCGCCCGGTGCCGATCGATGGTCTCCACGAGCTGGCCGACCGTCTCGAGGTCGTACAGCTCCTCCTCGGCGATGGTCACGCCGAGCGACCGCTCCGCGCTGTTGACCACCTCGATGAGGTCGATGGAGTCCGCGTCCAGGTCATCGGCGAAGCGGCTGCCCGTGGTGATCTCGGCGGGATCGATCTCCAGGACCTCCGCGAAGCGGTCCCGCACCCACTCGAACGTTGCCTTCTCCATCAGATCTCCTGTCCCGACACGGCCACCGAGCCTACCCGCGGATAAATCTTGATGAAGAGTTAAGTAAAATTGGTTTTAAGGGGTTTTATGAAGATATTAAGCCATGGGTTGCTAAACTCTCAGAACTTTCAAGGATAGTGATAAAGCTAATTACCTCTCCAGAATCAGAAAAAGATCTTATAAAAGGGAAGGTGAAATAAGAATCAAAGAATATGAAAATATTTCTGTATGTGATGATATTTTAGATATATTTATTAAAGAAATATAAATAATTTTATCATATAATTTTGTTAAAGAAAGGTGAATGATTTGAAAGGTTTAGATATCAAAATATTAGATGAAATAATAGTATCAGGTTTAAATAACGTATATACAGCAGCTTCTCTTTTAATTGGGGATGAAGAAAATATTTTATACAGAGATTTTTTTGGTACAAAGGATGGGATTGAGAAATTAACCGAGAACGATATTTTTGATTTAGCTAGTGTTACTAAAGTTGTTGCCACAGCTACTGCTGTTATGAAACTTAT
>JAKOVI010000020.1 GCA_029782135.1 Bacillota bacterium
AAACTGGTTGATCCTGGTGTATTCGGTATAAAGTTTGATCCCGGGGATGCCGAGCGGCCGTTCCCATTCTACCCCGCCCTGGTAACCGACTTTCCACGGATGCTCGTCGTCCTCCGGGAAATGCACGTAATAAGAGTAACCTTTTTTAAGCGAAGGAAACGGCCGGCTGTCGATCAGATAACCGGCATATATTTTAGCCCCCGGCCATAACCGGATCGTAAGGTCAAGTTCACCCAAGAGATTAATGTTCTGGCTGGTTGCGGGCAGCTCTAAAAAGTGGTCCGCATAAAAGTGGTAAAACCCGACCGGGACTAAGGGGAGCGGCAGATAGTAAAATTCCGGGACATTTTCGTTGGTGAGTGCCGTTTCGGCGAAACCAAAGGTAAACGGCCCCAAATCGTAGGTGGCGCGCTGCCCCAGGAGCAGGCGGAAACCGCCGGCCGTGACCCAGGCGTAGAACTTCCGGTAGGTAAGGCGCTTGGTTGTAAAAGAGTAACCGATCTGGTCCAGGCCTTCCCTGGTTAATCCTTCACCCAACGGGCTGAGCAACGGAAAGCTATAACGGCCTGGGCCGAAGGTGGTAAGCTGACGGCCGATCGTCAGGTGGAAACGGCCGATCCCCAGGTCAAGGGCAGCTTCGCTCAGTCCGTAGGAGGTCGCCTGCTGTTCGGTATAGAGCCAGGGAGAGAGGATAACGGTAAACCGGCCAAGGTGAAATTGGTTATCGCTTAACAGGGTCAAACCCTGGTTATTCAGGCGGAAAGAAACTGAACTGGCTAAGGTTTGCCGCGGGGTCAGGAGTGCAAAACATAATAAGCAAAAAATAGCCATTAATCGTGGGTGCTTCGTTCGGCGCGGCATAAAAAAATCCCTCCGGAGTTGAATAGTAAAAAAGTGTAGGAGTAAGGCTGGGATCATTAGCGGAGTAATAAGGCAATTAAGTGCGAAAATGATGGCTGTTTTATTATCTTCGCGGTAGAGGGGGAAAAACCTTCTCCCCATTCCGGAAAATATTCCTCGTTTAAAGTATCGGCTTTAATCCTAACCAGCTTAACCCCCGCATAAATTTTGGAAGGGGGGTGTTGTTGTTGATCAGCGGTGTGCAGCTGAAAACCTTGAAAGTGATCCCGGATGAACGGGGGCGGTTGATGGAGATTTTACGGCGCGATGATCCTTTTTTCCGCGAGTTTGGGCAGGTTTACCTCACGACGGCGTATCCTGGAGTAGTCAAAGCCTGGCATTACCATAAGAAGCAGTATGATAACCTGGTAGTAATTAGCGGGATGTTGAAGGTGGCGCTTTTTGACGACCGGGAGGACTCACCGACCCGCGGGCAAGTCGACCAGTTTTTTTTAGGAGACTATAACCCACAGTTGCTGCATATTCCGCCCGGGGTGTACCATGGTTTTAAATGCATCAGTCTCCAGGAGGCGCTGGTGATTAATTGTCCAAGCGAACCATATAATCACGAGGAGCCGGACGAATACCGGTTACCGCCGCACGCACCGGCAACTAAAATGAAAATCCCATACGATTGGGGGCGTAAGGACGGTTAAGGGGGCGACAGGATGCGTTTGATGGTGACCGGTGGCGCCGGTTTTATCGGCAGTAATTTTATCCGCAGTTTTCTGGCCCGCCACCCGGAGACGCAGTTGATCAATGTTGATCTGCTTACTTACGCCGGGAACCGGGATAATATGGAGGGGTTTACCTCCTATCCGGGTTATGTCTTTGTGCAGGCTGATATTAATGACCGGGAACTGTTGGGCAAGTTCTTTCAGCAGGGTCTGGATGCTGTGATCAATTTTGCGGCGGAGTCGCATGTCGACCGGAGTATTACGGAACCGCTTCTCTTCGCGCAGACCAATATCCGGGGGACATTGAACCTTTTAACGTTGGCCCGGGAATACAAGGTACCCAAGTTTATTCAGGTATCAACCGACGAGGTCTATGGGACGCTGGGGGAAAGCGGGCAGTTTACGGAAGAATCCCCTATGGCGCCGAATAGTCCTTATGCCGCCAGTAAGGCCGGGGCGGATTTGCTGGCCAGGGCTTTTTACATCACCTACGGCTTACCGGTGGTGATCACGCGCTGCAGTAATAACTACGGGCCGTATCAGTTTCCGGAAAAACTGATTCCGTTGGTGATTATTAACGCCTTGAAGGGAGAACCGGTTCCGCTCTATGGCGATGGATTGCAGGTCCGGGACTGGATTCATGTTGCCGACCACTGCCGGGCGGTGGAGATGGTTTTGGAACGGGGCAAACCCGGGACGGTCTATAATATCGGGGCGGAGAATGAACGGACGAACCTGGAGGTTGTCCGGATGATCCTCCGGATTCTGGGGAAACCGGAAAGTTTGATCCGGTTTGTGACGGACCGGCCGGGGCACGACCGGCGGTATGCGTTGGCTGCCGGTAAGATCCGGCGGGAACTGGGCTGGGCGCCGCAGATCAGTTTTGAGCGCGGGCTCGAGGAGACAATCGCCTGGTATGTGGAGCACCAAAACTGGTGGGAGAGGATTCTCTCCGGGGAATACCGGACTTATTACCAACGCTTCTACCTTCCGCGCCTAGAAGGGAAAGAATAGCTTAAAACCGGTTTCATATTAACCGCTTTCTGCGTTTATCTTCCGCGTTCTGGAAAGAGAAGAAAAAATACAAGAATAAATACCGGCCGCCCGGCCGGTTTTTTTTATCCTTGTTTTTAAGCGGTAAGTAAGGGCTGAAGTATATCCGGGAAAAATAATGGCAATAATCGTAGTAAGGCGAGAATAATCTCCTACGATGGTCAGGAGGCTGGGGAGAATGATACCGAATAAGGTGGAAATTTGCGGCGTCAACACCTCGAAACTTCCGGTATTATCCAACGCGAAGATGCGGGAATTACTGATGAAGATGCAAAACGGGGAGAAAAAGGCCCGTGAAGAGCTGATCCAAGGGAATCTCCGTTTAGTTTTAAGTGTTATCCAGCGTTTTAACAACCGCGGGGAAAATGTGGATGACCTGTTTCAAGTTGGTTGTATCGGGCTGATGAAAGCAATCGATAATTTTGATCTTTCCCAAAATGTGAAGTTTTCGACGTATGCGGTACCGATGATCATCGGTGAAATCAGGCGTTATTTACGGGACAACAATCCGATCCGGGTCAGCCGTTCACTGCGTGATATTGCGTATAAAGCGCTCCATGTCAGGGATGCGTTGACCAGCAAAAACGGCGAGGAACCAACGGTCGGCGAGATCGCTTCCACTTTGAATGTGGACCGCGAGGAAGTGGTCTTTGCCTTGGATGCGATCCAGGAACCGATCTCGTTGTTTGAACCGATTTACCACGACGGCGGGGATCCGATCTTTGTCATGGATCAGATTAGTGACGAAAAAGATGCTGATAGCCAATGGCTGGAAGGGATCTCGATCCGGGAGGCGATGTCGCGGCTAAATGAGCGGGAAAAAGAGATCTTAAAGATGCGTTTCTTCGACGGACGGACGCAGATGGAAGTGGCAGAGGAAATTGGGATCTCACAGGCTCAAGTCTCCCGGTTGGAAAAGACGGCCTTAAAACATATCCGGCGTTTTATCGGTGAGGATCAGGACCAGGGAGTGAGATGAATGAAGGTACGGATCTTGACAGCAATCATCATTATGATCATTGGCGGGTTGGTCTTAACGTTCACCAGCGGGGCCGGTTGGCGCCGGGAGGAGCCTGCGGTGGCTTTTACAGCCGGGAATTTGGTCCGCCTGCATGTGGTGGCCCATAGTAACCGGGAGGCGGACCAAAGGGTAAAGCTCCAGGTGCGCGACCGGATCTTAAAGGAGACGGAAAAACTGCTGGTGGTGGAGGACCGGGAA
>JAKOVI010000055.1 GCA_029782135.1 Bacillota bacterium
GTTGTTATCTACATAGATCTGGAATTTTTTCGAGAGCGTCCCGCCGACCCCGATGACTTTTAAGGAAATCTTATATGGCTTGCTCAGATCAAAGATGCCTTTCGGTTCGACCCCGCTTGCCGTCGTATCCGCTTCTTGTTCGGTCTGTCCGACCGTATAGCGGCCGCCTTTCCCTCCGGTCCCAAGGGTAATGTGTCCATCGCTGAATTCCACATGGCCGCCGGTCAGGAAATACATCGGTTTGTCCGGAGCCCCGGGGAGGGACCGGTAGGCGGGAGAAAAGAATTGTTCTTCCGTCGTGGCAGTATTAAAATCCTCTTTAAAGATGGGCTCAGCCGGAGGCGGTGTCTCTGTTTTTTTCTTCCCGCAGCCGCTCAGGAGTAATATAAGGATAAGACATAATAAACCAACAACCACTTTCCAGTTTTTCATTGCCTTCCCTTTCCCCCTTTTCCTTTCTTAATTTGAAAACCAATCGTCCGTGCTATCTCATTAAGCACCCCCTTTCACGTGGTTTGCCGATCCGTCTTCTGTCGAGTTCTTGTCCGCGCAGAAATTACCCGAAATCCTGTGTTCCTGGCATATACATAATAAATATATTTATTAACATGAGATCTTTATAACCATCCGTCCATGTTTTCCCGGGTTCTTCTTGCGCAATAAAAAAAGCAAAGCCCTTTCGAGAAGAGCTTTGCCCTATTTTTAAGGCAGATTGAATAATTGTCTACTCAATCTCCAGCTTGATCGTATCGTACATGATGCCGCCTTTGTCGCCGACCTTAACCAGTCTTAAGTTGACGGTGTTTTCCCCCGGCTGAAGCAAGGCGGCAGGGAAGCGGATTTGGGAACAGCGGTAGCGTCCGCTGCGGACCACACTCCGGTAAATGGTCCCGTCATTGTCGAAATGGAGCTCTCCGACCTGTACGCCGTTGACGTCCACCTCCAACTGCGGGTTGCGCGCCACGCCGGCCACAGCCAGGGTTAAAATGGCCTCGCCCGCGGCTCCATCCGCCAATTGGAATTTAATTTTCCAGCTTCCCGGCTTGGTCTGGGCGTAATACCAGTCTTCAGCCTCCGTACTTTGGCCGATCACATATTCCAGCGTCGCCGGGACCTGTTCCCAGAGCCCGTACTGCCGGGGATGGTTACCCAGTTTAAACTCCGCAGACATCCGGTCGGCACGGCCGATCTGCCAGAGTAAACGGCTGACCGGCGGGAGCGACCAGGTTAACTCGCCCAGTTCCAGAGTTGTGCCGCCGGTAACGGTGAGCCCGTCCCGTTGGAACTCGCCGGTGACGTGACCGCCGGTCGCGTAGGCATACAGGGTATAGCTACCCGGCCGGACCTGCTCAAGCCGGAAACTGCCGTCGGTCGCCGTCGGCGCCCAGAACATATAGTCTGCGCCCTGCCGGTAAATCTCCTCTCCCGGCTGGGCCAAGACCACCATCGCTTCCCCGGCCGGTTGGCCGTTGGAGTATTTCAGGCGTCCGGTCACCGTCCCCCGCTCGCGCGGATAAAGGGGATGTTCCATCCACTGGTACGGCCAGAGTGGTTTCTCCGCTTCCGCCTGGCGGAGCGCATCGGCGATCGCCTCTTCCGGTGTCCCGGTATTGACGTAGATCAGAAACGGGCCGTACAGTTTCTGCCACCCCACCGGCACCTGTAGTTCCCCGGCGCCGAAGTGCGCCCCTTGAAACATTTTGAGCAGCAACGGGGTGGTGTCGGTGGCGTGGACCATCAATTCCTGCTTGAGCGGGCCCCCGTTTAGATACTCATCGCTGGCGGAGATCGCCCAGACCCCAAAGTTGTTACCGCAGAGGCCATGGACTTCATCCTCCGCCTCGTAGCCGGCCCAGTCATATTTGGTGTAAATTTGGCCGTCCGCCAAGCGGTAGGTAGCGTCCTGCACTTCCGGAGCCCCCTGCAGCGCCGCCGGGGGGATCAGCGGTCCTTCCCGCTCGGCGGTGTAAGCATAGGTAAAGATCGCCGGGTCCACCCGCAT
>JAKOVI010000067.1 GCA_029782135.1 Bacillota bacterium
TGGAACGGTGTTTGGCGATCGACCCGGAGCGTGCCCTCGCTTACAATCCCCTGGCGCAACTCTATTGGAAAGCACCAGGCCGGCCGCTGAGCATCGGTAACATTAAAACAGCTTTGGAGCTGGCGGAAAAGCTGGTGGCGCTCTCCCCGGACTCCGTCTATGACTGGTATATTTACGGCTGCATTGCCTATGACGCGAAAAAACCTGATTTGGCAAGAAAAGCGCTGGAAAAAGCGCTCAGTCTTCCTGAAGATCCGGAAGATCCGTTTGAAGACCGTAAAACCAAGGAATCGGCACGGGAACTGCTCGCGAAATTGGGAGGAAAATAAATTCCGAGTGCCCTCTTCAGTGTGAATAGGGTAATGTCTGCAACATAAAGAGCTTGTTTTTACGAAGAAAAAGCAATTTTAAGAAATCGATGATAAAGGAAAACACCTCAGCGGATGATTTACCGCTGAGGTGTTTTTTTGGTGGTCTGCTCTGACCTGACTATTTTCTTTTAATGAAGAGATAAAAACCCGCCTCATCAATCTCCTCTTCACCGGTGAGTGTATCTTTCCACCCATGAACCTGTTTAAAAAGATACCGGAGGTTCAAGTTTTCGTTCTGGTCCATGATTGCCCACTTTCCAGAAGATTCGAAAGCGGGCTGCTCTTTGATCAAGTCCGCTATATTTTTCTTATATATTTCTTTGTTGTTTTCCAAAATCACGAGCATTTTCTTCTGACTGGAGTAAGTGAGCGTCAAACCTTTTTGGCTGATTGTTTTTTCCGTATAGAGTTGGGTCAGATCAGCGAGGAATTCAAAGTCTTCGAGGGAAATGAGCCGGTCCTCATCGGCTAACTGGTAGTAAAAATATTCACGCCCGTCCGGGCCAATCCGGCCTTGCGGAGTAAAGGCAAAGCCAAAGACTTCTTCCATCTTGTCGATGGTAAAGTCATCCGGTAACAGGCTGATCTCCTTTAAGTTGTGGTTATTCCGGAAATAGGCGAGGATGGAGCAGATCTCTTGCTTGGCTTCCGTAGACAGCTGCGGGCGCGGGACAAGCGCGCCATCGGCCAATAATCCGTATTTGGTCAAAAGACTCTCCAACCGTTTATTCTGGCTGTACCGTGAGACGGAGAAGCTGCTCCAAGGGCCGGTTACGGTCAGGAAGGCAACAATGGCAAGCGTGACCGGGAGGAGGACATTACGGGGCCGTCTCCGGAAACAGAAATAAAGCATACAACCGGTCACCCAAACCCCGGCCGCTAAAACATAGTACCGGTTTTCGGTTACACCAAAGGCTGCAATCCGTTTTCCCATCGCGACAAACATCATCGCAAGGAGGGGAAGGATGAACCAAGGGAAATATTTGGCGAACCTTTCCGCGGAGCCGTGACGTTCCCGTAAAGGATGAAGGATAAAGATCAACAGGGTAGCGCAGAGCGCATACCACAGGACAAGATGGGCGACCAGCCCCTGCGGCCAGGTCTTGGTGAGCAGGATCTTGCCGAAATAGGCATAGAGAATGACGGTGTAGACGGAGAGGAGAGGAAGCAGGATCTGCACAAACAGGACCCTAAGCACGGATGGGTAATGCTCAGGCTCAAAGGTCTGGGTGCGTGCGGGAATTTCGCCCAGAAAACAAAGGGGGGCAAAGAGACCGGCGCAGAGTAACCAGAGGTCCAAATAGAGTTTATCGCTGATCCGGGCGGCAAAAAGAAGATTGATCGTCAATAAAGCGGCCGCCAGGCCAAGGAACAAAGTGGCGGCGTATAAAAATGTCATACAAAATTTCATGAATAAATCGAGGACGTAGAGCTCGAAATGCTTACGGCCGGAAAGGTACGGGATAAAGAGAAAAGCCAAATAACAAACGAGGCTATAAGCCACATAACGGGAGATGGTTATGGGGTTAAGTTCTTTTAATAAGAAAATGAAAAAGATAAGCTGGATGGCCAGGGTAAGTGGTAAGAGGAAAGCCGGCAGTTTACTGCGCCACCTGGTTTCTTGTTCAGCCAAAATCCTTAAAGTTAAGGAGATGGGGAACCCGATAGCCAGCGTCATTGCCATTCTGGTTAAAAGATCTACCGTTTCTTTCGGCGCCCGCCAATGGTTCATGATCATCAATATGGTAACTGTGGCGGCCGCCATGCCGGCCGCTTCCGAAAACCGCTTGATACTGAGAAAAATCTTATCGGTAAGTAGTTGCACCAAGGTCCTGATTTTACTAACCATGAGTCGACCTCCTCCTCGATTTGAACATACTTCTTCCCTTCCGCTTCTCTAAATCCTCCTCTCGGGAAAAAGTATATTCTTCTCCCGCTTTCAAATTCTGGAAACCTGTGTCTGATTTTGTTTAGTTTTTGTTTAGTTTATTATGTTAGAGTTGAAAGAAAGGCATGGACACGCGCTAAAACTGACTTTATTTATAAGAGGAGGTAAAAATGAAACCTTCGAAGTTGTTCTTCTTGATCATTTGTTTAATGGGTGCCGTTCTTTTCTTCGGCTGCGGTGGAAGGGGAGGAAGCGGCGGTCCCGGCGGCTCCGGGGCGGAGTATTCTTTGCAAGTGACGGTCGCGCCGGCGGGCGCGGGGCAAGTCTTGTTGGATCCTCCCGGCGGGAAATACCGGAAAAATACTGAGGTAGCCTTAATCCCGCAAGCCGGGGACGGCTATGAATTCAGCGGCTGGGCGGGGCCGCACGGGGATCAAGTCGTGGTAAAGTATGGCCGGTGGACAATTGCGATGAATGGTAATAAGCAATTGACTGCCACCTTTACTGAAGTAAAAGCCAATCAGGTTGCGGCGCCAACCGCCTCGCCCTTGGGAGGCAAGGTTACGGCTGGGACGGAAATAATCCTGACCACAAGTACCGAAGGCGCAACTGTCTATTATACGGTTGATGGTACCGCACCGACAAGAGGTAGTACTGTTTATAGCGATATGCAGAAACCTGTGGTTCCGGCCGGGGGAATGACGCTGAAGGCTTTTGCGGTAAAAGAGGGCATGGAGGATAGTAACGTCGCGACTTTTGTTTACACCACCTATCAGGTACAGCCGGTGGAGCAGGTCACCCATGACCTAAATGGTATTGTATTTAAAATGCGCAAGGCGCCCGGCGGCTTGACGTTCCCCTTTGGCATGTTTGATGAGGAGACCACCATCGATTATGCTTATTGGATCGGCGAGACCGAGGTCACCTATGAATTATGGTCCGAAGTATATAATTGGGCAACTGCGGAAACACGGGGAGATGGCAGGTATTATTTTCAACACGGCGGACAGGCAGGCAGCTATTATGAAGCTGCAGGACCAACGCAGCCAGTTACCGAAATAAGCTGGCGCGATGCCGTAGTCTGGTGTAATGCGTTAACCGAATATCATAACGCAGAAAATGGGACCAATTGGGCTTGCGTCTATATAGACAGTGATGGGAACCCAATCCGCGATTCCTGCGATGATAATGGTGACGTTTGCGATAATGCAACGGTATCGCCCACTGCCAAAGGGTTCCGCCTGCCGGCGAGTAAAGAATGGGAACTGGCGGCGCGGTACATCGACGGGAACGACTGGCTGCCTTGGAACCATGCCAGCGGGGACCTCTCCGGGCCATGCTATGGGAGTGAAACCATCTCGACGAAGGTTGGGGATTATGTCTGGTATGCGGAGAATAGCGTGGGTACCTACCCCTTCCCAGTCACACACCCGGTTGCAGAGAAGGAAAGCAATCCGTTTGGCCTCTTTGACATGAGTGGTAACGTCTGGGAGTTCTGCTTTGACCAACATTGGTATAAGAATGAGGAAGTTGATGTAATCATGCGGGTTAGACGGGGTGGCGATGTTTGGTCTTCGGTAGGAACTTACAGTTTGCTCGTCAGCTATGAAAACTCGGTTGAACCCTACATTGGTACTGCTACATATGGTTTTCGTTTTGTCAGGACTGAATAGTCTTTCAACTGGATAAACGATGAAGATGGACGGCGTTCCTGTTCAATTGCGGCCTAAAAAACCATTGACCTAAAAGTCAATGGTTTTTTAATATCTACCACAATGATAGTGATTCAGTATTACAATACCCTGTGCGTGCCATGCGCTGTTAAAAGCATACGGTTACCGGTTCATTTTTTCTTGTAAAGCCTTGACAAGCATCTCCGCGGTGGCCAGGTTGGTGGCGAGCGGGACATTATGGACATCGCAAACTCTTAGCAAGGCAGTGACATCCGGCTCATGTGGCTGTGCGGTTAAGGGATCGCGCAGGAAAATAACCATCGCAATTTCACCGGACGAGACCAGGGCGCCGATCTGCTGGTCGCCGCCGAAAGGCCCCGACTGCATGCGCTGGACCGGAATCTTGCACTCCTGCTCAATCAGGCGGCCGGTTGTGCCGGTGGCGACCAATTGGCATTGAGCAAAAATGCTTCTATTCCTTTTCACAAAATCAATGATCTGATGTTTCTTTTGGTCATGGGCAATCAATGCGACTTTTTTCATCAACGATCATCCTCCAGCAATTTTTTCGGGTCTTTTTCTTCCTGGAGCTTTTTAATTAAGGTTTCTTAGTTTAGTTGGAAAAACCTTCACGAGATCAAAAATATTTAGCCAGCGCAAGCGATTATTTTAAACTGTTTAGATTTTGTTGAGAATAACTCATTAAAATAATAAAAGTATAATGAATTACCCATTGAGAGGTAGCGGGTATTGGCCAGAAGATAATTTAACAAACCCAAACTAAAAAGAGGATTAGTTTTGAAACGATTAAAGATCTTTGCTGCAATGGTTTTAATCATTGGGTTATTCTTCTCCACCCCAATTTTGGCAGAAGAGGACCGGACACAGTATTACGCCAAGTATCTCTCCGTCGCCGACGTCGAGCAGGTGACCGGGCTTAAAGGGATTACGACCAAACATAATTACACATTACACTTCCACAACGCGGACGGCATTGAGATCCTTCGGGTGTCATTTTATTCCGTTAAAGATTGGGATTTTTATGTAAGCGATGATAAATCGTTATGGGCGCCGGTGGAAGGGATTGGCGACCGGGCGGCGTATGAAGTTCCGCGGATGCCATACATGCTGGCCTTTGCCAAAGGCCACCATATGGTCATTCTTGGCACTACGCGCAAAGAGGGCCTTACCATGCATCTTTCGCTTGATCAATTGAAGGCGCTGGCCAACATCATCCTGCCGCGGCTGCCGAAGGAAGATTACCTCTAAACCGGCATTCATTTGGGACAATTCTTTTTCCCCGCCCTTGGGCGGGGATTTCTATCTTTACGTTCATAAAGTCAGCTATACTTATAGGGGTAGGGACATTCCGCCCAAAAGATCACCTGAGGTGATGAGATGAGAAGTTGTTCTGGGAAGAGTCGATTGCTTAGCCTGCTTCTCCTGATGGTTTTTGTGTTAGCTTCACCATCCTTACTCTCCTTTTTTGATGATCAGGAGTGCACGGCTAATTTAGAAGTACAAGGTTACCATGAGCCTGATCCTTAACCCCAGGCCGCCAGTGGCGGCGGTGATCATCCCGGATGAAGCTTATGAAAGCTGGATCCCGTCGGCGGCGGAGCAGGAGAACTTACTAAAGATCAAGGTCAAACTCCAGGCCGGGGACGGGGGCGCCCCGGAGGAGACGGCAAAATTCCGGTTTGAACTGGGCGGTGTCTCCCGGCAGCGGGGGATCTGCACCAACTACCCGCTCGACGGTGACGACCACTATGACCTGACCATTACCAAGGAGGACAACCCGGCCATGACCATCCTGGAGCCGGAGTTCTTTGAAGGGACGGCCGGGCAGGCCGCCGAGACTGAAGAAGGCCTGCGAGAGGCGGAAGTCGTGATCCGTTGCCGGGATTACGGCGCCTACGGGGTTTTAAAAGTCTATGCTCATCTTGAGAACGGGGACGTCGTCGAGGCATACGTGGCAGGCCGGCCGGAACAGACCGCCCTGGCCATCCCCCTGGACGAGAACGGCAATTTCATTGCCGACCAGTGGGAGAAGGAGTGGAATATTTACGACCGG
>JAKOVI010000079.1 GCA_029782135.1 Bacillota bacterium
ATCACCAGTTTCTCCCCGGCCAGCGCATTGATTAACGTTGACTTCCCTGAATTCGGGCGTCCAATGACGCCCACAAACCCCGAACGATACTCGCTCATCCTACCCTCCTCACTTCAAATACTCCTGGTTAAACGCACTCGGCAAATACTGGTCCAGCCGCCCCACCTTGACCTGCCCCTGAAGATTCCCCATGATTAACAAGAGCTGGGGCGCAAATTCAACCAAGAACTGGCGGCAGATCCCGCAGGGTGACCCCGGCTGTGTGCTGTCGGCGACCACCGCCAGGGCGACAAAGTCTTTCTCCCCGGCGGAGACTGCTTTCGCGACCGCAACCCGCTCGGCGCAGATCGTCGCCCCGTAGGAGGCGTTCTCAATGTTACAGCCGGTATAAATCCGGCCGCTCGCCGTCAAAAGGGCCGCCCCGACCTGATAGTGCGAATAGGGTGCATAAGCATTTTTTCTGGCCTCTTCCGCCGCCTGCAGCAATCCGGCCTGTTGCGCCGCAGTTAAATGTTCCTCCGCCATCTTCTCACCTCAACAGGGTAGCGATTTGAAAGATCAACAAGGTCAGCAGGACCCCGATCAGGCTGCCGACCACCACTTCGGTCAGGCTGTGAATCCTGCCCTCCACGCGGCTCTGTACCACCATCAGGCTAAGGAGGAGGGACAGGCTGGCAACCAGGCCGTCCTGGCTGATCATAATGATCGCCGTGGTCAGGGCAAAAGCCACGGCCGCATGCCCGCTCGGCATCCCGCCCGACAACGGGCGCCCCGTTCCCGTCGCCACTTTGAAAATAATGACCGAAATCACCACCAGACTAAGGGCGATCAGGGTCACATGCGCCGGGGAATCGCGGATAATCTCAAAAACTTTCGGCAGGAGCGGATTCAGCCTGGGAAAAAAGATAAAATACGCTGTCACCAGAGAGTTAACCGCGGCAATCATCACGGCACCGGCGGCCACGTTTTTGGCGACTGCGGCGAGCGGGTGGTAATCCTCGGTAATGAGGTCGATCGTCACTTCGATCGCGGTGTTGACCGCTTCGGTAATGAACACCAGCACAATCGCCAGAAAGACCATGAGCAGTTCGGTCTTGGAAACATGCAGCCACAAGCAGAGCGCAAGGACCAGCAGCGCCGCCAGGCCGTGAATCCGCATGTTTCTTTGGGTCCGGAAGCAATAGACCAACCCGTCGATCGCCTGGTTGAAGCTCTCCAGTAAATTTCTATTCTTCATCCGCCCGGCCCCAACCTTCCGCTTGCAGGAAACGTTCTTCTTCCGCCCGCATCTCCCGCTTCTCCTCCTCGCTCTGGTGATCGTAACCGAGGAGATGGAGGAGGCCATGGACGGTCAAGTAAAGGACTTCGCGCGTCAGGGGATGTCCGTATTCTTCCGCTTGTTCCCTGGCCCGGGGGAGCGAGATGACAATGTCCCCCAGTAATTCCGGGGGCAACTCTTCTTCCTCCCCATAGTCGAGGGGCTCCTCACTGCCCTCCGCCAAGGCAAAGGAGAGGACATCGGTCGGGGCGTCGATCCCCCGGTATTCCTTATTCAACTGCCGGATTGTCGCATCATCCGTAAACGTCAAGCCGACCTCCGCCGTCTCCCGGTGGTACGCCCGGAGAACTTTCTCGCCCAGGGCGACCAGCGTATCGATCATCCGTTGGTCAATCTCCGGAAAGTCGTAGTCACAGTCAACGATTATCCCCATTCAACTTCTTCCTTTCCGCCGGAATTGCCTCCGGGTATTTAATCCGGTGATGGTAAATACCCCCAAGAACCTTCAAGAAGGCCGCTTTGATTTTATCCAGATCACCGAGGGTAAGGTTAGTCTCATCCAATTGGCCGGATTCCAAACGATCCTGGAAGATCTGATCGACCACTGCTTCCAAACGGGCGGACGACGGCTTGCGCATCGCCCGGGTTGCCGCCTCGACCGAATCGGCCAACATCACCACCGCCGCCTCCTTGGTTTGCGGTTTCGGCCCGGGGTAGGAGAAATCAGTCTCCGCAATCGTCTCTTTTTCTTCCTGCACCGCATTGGAAGCCTGCTGGTAAAAGTAACGGATCAGATCGGTCCCGTGGTGCTGCTCAATCAGGTCGATAATACTGCTCGGCACCCCGTAACTCTTGGCGATCTCCACGCCGTCCCGGACATGGGAGATGATGATCAGGGTGCTTAGGTTGGGCGAGAGTTTCTCGTGGGGATTGTCCCCCGGGATCTGGTTCTCGATAAAGAAGTAAGGCCGCCGCAGCTTCCCGACATCATGATAATAGGAACCGACGCGCACCAGCAAGCTGTCGGCGCTGATTGCATCCGCCGCCGCTTCGGCCAGATTGCCGACGATAATACTATGGTGGTACGTCCCGGGTGCTTCAATCAACAACCGTTTTAATAACGGCAGGTTAGGGTTGGCCAGCTCCAACAGGCTTAAAGTCGAGGTCAGTTTGAAGAGCTGCTCCAGGAAAGGCATGAAGCCGTTGGCGAGCGCCGTCGAGAGAATTCCGTTAAAAGCCGCCACCAGCGCATAGATTAATTGATTGCCCAGCCGCTGGGCGCCAAAGAGAAAACCCAGTGTCAGGACGATCAAAAAATTGGTCCCGGAGAGGATTAACCCGCGCTGGATCATCTCTTTCCGCTGGGTCAGGTTGAACATGCTGTAAACTGCGGCGATCCCGCTAATGAAGTAATAAAGGGTCAGGGAAAGCTCAAAGTCCAGGATCACCCCGAACATTAAACTGAGCAAAGTCGTAATGATCCAGGCGAGTTGCGGCTCGCTCAAGGAAGCAAGGATAATTCCGGCAAAGGAGAGCGGGATCAGGTACTTCATCCATTCCAGATTGGTCAGGCTCAGCGCCTTTGCCACCGCCAGCACGACCACTACGAGCAAGGCGATCAGGTAGAGCTGGCGTTCCTCTTTGAACATCTCCCGTTTAAAGTAATAAAGATAAAGCAGGAAGACCCCCATCAACATCAGGGAAAAGATGGTCAAACTGAGAAAGATCAAGATCCGGTTGCCCTGATTTTCAATGAGCGAGAGGTCACGCAGGATCTGGATATGCTCGTTGGTGACAATATCCCCTTCACTTAAGATCAGGGTGTTCTTCTCGATCTTAACCGGCGCAACTTTTTTCCGCGCTTCCTCTTGTAACTGGCGAATTTTCACCTCGTCCCGGACTAAATTCGTGAAGAGCATCGCCCGGATGAAACTTTGGATCACCGGTTGATCCTGCGCCAAGACCAGGAAGCGATCATTATTGATGTACCGGGGAAGATTCGCCCGGACGGTCTCGAGGTTATCGCTCCCGATCTTCTCCTCGGTTTCCAGGGTGACATAGACCTGGCGCAGGCTTCGCTTCATCCGGTCATAATCCTCCGCCGGCATCGATACAACAAGACTGTAAAACTCCAGAGAAAGCTCCTGGAACTGCGGATCAAGGGCGGCGAGTTCATCGCGGAGTTCGCGCAGGCTAGCCTCGGAGACGCCGGTGCCGTTCGCGTTCGGCGCCAAGCCGCTCTCCTTTTGCACGCGGTAGGCATCGATCAACGTAAAGACCTGGGTAAACCGGTTCCCGGCCATGACCCCGGCATCGATTGTGATCGTTTGGTATTCCGGTTTGTCTTTGGCCTCTTCCACCACCCGGTCGGCCGCTTGATCCTTCAGTTCCTCGGTTTTTACCGTATTAATCACGGTCCGGGGCGCGCGGATGTTTTCGCCGTGATAGGGTTGGCCCAGTTCCACCTGGACGGCCTGGGGCACCAGGTCAATCTGGAGAATGGCGACGATCGCCAAAAAACTGACAAAAAACAGGATCCGCTCGCGAATTGTTTTCTGTGTAAAAAACCGGCGGGCCCGCAACAATTTGGCAAAGAGGTCGCGCCGGCGCCGGTTGGCCGCTTTCCGTTCCTCCTTATGCTCCATTATTAAGGCCTCCTTTTCCTAGCTGAAAGCCTGTCCCTTCTCATATGAAGGCTGCCGTCTTTCATAAGCCTGGATAATCTTCTGGACCATCTCGTGACGGACCACATCCTGGTTGGTAAGATAAACGAGGGCAATCCCGGGAATCCCTTTGAGGACCTCCGCGGCCTCGACCAAACCCGAGACTTGTCCCTTCGGCAGATCGATCTGTGTTATATCACCGGTGACGACCACCCGCGAGCCCCAACCCATTCTCGTCAGGAACATCTTCATCTGTTCGGTGGTCGTGTTTTGCGCTTCGTCCAAAATGATAAAAGAATCATCAAGCGTCCGGCCGCGCATATAGGCCAGGGGGGCAATCTCAATCACCCGGCGCTCCATATAGCGCTGGTAGAGTTCCGCCCCGAGGAGATCAAATAAGGCATCGGTTAACGGCCGCAAATACGGGTCAACTTTCTCCTGGAGATCCCCCGGTAGAAAGCCGAGTTTCTCCCCGGCTTCGACCGCCGGCCTGGTCAGTACCAGCCGGTTGACCTCTTTGCTTTGGAGGGCGGCCACCGCCATTGTCACCGCCAAATAGGTTTTTCCGGTCCCGGCCGGCCCAATCCCGAAGGTCAAGACGTTGTTCCGGATCGCCTCCACATATTGTTTCTGCCCCACGGTCCGGGGGACAATCCTTTTCCCGCGGTTCGTAATTTGAATCGGTGTATTCGTAAAATCGACTTCCGCTTTCTTTTCCGCCGCCCGGTTCAGGACATTCAACGCGTAGCGGATGTCATCGGGGGTAAGCTCGTCCACTTTCTCCGCTTGTTTGCGCAACTTTTCCAGGACGGCGAGCGCTTGGTTGACCCGCTCCTCTTCTCCGGAGAGAAACAAAGTGTTGCCACGGGCGGAAAGCTCCACCCCCAAGGTGACCGCCAATTCCGCCAGGTTCCGGTCGTATTGCCCGAAGAGTACCGGCGCAATTTGCGGATGGATATCGATGGTGATTTCAGAATGACTCAAACTTAATTATTCTCCTCCTTTAAGGCATGGACGGCTATATCCTCCACCGTCTCGAGCGTCAACCGGTAGCTGAGGATTCCTTCGCCCAGTGTCCATTCTTCCGAACGGAAGAGGGGTTTTACCCCGGGCGGAAGCAGGTAAGCCATCCGTTCTTCCCCTTTCACCCTTGCTTTCCGCAGTGCGGTTTCGGGGGGGATTTCCCTTTTCACCCAATTCGTTGTTTGATAAACATCTTTAATTATTTCGACGGAATTAATTCCATTCCTCCCCCGTAAGATAGTCTTTCCCGAGCGCTGCTGGGAGTATCTTCCCTCCACCTTTCCCCGGGCGAAAAGAGGAAACAACCGGTTTTTAATGCGCAAGCTATAAACAACCCGCCGGCCGGGAGCGCTGACCGGCTCATAATAGACCAGCGGTTCTTCAATCGCCAGTTCATACCAGACCCTGGC
>JAKOVI010000102.1 GCA_029782135.1 Bacillota bacterium
CCCGGATGAGTTTCCCGCCTTGTTTGATCAGGAAGGATCTGAAAAGAATTTATGGTATGATCTTGATTAACGGTTATGGATCAAAAGTTAAGCCGATATATATTCTTGCAGAAGGGTGGCGTATTGACTTGACGACAAGGACCAAATACCCAATTACCCAAGGAATCCGTGTTTTACGGGCGGCGAATGTCAATTTTATTCCCCATCTCTATGATTACGAGGAAAGAGGGGGAACGGAGGTTGCCGCGCGGGAACTGGGACTGGATGAACATGCGACGATTAAGACTCTGATTATGGAGGATGAGAATAAAAACCCGTTAATTGTCTTAATGCATGGCGATCGCGAGGTCTCGACCAAGGAGTTGGCACGGGTCATCGGGGTGAAAACGATCAAACCATGTACTCCGGAGGTGGCGAATAAGCACAGCGGTTATCTGGTGGGCGGGACCTCGCCCTTGGGGACCCGCCGGAAAATGCCTGTTTACATGGAGGCTACTATCCTTGAACTGCCCAAAATATATATTAACGGGGGGAAAAGAGGTTTTCTGGTGGAAGTGGATCCCCGGGACCTAAGCAAATTGTTAGAACCGGTACTGGTGCGCGTAGGGATCTAACCTCTGTTTACGGGAGAGGAATAACCGCTCAGCCGTTTATCGGTCCTTGTCACAGGCTAAACCGGGCAAAAGAGATTCCCAAACCGGCAAGGAGGAGATAAGAAAAGCGCAACGAATATTATAAATAACTTTTAAAAAGACTTTTGTTAACATTAATGACATAAAAAAACAGCGGTTAAACCGCGAATGTTGAGGTAAAAAGGCTGGATTATGATTGATGGTGAAGAAAGCAATTAACCAGGAATTAATGCGGAATACGAATAAAACGCAGATTCTGAAGTGTATCAAGGAAAAACAGCCGGTTTCCAAACGGGAGGTTGCCGAGGAACTTGGCTTAAGTACGACGACGGTTGCCACTTTTATTAAAGAACTGCAGGGCGAAGGGATGATCCGGTCCGGTGGGACCGCCCAATCAACAGGCGGCCGCCGCTCTGTTCTTTACCAGTTAAACTCGGATTTTGCTTATGCGTTAGGGATAGACCTCAAAGTCGACCGGCTCTGTGGAGTACTCCTGAATTTTAAAGGGGAAATCAAAGGGGTTAAAGAGGCCGAACTGGTTGACCGGGATGAATGGCAAGTCAGTCGCTTGCTCATAGATTTTATCCAGGGAATGTTGGCCGAGAACGAAGTTGCGCTTTCGCAGGTAGGGGGGATTGGGATCGGCGTTCCGGGGGTACTGAACAGGGAGCGGACGATCATTGAATTTGCCCCGAATCTTGGGTGGAGAAATGTTAATTTACCGGCCATGCTGGCACTGGAGAAGCCTGTTTATTTGGAGAACGAAGCAAATGCCGGGGCATTGGGCGAAGTGGTTTTTGGGGCGGCGCAACAGGTTTCCAATTTGGTCTATGTTTCGGTCGGGGTGGGAATCGGCTGCGGGCTGATCATCAATCACCAGTTGTTTCCGGGCTTTCTCCAGTATGCGGGAGAATTTGGCCACATGACAGTGGAGCCTTTCGGGGAACGTTGCCGCTGCGGGAATCAAGGCTGTTGGGAGGTTTATGCCTCCAATTCGGCAGCCTTACGGATGTACGTCGAAAAGACAAAACAGCAGCAGACGACTTTCCAGGAGTTTCTCCACCGGGGTACCAAAGGAGAACAGCCGGCCTTAGAGGTCTTGCAAACCCTGCTTCGTTATTTGGGGCTGGGGATTGCAAATCTCATTAACGGGCTGAACCCGGAGATGGTTGTTGTCGGGGGAGAGCTGACCGCGGCGAAAGAGTTGGTTTACCATTCCTTGCTGAAAGAGATCAAAGCGCGTACACTGGAAAAGTCCTTTGCCGGCGTCCGTTTGGAATTTTCACAACTGGGCGATCAAGCGGTGGCTTTAGGGATGGGCAGTATCGTCCTTGACCAAATGCTCAACACTGTTAACTGACAACCGGTAAGGAATCATGTAAAAGCGGTTTGTCTTATAATTCCCCGTAATAATTCCGTATAAGATTTCGCTAAAGGGAGAAACAGGACACACGACCAGTTGGATCCGGATTGAGATGCCTTAAATCTTATAATTTTCGAAAGGGTGATTGGGAAATGGCTTATTTGCTCGGTTTTGACATCGGCAGTTCTTCGATTAAGGCAGCGTTGTTGAATGTCGAAGGGCAGTTGGTCGCCGCCGCGGCCTCGCCCCCAACTGAACTGGAGATTATTGCCCCAAGACCCGGTTGGGCGGAGCAAGACCCCGGAACCTGGTGGGAGCATGTCAAACTGGCGACCGCCGGAATTCTGGCCAAAAGCCAAGTTAACCCCGGGGAGATTAAAGCGATCGGGATCTCCTATCAGATGCACGGGCTCGTTTTGGTCGACAAGGAAAAGCGAGTTTTACGCCCTGCGATCATATGGTGCGACAGCCGGGCGGCCGGGATCGGGGACCGGGCCTTTGCCGACCTTGGGGAAGAGCAGTGCCTGTCCCGCTTCTTGAATTCCCCGGGTAATTTTACCGCCTCCAAACTGAAGTGGGTGCAGGAGAACGAGCCGGAGATTTACTACAAGGTACATAAGGCGATGCTTCCCGGTGACTATATCGCCATGCGGATGACCGGGGAGATCAAAACGACCCCTTCCGGTTTGTCCGAGGGGATTCTCTGGGACTTTCAGGAGCAAAATCTGGCGGAGGCCTTGTTGGCGTACTATGGAATTGACCGGGATTTGCTTCCGGAAGTGGTGCCGACGTTCTCCCCGCAAGGGCAGTTGAGCGCGGAAGCGGCTGAGGAACTCGGCTTAAAGCCGGGAACGGTTGTTGCCTACCGGGCCGGGGACCAACCGAACAATGCTTTCTCCTTAAATGTACTGAACCCGGGCGAAGTGGCGGCGACGGCCGGGACCAGCGGGGTCGTCTACGGGGTGGGGGCGAAACCGGAATATGATCCGAAATCGCGGGTGAACACCTTTTTGCATGTAAACCACCGGCCGGAGGCTCCCCGTTATGGGATTCTGCTCTGCCTGAACGGGACCGGAAGCTTGAACCGCTGGCTGAAGCAGAACCTGATGGCGGAGACGGCTACTTACGACGAGATGAACCGCTTGGCCGCCGCCGTCCCGGCCGGCGCCGAGGGATTAATGATCTTCCCCTACGGGAACGGCGCCGAACGGACCCTGGAGAATAAGGAGATCAATGCCTCGCTGCACGGGTTGAATTTCAACCTGCACCACCGGGGGCATCTCCTCCGGGCCGGGCAGGAAGGGATTGTCTTTGCCCTTAACTATGGCTTGGGGATTATGAAACAGATGGGCGTGGAGGTTAATTTGGTCCGCGCCGGCCAGGCCAACATGTTCTTAAGCCCCTTGTTCGGGGAAGTTTTTGCCACCGTGACCGGGGCGCGGGTTGAACTGTACAATACCGACGGCGCCCAGGGGGCGGCCCGCGGCGCCGGCTTGGGTGCGGGGATTTACCGGGAACCGGCGGAAGCCTTTACCGGACTGAAAACGGAAAAGACGATTGAACCCAACCCCGAGTTGATCCCTGTCTACCGGGAACTTTACGAAAAATGGGCGGCGGTTTTACAAGCCCAGTTAAGAAAATAAAGGAGGGTTATTGATGAGGAAGAAAACTTTCCATTCACTGTGCCGTTGGACGTTTATTCCAGGCAAAGGGGGGTTCGTCCCGGCGAAGATGCGCCCCGCCTGGGATGCGCAGCACCTCGACACCGCCGGGGTGGTGAGGCTGATCAAAGAGAAGATCGCTCCGCGCTTGCCCGATTGGGTCCAGTTGGGCTATGAGGTGCATTATGACACGGAGATCAACGAGCAAAACGCGGCCGAGGTCGCTGATGCCCTTTGCGAGGCCGGGATTTACCTGGCGATGATTACTCCGGGAGCACACAGCCATTTTGGTTATGGCGGGATTGCCTCGTTGGATCCGGACGAGCGGCGGCGGGCGGAAGAACTCGGGGAGCGGGCGGTGGATCTAACCTACGGGCCGTTGAAAAAGTGCTGGCATCCCGACCCGGAAATGGCGCCTGCCTTTGTCTTGTGGAACGGTTCCTATGGTTATGATCTGGCAACGGTCGGGATTAAGCAGATGTATCAAAACTTGAAAGAAAGCATTGCGAAACTTTGTCAATACGAAGCGCAGAAAGGCGGCGCCCTTTATATCGGGATCGAACCGAAGCCGAACGAAGGACATCCGGCGATGTTACTGCCGACCGTCGCTTCCGCCCTCTTGCTCTTCCGTAGGCTGGAGGAGGAGTACGGGATCTCCCGGGTGCGGAAAGGGGTTAATAAAGAGTTCGGCCATTCCGAGATGATCGGCCTTGATCATGTCTACGATACCGTGGAAGAATTGGACCATAACGCGATGGTCCACATGCATCTCAACAGCCAAGGGTATAATGACGGGATTACCTTAGGCGGGCCCGGCCGCTATGATATCGACCACGGCACCAAGATTAACGGCTTCAATATTGCCATTGCCGGGCTGCTGCAAGAAGCCGGATACCACCGCTGGTTCGGCCATGATATGCAGGTTCGCCCCTATGATAATGAAGAACAGGGGATCGACCGGGTAGTCCGCAGGGTCCTAAGCTGGGAAGCCTGTTTGATGGCGGCGGCGGAGGTCGATACGAAGGCGCTGATGGACGCTTTGGCGAACCGGGCGACCGCGAAGGCCGAAGATATCATGCGGAACGCGGTGGTGGCGGCCCAGCAAACCTTTAACCGTTTATATAAGGGTTAACGTGAAATTGCAATGTAAAGAAGTTTTTCTTCGTTTAAGGCGACTCG
>JAKOVI010000113.1 GCA_029782135.1 Bacillota bacterium
CTCCCTGGATACTTCTTTACCCACCTGTTCCGTGGGTAATTCCTTCCCAAAATAACCGCTTAACGGCTTTTCACAGATGATCGCCTTTCCTAGGGAGGCAAGCTCTTTGATCATCTCCCCATGCAAACTGGTCGGCGTACAAATGTCCACAATATCCAGTTGTTCCTTGGCAACCATGGTCCGCCAGTCTGTATAGAAACACGGGATATTATGTCTCTTGGCAAAGTGCGCGACCTTTTGTTGGTCCCGGGCGGCGACACAGACCACTTCGACCTTGCTGTCCCTGAGCGGTTTGAGGGCATGCAGGTGCAGATCAGAGATAAATCCGGCGCCGATGATCCCGTAACGAACCGTTTTCTTCAATTGGAACTCACCCCACTATTTAATCCTTACTATTTAGCCGCTTTTGCTCCAATCCGGAAAAGACTCCCGATCCCTTGTTTAATAGTGTGCAGGAAGTGTCTGAACCATTTGGTCTTACTGACCATCGTTAAGACGGTTAATAAAACGATGACCAGACTGATCGGCCGGGTAAACATCTGTAAGATGTTACCGTTGCTGACAATCAAAGCACGACGGAGATTTTGGTCGAGAAGGCCGCCCAGAATAATACCCAGGACCAAGGGGGCAACCGGATATTCCATTTCCTTCATAAAGAAACCCAGCAAGCCAAAGACGATCATCACGGTAACATCGAAGAGATTTGACTCCAGAGCAAAGGTCCCGATTAAACAGAGCGTAAAGACGATCGGCATCAGTTTCTCCCGGGGAACAAGGAGGACTTTCACCAGCCAGCGGACCATGGATAAGCCCAGGATGAACATGGCAAAAGTAGCCAGGAACATCATCGCGACCGACCGACCACGCAGCTACGAAAGATAAATTGTGGCAGATGATTGTTGTCAATAATTCCCCGGTGTGGGTGAAGATATTGCCGCCTGGGTTGCCTTACGATTTTGCCAAAAACAGCAGTAAAGAAGCAGACAAGTTCGGTAAAGGGAGTTACGAGGGGCTGATTGCCTCCGAAACCGCCAACAATGCAGCCTGTGGCGGAACGATTATTCCCGTCCTCTCCCTCGCGATCCCTGGCTCGGCGCCGGCTGCCGTTTTGATGGCTGCCATGTTCATCCACGGTGTCCGCCCCGGTC
>JAKOVI010000116.1 GCA_029782135.1 Bacillota bacterium
GGGAATCGGCAATTCGCCTAATTGGAACCTTACTTATGGAAATTGACGACAAGTGGATAGCCGGCAAAAAGTATCTGGATATGAGTGAATACCTTCAGTGGCAAGAAGAGCAAAAACAAATCAATGATCAAAGCAATATTGCGTATATCAGATAAGCTTATTGATAACTGAGGAATTTACACACTAATCTGGACTTGATCGAAGGCATTAGCTGAGGGCCGTGTGGCTAAGGGGATCGAACATTTTGCCGGAAACCGGGCAATGGTGGAAATTGCTGCTAATTTAGGTTTTGACTTTAACATGATTGACATGCATCTCTCGGCCTTTAGTATCGAAACGGTTGAAGATTTGGTGACGACTTCTCTCCATTGCGGAATTACTACATTAGTCCGGGTGCCGGAACTTCATCCTAACACGATCAACCGTGTTCTCAATATGGGGACCAACGGCATTATTGTTCCCGATTGCGACAGTGCGGAAATGGCGAAAGCGGTTGTGGATGCGGTTAAATATCAACCCGAAGGGAAACGCATGGCATGTCCAATGATTAGGGCCAGCAAATTCGGGATGGTCCCCTGGAAAGAATACTACGAAGAAGCCAAGAAGAATATCATCTGCTGTGTAATTGTCGAGAGTGAAAAGGGCGTTAACAACCTTGAAGAAATCGCTGCGACCCCGGGTCTTGATGTGATCTGGCTAGGGGCTTGGGATCTCTCTTTGTCCCTGGGGATTCCCGGAGCCAATTATACTCACCCGACAATGAGATATTGGCTGGAGAAAGCGAGTGAGGTTTGCCGGAAGAATAACCTTGTCCTCTATACCACAACGGCTGTTAACACCGATCCCGAATACATGAAACTGGTATGCTCGCATGCCAATATGATTTGTATGTCAAGTGACATGGGGATTTTCTCTAAAGGTTGTCAAAGAATTCTTGAAGGTAAAGGGTTTTAGGAATCTAGTCTAAATCCAAGACAAAATCGGAGAGAACGACCTCCTTGTTAAAAAACGGGGTTATCGATTAACGATAACCCCGTTTTGCATACGGATTAATTATTAATGTTAATTCCCATACCCAAGGGCCTTCGAAAGTTGAACTGAAGCGTCCAAGAGGTATGGCAGGTTTTGAAAAATTTTGTTATCATCCATTCTGACCACTGGACCCATTATACTCATGGCAGCCACAATTTTACCTGTATAATCGCGAATAGGGACGGCAATACAGCGGGCGCCGATTTCGCATTCTTCATTGTCAAAGGCGTAGCCCTGCTTTCTAATGGTTTCCAGTTCTTCTTTTAAGGCAGGAAGGGTCGTAATTGTATTTTGGGTCAATTTAGGAAGCCCTTTGATCGCAACGTAGCGATCGAGTTCCGCGTTGGAATAGTTAAGTAATAAAAGCTTGCCGACTCCTGTACAATGCATGGGAGCCACATTACCGATGCGTTTCATGGTAGTCAGCATCTGATCGGGGCCTTCCTGAGTGTCGATATAAACGACCTGCATCTCATGTTCAATGGCAATGCATGATGATTCTCCAAAGATGCGCGAAAGGCTTTTTAGAAACGGGGCAGCAAGTTCTCGAATATTGTTATTTAAGATTACTTTGTGTGATAGAGCACAAATCTTCATTGTTAAAGAATATTTCAAAGTAGAAGAATTTTGGATCACATAGCCCATCTTTTCCAAACTGGAGATAAAACGCAGGACCGTACTGGCATTCATATTTACAGCTTGCGCGATATCCCGTAATTTAACAGGTTCATGCTGGTCGGCTAAATATTCGATGATGGCGAAGACCTTTTCCGTTGATTGATTGGATTTTGTTCCTTTGTTACTAGTTTTTTCGGATTTCATACAAACCTCTCCCCACACAAAACCAGAGATATTAAGTTTTTAAATTTCGTATACTAATATTATATATGAATCATATATATTTGCAATGGTTTTATTAATTAAACTCACGTTTTAATAAATAAAAATACTTGGGGGGGAGAACTCAAGGTAGGGGTTATTCTTCAGATTTCTCCCCCGGCTGATGGTGGGCGGCAACCTTTAAGCGGGTTAACGCCCGTTGTAGGGAAGCCTGCGCCCTTACTGCCCGCGCATCCCAGGCCGCCAAGGCGGCCAGTTGTTCTTCGGCCCGGCGTTTAGCGGCTAAAGCCCTTGGGATGTCGATCTCTTCGGGAAGTTCCGCTGCTTCCGCCAGGATAATCACTTTCTCCGGCGTGACCTCCATAAACCCCTCACTGACCGCCATTTTAACCTCTTGCTCCCCGTTGAAGATCCGCAAGACCCCGGTGGTCAACTTGGTAACCATCGGGAGATGGGACGGTAAAATTCCCAAATAACCGTCGTAAGCGGGCGCGATGATCATTGTCACATCCGCGCTGTATTCGATTTTTTGCGGCGTCACCACTTCAAGGTGGAATGTCCGGCGCTCCATCTTCTCACCTTCATTTTTGGGGTTCCCTTATGCCAACTGCTTTTTCCTAATCCGAAATCTATCAGCTTAACTCCGGCTTGGCGCTCCGGTGGCGGCACGTTCGGTCTGCACCGGAGAAGACTGTTTGGCTTGTTTAAGCACATCCTCAATCGTGCCCGCCATATAAAAGGCTTGTTCCGGGAGGTCGTCATAACGTCCTTCTAAAATCCCTTTAAACCCCCGGACAGTCTCGGCCCGTTTAACAAAGCGTCCAGGGAGGCTGGAGTAGGTCTCGGCCACAAAAAAAGGTTGCGAGAGAAAACGCTGGATTTTTCGCGCACGGGCGACGAGTAATTGATCTTCGGCGGAGAGTTCATCCATTCCCAAGATGGCGATAATGTCCTGGAGATCTTTGTACCGCTGCAACACTTTCTGCACTTCCCGGGCGACCCGGTAATGCTCTTCACCGACGATCTCCGGGTCGAGATAGCGGGAGGTGGAAGTGAGCGGGTTAATTGCGGGATAAATGCCCAGTTCCACAATTGACCGGTCCAGGTTGACGGTGGCATCCAAATGAGTAAAAGTGGTGGCCGGGGCGGGGTCGGTATAATCGTCCGCCGGAACGTATACTGTTTGGATCGACGTGATTGACCCCCGTTTGGTGGAAGTAATCCGCTCCTGAAGGTGCCCAAGCTCGGTGGCGAGGGTAGGCTGGTAACCGACGGCCGAGGGCATCCGGCCGAGCAACGCCGAGACTTCGGCGCCGGCTTGAATATAACGGAAAATATTATCAATAAACAGGAGAATGTCTTTTCCTTGCCGGTCCCGAAAGTATTCGGCCATGGTTAAACCGGTTAAGGCCGCGCGTAAGCGGGCACCGGGCGGTTCGTTCATCTGGCCGAAAACCAAAGCTGTCTTCTCAATCACCCCTGACTTTTGCATTCCGAGCCAGAGTTCATTGCCTTCACGGGTCCGCTCACCGACGCCGGTGAAGACGGAGTAACCGCCGTGTTCGGTCGCGATGTTCCTGATCAATTCCATAATCAAAACCGTTTTCCCCACACCGGCCCCGCCAAACAGGCCGATCTTGCCGCCGCGCGGGAAAGGGGCCAAAAGGTCAATGGCTTTAATTCCGGTTTCCAGGATCTGGCGTGTGGTCTCCAGTTCTTCAAAAGCCGGGGGCGACTGGTGAATCGCCATCTTTTCCACTGCAGGCAGTTGAGGCCCGCCGTCAATTGGTTCGCCCAGGACATTAAAGACCCGTCCCAAGGTAGCTTCACCGACGGGGACTTCAACCGGCGCCCCGCTGGAAGTGACCGGTAAACCTCGCCGGAGGCCTTCAATTCCGGACAAAGCGATTGCCCGTACCAGATCATCACCGACATGTTGCGCTACTTCAGCCACGATCCACCGCCTGGTGTCTCCGGAAAAACCGGCGGGGACATGTATAGTCACCGCGCTATGGATCGGAGGTATCCTCCCGTGTTCAAAGCAAATATCAATTACCGGCCCGATCGCCCGGACCACTCTGCCGGAAAGCATCCTGGATTCCTCCTCTAAGTTGGCTTCAACCTTCTTTATAATCGGATTATTTCTTTACAAGCGATTCCACCCCGCCCATCAACTCGGTAAGCTGGTTGGTGATTATGCTCTGCCGGTAATGGTTGAAGCGGTGAATGAGCTTGGTAATCAACTCGTCCGCATTGTCGCTTGCCGTGGTCATCGCGGCGAGACGGGCGCCTTTTTCACTGGCATCCGCCTCTAAGAACGCCCGGTAAATCTCTGTTTCGATATACCGCTGGATGAGGTGTTCAACAATCGCCTCCGGTGATGGCTCAAAGCTCCAACTTCCCCGAATGGCCGGTCTTACCTGCTCTTCCGTTACCGGGAGAACGGGAAGCAGGCGAAAGGTCCTGGGTTCCAGATGGTGAGGGGAATAAAAACGCGTATAAATCAAATATACTTCATCGCACTCCTGGGTGCGGTACTGTTCTGCGATTATACCAGCAATTTGGGCGCTTAGGGCAAAAGTCGGAAGTTGGCTCCTTCCGGAAAAATCCCAACTAATCCGGTAATTCCTCCGCTGAAAATAATCCCGCCCTTTGCGTCCGACCGTCAGGATCGAAACTTCCCGGCCGGGGGGAAGCTGGTTGAGGAAGGACCGGGCATGACGGATAACATTCGCATTGTAAGCGCCGGATAATCCCTGATCGGAGGTGAAAAGCACCAGACAGATCCGGCGGACGTCCCGGCATTCCATTAATGGATGCAGATGAAGACCGGCCAGTTGGGAGATGTCGATCAACATTTCGTTGATCTTCCGGGCAAAGGGACGGGATGATTCCACCCTTTCCTGTGCTTTACGTAGTTTGGTGGTGGCGACCATTTTCATGGCGCCGGTAATATGTCTGATTTCTTTAACCGATTTGATCCGCCTTTTAATCCCGAGGATATTTTCCATTGGTTACACCTACTATCCGTTTCCCGTACTCTTTTCTCTGCTTTTCCCTGCTCTTCTTCAGTTGGACTTTCCCATTTTTACTTCATCTCTGCTTGAAGTTCCGTACCGGCCAACTCAGCTTTGATCTTCCTGAGAGTTGAGCTTAAGCGGTCTTCCACCCCTTGGTAATGGCCGGTCTTCCTAATCGCTCCTAAAAGGTCAGGTTGGTTTTGCCGGATGCGGTGACGTACCTCCGCCTCGAACCATGGAATCCGCTCAACCGGCAAGTCGTCAAAATACCCATTGACCAGCATATAAAAGATCACGACTTGTTCGGCAACAGGAATTGTGGAAAAGCGCGGTTGCTTAAGAACGGCGGCTATTCTTTCGCCTTTGGCTAACTGGTCGCGCGTTGCCTGGTCCAGTTCCGCTCCAAACTGGGTAAAGGAGGTTAATTCACGGTATTGGGCCAATTGGAGGCGGAGGGGGCCGGCCAATTTCTTCATGGCCGGAATTTGGGCATCGCCGCCGACCCGCGAAACCGAGAGCCCGACGTTTACCGCCGGCCGAAAGCCGGCTAAGAAGAGATCGGTTTCAAGGAAAATCTGGCCGTCTGTAATCGAGATGATATTGGTTGGGATATAAGCCGAGATGTCTCCTTCTAGGGTCTCAACGATCGGGAGCGCGGTCAGGGAGCCGCCTTTGAGCTCCGGCGCAAGCCGTGCCGCCCGTTCCAAAAGCCGGGCATGGAGGTAAAAGATATCGCCCGGGTAAGCTTCCCGGCCCGGCGGGCGACGCAGCAAGAGCGACATCGCGCGGTAGGCGACAGCATGTTTGGAGAGGTCATCATAGACAATTAAGACATCTTTCCCTTGGTACATGAACTCTTCCGCCATTGCACATCCACTGTAGGGTGCAAGGTACTGGACCGGCGCCGTATCGGCCGCTGAGGCGACGACGACAATGGTATAGTCCATGGCGCCGTGTTCTTTGAGCGTTTCGATGACCTGCGCGACGGTAGCCGCCTTTTGACCGATCGCTACATAGACGCAGAGGACACCGGTTTCCTTTTGATGCAAAATGGTGTCAATTGCGAGGGCGGTTTTTCCGGTCTGCCGGTCGCCAATGATTAATTCCCGTTGCCCGCGGCCGATTGGGATGAGGGCGTCAATGACCTTGATCCCCGTCTGGAGAGGGGTATCGACCGGCCTGCGTTCCGCAATCCCGGGGGCCGGGGCTTCCACCGGGCGCCTTTTAGCGGCATGGATCGGACCAAGACCGTCGAGCGGTTCGCCCAAGGGATTGACCACCCGGCCGATTAGTTCTTTTCCGACCGGGACATCAATGGTCCGTCCCATGAGGCGAACCGCATCCCCGGAATGGATATCCAGGCCTTCCCCAAAGACGATCGCCCCGACATGGTCGGTCTCCAGGTTCAGCACCATTCCGTAAGAACCGTTTTGGAATTTGACGATTTCATTGAGATGCGCGCCATACATACCGGTGATTAACGCCACGCCGTCCCCGTACTGGAGAACGGTGCCGATGTCATCGACGAGAATCTCCGGTTGATATTCGTTAACTACCTTCTTTAATTCATTTTGGAGCCACTCGGCAGAGAGGGTGGTTTGTTCTTCAAGCTTTAAATCATGTTCAAGGAGGATCCGGCGTAACCGGCGCAGTTGCCGGCCAACGCTCCCGTCCAGGCTGCGGTCTTTTGTCTTTAGGATCATCCCGGCGAGGAGGCGGGAACTGGTCTCAAAGTGAATCCTCGACCTTTTGCCGATAATTTTCGCCAGATGTTTCTTCAGGAGCGCCTCTTCCTCTTCCTCCAGGAGAACCGGGGTAAGGACGGTAATTTCCAACCCGGATTTTGCAGACGGCCGGGCGAGCGGGATCGGAGGCAGCCGTTTGAGTGTTTTTCCACCGCTAGTGAGCTTCATTGGTCAATTCCCCAATCGTTTTGGCATCCAAACTTTTAATAAAAGTTCTGATCTTTTTCCGGTGTTTCTCTTCGTTAAACTCCTCCCCGACGACTTTTGAACAGATCAGGATGATAATCCCGACCATTTCCTTCCAAAGCTCTTCCCAGGCCCGGTTCCTTTCCCTTAGAACTTCCTGCCGGGCGCGGGCTAAGATCTGGAAAGCCTCCTCCTTTGCCTGGCTGATTAATTCCTCTTTTTCCTTTAAACCTTGTTGTCTTGCTTCTTCCAGGATCCGACGGCGGTCGCTGGCCAACTCCTGATTCTTGGCTTCCCAGCGGCTTCTAAGTTCTTCCGCTTCTTTCCGAAGCCGGGCAAGTTCCTCGTTTTCCCTCTTGATCTTAGCCTCCCGGGCACTCAAAAGATTGAGGACCGGACGGTATAAGACCAGATAAAGCAGGCCCATGAGGATAAAAAAATTAAGGATGGTGAGAAGGAGATCGACGATCCTGATTTCCATCATGGCAGGCTCCCCCTTAAGAACGATGCGAAAATGCGGTAATTTTAAAAGCAGCCGTACTCACCAGGTTCACTGGAGGAACGGGTTGGCGAATAATAACAGTAAGGCCACAACCAGCGCAATAATCGGGGTGGCTTCAATCAGGCCAACACCGATGAGCATCGTTGTGAAAATGGAGTTTTTCGCCTCCGGTTGCCGGGCAATTCCTTCTAATGCCCGGGCGACCGCGTTCGAGTTGCCAAACCCGGCAGTTAAAGCCGCCACGCTGACGATTAAACCAATGGCGATCACCGAAGCGATTTTGAGAAGAATGGTACTTTCAATCATAATTTCTAACCTCCAAGACTCCCCAAACGGGGCGTAATTGTGTTTAAAACTATTTCGTGGGCGGGGGGAGAACAGGGGCCGGTTCGGGATGAGCCTCTTCCTCTTCCACCCCTTCTTCCATCGCCGAAGCGATGTATGCCATGGCGAGCATGAGAAAGAGATAAGCTTGAATGACGCCGACAAATACTCCCAAGACCAGGCCAACAACGGGAATGACCGGTTTGAAGAGGAGATTAAGGATCGTGATAAACACTGCGCCGGCAAAAATGTTCCCATACAAGCGAAAGGCCAGGGTGATCGGTTTCACAAAGAAGTCAATGAGATGAATGGGGAAGAATAAAAAGTTAGGTTTAAAGAAACTAAGCAGGTACTTCTTCAGGCCTTGCCCTTTAATGCCGTAGTAAATCATGCTTGAAAAGACCAGGATGGCAAGGCCTAAAGTGACATTCAAGTCTTCGGTCGGTGATTTGGTGACTCCCGGCCAGACCAGGCCGATTAAATTCGAGAAAAGAATAAATAAGAAAAGGGTTGCCACAAAAGGAAAAGCCCCTTGACCTTTGGGCCCGATATTTTCCCGCAACAGATTCTGTAAGAACTCCACCACGGTTTCCAGAACACTTTGGAGTCCCCGGGGTTGTGATTTTAAGTTTCTGGTTGCCAGCCAACTAACCGCAACCAGGAAAATAATAACCACCCAAGACATGAGAAAAATATCCAAATGGAATTGGAGACCGAAAATTTCTCCCTGCGCAAAGGTGAGGGCATGAATTTTGTTCAAACTATTCCCTCCCCGGATAATACTTTTTTATATGGTTTTGCGATTATGCCAGTACAGCAAGTAGCCGAGCCAACCGAAGTAAACGGCGAGCGCTGTCCCGGTGGTCCAGATGAAGACGGTCAGCCCGTGGATTCCTGCTGCCCCCAGAAACAATAATAATAAGCTGAGCCGGAAGATAGTGGCGCCGGTGCCGGTTGGCGGCTGGGCAGGTCCGGCTTGTGTGCTGCGGTCAAGGTTGCGCCCGATGGTTTTACAGAAACAAAATAGATAGACCTGCATTCCGGACCAGCCGAGCATAAACCCTCCGACCTTGATGGAACGGAGGGTGGTTGAACCGAGCAGCAGTAAAAGGGCGAGTAAGTAAAGATTAATGACTAAAAAGGACTTATAAATCTTTATCGCGAGGCTTTCCATCCTATTTCTCCTTTTTTCCCCCGCTTTTGTGCCAATCACGGAAGATCTCTGTCGTCATCAACCGGTAAACGCCGAAAAAACTAAAGCCGGCTCCGGCAAGAAATCCAAGCGCCATCCAGAGTGGAGACAAGGCGAATCTTTGGCTTAGATGACGGCCGAGAGCCAAACCGAGCAGCGGGCCGGCAAGCAAATCCAGGCTGATTCTCCCATAATAACGAAGGGTTCGGAATAACTCCGGATCGAGCCGCAGACCTTCAGGTGCCATCTCCACCACGCTCCCGCTATTATTATTATCCCATGTGGAGAAAAGTAATGTCCGGCGTTTGCTTGAATTTGGAAATAATATTAATACAAAACATAAAACATTGCAAGATCTCTTTGAAAGACCAACCTTGACAAAGACGGCCGTGCGTAGTAGTATAAAGGCAATTGAAAAACTGAATATGTTGCGGGGGAACTCCTCGGAGTTGAGAAGGTAAAACCTAACCCTTTGAACCTGTCAGTTAATACTGTCGTAGGGAAGCAACATAATTATTATCGCGATAATAATTAAGTGCCTCCTTACGAAGGAGGCGTTTTTTTTACAAAAACCGGATCTGTTGTGGGGGAACTCCTTGGAGTTGAGAAGGTAGAACCTGACCCTTTGAACCTGTCAGTTAACACTGTCGTAGGGAAGCAAGACCGGATAGAATGATGCTTGCCTAGGAAGGCAGGCATTTTTCACATGACCAACCGGAAAGAGCGGGGGTGTAGGGACCGCAAACATAAGAATTAATACTCCGGAATACCTAAGAAAGGATGAAGCAGCGATGACGAAAAAAGAGATCCAAGAGCAGATTAGGCAGGCCGTCGAAACCGTCAGGCGGACGAATCCGATGGCCGGGTCGATCACCAACACGGTAACGATTAATTTTGTTGCCAATGCCCAACTGGCCGTCGGGGGTTCCGCGGCAATGGTTTATCTGCCCGATGAGGGCGAATTTTTGGCGAAAGCCGGTGGCGCTATGTATATCAACGTCGGGACCTTGCTGCCGATCTACGAACAGACTTTGCCGCATGTCGCCAAAGTACTGCACGAAACCGGCAAGCCATGGGTGCTGGACCCGGTTGCCGTCGGGATTGGCACGCTCCGGACCAAGCTATTACGGCAGTTCAAAGAGTATAAACCTACGATCATCAGGGGAAATGCTTCGGAGGTTATTGCCCTGGCCGGGTTGTGGGAGTTGGCCGGGGGAACCGCCGTCTCCAAGGTACGCGGGGTTGATTCCACCGATACGGTCAACGCCGCCAAGACAGCGGCTGTCGCGCTGGCCAAGTGGACCGGCGGGGCGGTGGCGGTCTCCGGAGAGACTGATTTAATTACCGACGGTAAAATTGTTGCCTATTCATACGGCGGGTCGCCCTTCATGCCCAAGATTACAGGGTCGGGCTGTTCCTTAGGGGGAGTCGTCGCGGTGTATGCCACCGCCGCCACGCCGTTTATTGCTGCGCTTACGGCGACGGCCGTCTACAATTTGGCCGGGAAGCGTGCGGAAAAGCGGGCGGATGGCCCCGGCAGTTTCCAGGTGTATTTCCTGGATGAGTTATATAAGGCAACTGCAGAGGAGATCGCGGAAAACCCATTCGAAATCGAGGAGGTTTGAGAGATGAATACTTTAGTGGCCGTGTCCATTGCGCCGTTTGGTATCGGGGATGAGCTCGCCGCCGAAGTAGCGGAAGTGGTGAAGGTAATCCGGGCATCGGGATTGCCGAACCGGACGACGGCGATGTTTACGGAGATTGAAGGCCCCTGGGACGAAGTGATGCAGGTGGTGAAGGAGGCCACTTTCGTGCTGGCCAAGAAAGGGATCCGCACTGAAGTTGTGCTGAAAGCCGATGTTCGCCCGGGGTTTACAAACATGATGACGTCCAAAGTCGAGAAGATCAATGAGATTTTAGGAGGAGAAAATGAGCATCCGCAAAAAGCTTGACATCTCAGCCTACCTGGTGGTGGGCCCCGAGAATACCAAAGGCCGGCCGGTGGCGTCCATTGTCAAGGATGCCGTTGCGGCCGGGTTTACCTGCGTGCAGATCCGTTCCAAGGTTGCTTCAGCGCGCGAACTGATTGAATTGACCCGCCAGGCCGCGCAGGTGATTGCCGCAGCCGGTAAGGCCGGTGAAGTTGCGCTGCTCGTCGATGACCGCCTTGATGTTGTCCTGGCGGCACGCAAAGCAGGGATCAAAGTTGACGGGATCCATGTCGGGCAATCCGATATACCTGTCGAGGTTTGCCGGGAATACCTGGGGGAGGATTCCATTGTCGGTTTGTCGGCGCGGACCCATGATCTATTTGACTACGTTAAGTCCGCTGATATCTCTCAGATCGACTATTTCGGCGCCGGCCCGGTGCATGAAACCGCGACGAAACCTGATTGCGGGCTTGGGCCGGATGGCAAAGTGATCACCAGAAGTTTTGACGAACTTGCCGGGCTTGCCCGGATCAGCCCGCTCCCGGTGGTCGTGGGGGGCGGGGTGAAACTGGTCGACATCCCTCCGCTGGCCCAAACCGGCGTTGACGGCTTCTTTGTGGTTACGGCCGTAACCGAGGCGGAAGATCCCAAAGCGGCCGCCACGGCGCTTGTCAACGCCTGGAAAGCGTATCAACCGGCCGCCGCGAAAAACAAGCGGAGGAATTGGGAAGATGATTGCCGGCGCGATATTTGACCTGGACGGGACGATCCTCGATTCGATCCCCATTTGGGAACAGGCGGCCGAAGTCTTTTTGCACAGCATGGGGATCGAAGCGGAAAAAGGCCTTGGCAAAACCATGTTTACGATGAGCATGCAACAAGGGGCCGCCTTTTTAAAGGAGCGCTACCTTTCGGAGTGGGAGGTCGAGGCCATCATCGCGGGGATCAACCGCACAATTGAGGATTTCTATTTTGCCCAGGTACCGTTAAAGGACGGGGCCGCAGAGTTCCTCAAAGCGATGAAACAAGCCGGGATTAAAATGGTGGCGGCGACCTCCAGTGACCGGCGGGTGGTCGAAGGCGCGCTGAAAAGGCTGAAGATCATGGATTGTTTTGCGCGGATCTTTACCTGTACGGAGATTGGAGCGGGGAAGGATCAGCCTGACATTTACCTGGCGGCCGCCGCGTTCATGGGAACCCGGCCTGAAGAGACCTGGGTGTTTGAAGATGCGCTCTATGCGCTGGAGACGGCGAAGAAGGCCGGTTTCCGGACCGTTGGCGTGTTTGACGCTTTCAGCGCGGACGATCAGGGGAAGATTAAGGAGAGCAGTGATTTCTACCTGGAGAAGCTGGCCGATTTCGATGCGTTTTTACAGCAAGCAGTGCGGAAAAGGTTGTGAGCGGGAAACTTGTTTAGATCAATAGTCATGAGGTTATAAAAACATAAGGAAAAAACGTTCCAGGAGATGCTGTAAGGAGGGTGGATTAATGAAAACAGCTTTAACAATTGCCGGGAGTGATTCCTCCGGCGGCGCGGGCATCCAGGCGGATATCAAGACCATGACCGCCTATGGTATCTATGCGATGAGTGCGATTACGGCGCTGACCGCCCAGAACACCACCGGCGTTGTCGATATTATGGAAGTTACGCCGGAGTTTTTAGGGAAGCAGTTGGACTGTATTTTTACCGATATCTATCCTAATGCCGTAAAGATCGGCATGGTATCCTCGGTCCGGTTAATCGAAACGATCGCGGATAAGCTCCGCTTCTATCAGGCACGGAACATTGTGGTCGATCCGGTCATGGTCTCGACCAGCGGGTCAAAGCTGCTGCAGGATGATGCCGTGGAGACGCTGAAAAAACGCCTCTTTCCGCTGGCGGTGCTCCTGACGCCCAATATCCCGGAAGCTTCGATCCTTGCCCAAATCCCGATTGAAAACGAAGCCGGTATGATCAAAGCGGCAGAGATTATCAGCCAGGAATATGGCTGTGCTGTTCTGTGCAAAGGCGGGCACAATATAAACGATGCGAATGATCTGTTGTATTGGGGTGGTAAGTACCGCTGGTTCATCGGGGAGAAGATCGACAACCCCAATACGCACGGCACCGGGTGTACTTTATCGAGCGCGATCGCTTCCGGGCTCGCCAAGGGGATGGACCTGGAAACGGCAATCCAGGCGGCAAAGGAATTTATCTCCGGGGCCTTGCGGGCAATGCTCAATCTGGGGAAGGGAAGGGGACCGCTGAACCACATGTGGAACCTCTTTCCTGAAGAGCAATGAAAGTGGGAGAACGGATTTACACTATAGCATAAGGATTTTAGCTTAAAAACGCCAGCAAAGGACAGCCTGCAAAGGCTGTCCTTATTTGTGTGCGCCCTGCCATGGGCGGAAGCTAAGCGGTGAAAGCCCATAGTCCGTCTCTTGACCGACATCTCCTTGAAGTCCCGCTGTCGCCGGGACCTTTGCCGTTTCCGTGCTGATCAATCTGTTTTTGACCAAAAGTGTCCGGGATCGATATGATTACGCCGCTGCAAAGCGGTGGGATGAGATGGGGAAGTCCTATTGGTGACTTTCGTTATAGTATTCCTCTACCGCGGCGAAGAAGGCCTCGATATTTTCCCATTTCGAGAGGGGCGGGATGTCGCAACCGGAGGAGATCAAAAAGTTTGGATATTTGCCACATTCGTTGAGCAAGGATAAGGTTGCTTCCCGGATCGATTCCGGGGTGCCGTTGAGAAACTGACTGCTCGGATCAATATTCCCCAGCACGATCTTGTCGACCGGGATCTTCGGCAGCATCTCGCTCATTTTGATCGCATTCCCGAAATGGTAGGCCGGGGCGCCGTTCGCCAGAATGGTATCGATGGTTTTGATCGTGGAGCCGCCGCAGTTGTGGTAAATGATGATAAAGTTTTCGTCTTGCACGGCCGCCACAATCTGCTTAATGTAGTCTGCGGAGAATTCAGCGGCGAGGGCCGGCGAAAGCAGTCCGGCCAATGGTTCGGCGAGGACGATCCCGTTCGCCCCGGCCGCTTTATAGGCCTGACAATACTCAATGATAAACTTGGTGACCTTTTCCAAGACCAGATGGACCATCTCCGGCTCCTCATAGCAGTAGATCATGGCTTGGCTCACATCCATCAGGCGCCCGGCAAGGGAAAAGGAACCAATTACACAGGCAAAGACTGGGCGGTCCTGGATCAGATTTGTTGCCTTTTTGATTGCCTCAATATATAATCCCGTCCGGCCGGCGCCGACTTGCGGGACGGCGAGTTCTTTGGCTTGTTCTAAGGTGGAGATGATTCCTCCGGTGACGGTTGGTACTTCATGATCGGAGAAACGGATCTGCGCGCCAAAACACTCCGCTTCGACCGACAGATCCATCATCCCGACCGCGGCAGGGGCGTCGGTGCGGTCCGCAATAATCTTCATTGCTTGTGCTTGCAGGTTGCTGTCGGCGACCAGATCCCGCACGTTGACACCCATCATTTGAATTGCCGGGAAGTATAGGAGCGGCATTGCCTTCTTCCGTGGTGAATTTCTAATGCTTTCAAGCCATTCGTACATGTTCATTTTCATTGTGAGTCACCTTTCCCTGTGTTTTTCACCGGCCTTAAGCGGCAGAAGCCAGGAGGACGGGGATGAATAATCTTTATTGCAGTCTAAGACCGGTATAAGATAAGTATAGAACCCAACCGGTTCACTGTATTGTAATAAATTATGGTTTATTATAAAATATTGCTAAATATACTCTGGAAAGATCTGTCCCCGAACGCATGGTTAAAAAGACGATCTCATTTAAGTAGACTCATAGTCCCACAAATTTAAGGAAAAAGGGTTTCCAGACAGTGCTCGTTTTCACCCGACTGCGAGCCGGCGATGACGATGTCGGAAACCCTTAGTTTTTTTAATAGTTTAGGTAGATGCTGACATCTCCCGGCTTGACAAGGAGGTTGGTTTAATGGCGAACTATAACGATCTGCGGCGGGAATGGCGGGAACTCGCTCCGGCGTGGATCAAGGAGGCGCGGGAAGGGAGGAACCCGACCCGCAACGGGCTTCTTGATGCGCCGGTGCTGGAGGCTTGCGGTGATGTTGAAGGGCTGAAGGTTTTGGATTGTGGCTGCGGGGAAGGGCGTTTCTGCCGGATCCTTGCCGAACGGGGAGCCGGTTATGTGCTGGGCCTGGATTTATGTGAGCCCATGATCGAAGCGGCACGGGGACTCCAGTCTGGCCGCGATGAGTACCGGCTGCAGGACGTGCAAGATCTCTCCTTTCTTGAAGACGAAAGCTTCGACCTGGTGGTCTCCTATTTGAACCAATGCGACCTGCCCGACTTTGCAATTTCCACCGTTCACTCTCCACTTACATCAACACCTTCATCAAGACCGGCTATCTCCTCGAAAAAATTGTGGAACCGACGGTGACAAGCGAGCAGTTGAAAGAATATCCGGAGCTGGAAGATGAACTCCGGGTGCCCAATTTCATCATCTATGTGCTGCGGAAACCCTGATCTAACTTCGAAGATAATCTGCTTCGGCAAATTTACCCAGTTGCGGGTTGTCTTTCTGACAAGGCAAGGCTAGTCACCGTTCCGGTTCAATTCTTGATTGGTGTTTCAGGGAAGAAAGATGGAGTTGAGAGCGAGTCATGGCGTATAAGGAAAGCGGTGGAATTCTAGAAAAACTCAAAGGCGGGGACTTACGTTCAATTGGCAAGGCGGACGAGGTTGTTGCCGAACTCCTCGGTAACCCCGCTCTTTTTGGGGAAGTCTTTCAGGGAATGAAAAACGATGATCCGCTTGTGCGCATGCGGGCGGCGGATGTGATTGAAAAGGTTTCAAAAAAACACCCTGAATATTTACTGCCTTACAAAAAAGAGTTAATCAACGAGCTGACAAAGATCGAACAGCAGGAAGTGAGATGGCATGTCGCGTTAATGTTTGCTTATATAGAACTTACCGACGCGGAGAAAACTGCGGTGATCGAAATTTTACTTTCCTGGCTGGAAAACAGTAAGAGCAAGATTGTGAAGGTTAATGCCCTGGAGGCCTTGGCCCTGATCGGTTATAATGACAAGAAGTATAGGAATAAGATCATTGAAATATTGGAGGAAGCAATCGAAACCGGAAGCCCGGCCATGGTGGCGAGGGGTAAAAAGTTACTGGCGAAACTTAAAAAAAGTTAACTGTTGCCGCAAAAGATTGGAATATCATAATGGCCGTCTTTGTCCTGTTAATTGTCTTGATAAGCCTCGCCGGAGTTTTCCTGAGCTAATCATACCGTTATAGAAGGGGGACGCCTCATGGTAAGAGAAATCTTACTCTTAGGAGATCCAAGGTTATATCAGGTCAGTTCGCCGGTCGAACGGGAAGAAATTGGCATCCTCAAAGCGGTTGTCCAAGATTTGCATGACACCTTGATCGATTTCCGGAAAAAGTATGGGCTGGGGCGGGCA
>JAKOVI010000123.1 GCA_029782135.1 Bacillota bacterium
CTAAAAATCAAGCTCAGAAGAAAAATATTACGGGACCGTTTGGAGAACCGCTCCGTGTCTCTAACGACCGAGGAACCTTTCAAGCGGCGGGATGCTTTAAAAATAATCAAATCGCTCTTAATTTTCTCGTTTCGTGCGCGAAGTTCATTCATGACTTCCCATTGAAAGCCTTCATTATCCAAGTCATCGAAAATACGCAGCAGTCTAACCACTTGATTACTGAGATTGGCAATAAACGGTTCTTCGGGGTATGTTTCAATTAAAATGGCTAGATTACTAATCATTTCACTACTTAAATATTTAATCTTGACTGGATCGCCTTGCCCATTTAAACCTAGTGCATATACTGTTTCAAGTTCACGTAGTTGCTCCTCTAAGAGGTTCAACTCAATCGAACCCATGGTGGTCACTTGGTAAACTTCTTCCGAACGGTGGGTCAAGTCCTTGATATACTTAAGGCTCAGACCACCTTCAATCAGGAGGATAAATATAATAACAACGATCGGCATCAACACCCTGGCTTTTTGTTTCCGAAAAAAAGCGAAAAGCGTCGGGATTTTCACCTTACTTTCCTCCCTTACCGTCTAGGTAAAAAAGCAATCCTTTTACCTTATTGTAATAATACCACATTCATCAGTTAAATCCAACTTTTTGCCGGTTAAGCTAATTACGATGTTACCCTAATTTATGGTCGTGTCGTGAAGATGATCGGCTTTAAGGAGAGGGAGATTTTTCATGCAAAATTTCATTATTTATCATGGAAAACAAAATTGACTGGCCGGATTTTACCGCCAGTCAAATCATTCTTGGCCCGATAAATAATTTCACTCCATTATAGCTCCTTCCGGTAAATCCGGTAGGTGCGATAGTGCTGGCCGCCGGCCCGCTCCACATCCCGGCGCATCCGGTGATTCTCTTCCCCAATCGTTGAACCCTCGACCCAGCAATATCGCGACGACTTCTTCACCGCCTCAAAAGTCCGGAGAAAGATCGCCGCCGAGACCCCTTTCCGGCGAAAATCCGGGACGACAAAGAGGACAAAAAAGCGGAGCCCGTTGATTCTCCTTTTCCAATACAGGAACTTGAGCCAGCCGAACGGAAACATCCGCCCGTTGCGGAGATGGATCAAGACCTGATTGTAATCGGGCAAGGTAATGTTGAAACCAATCGGCCGCCCGTTGTACCTGGCAATCAGGATAAACTCCGGGTCCGCCAATGGCCGCAGGGTCTTCGCGATTTCCCGCAAAGCGTCCGTATCGGGTGGAATCATATCCGGCCATTCTTCCGGCATCGCCTCGTCCAAGACCCGTTTGATATCGGCCAGTTCCTCTTCCAGTCGGTCGAATTTGATTGGCTCGACAGTAAACCCGTACCTTTCCATCGCATAAGCTACGGCTTCCGGCGTCCGCGGGACGTGGATGTCAAAGTAATAGGCATACAAGTCAAGGTGCTTGCTGAAACCGTAACGTTCAAAGAATTCCGGATAATAAGGGGGGTTGTAGGAATTCATCAAAACGGGAGGCCGTTCGAAATCATTCAGTAAAAAGCCCCGGTAGTCATCGCCATTGGTTGGCGAAACCGGTCCCCGAACCGCCGTCGCCCCGCTATTGCGCAGGTAAGCACAGGCTTCATCCAACAAAGCTCGGGCACACTCATAATCTGCGATGCATTCAAAGAGCGAGAGGTATCCTTCGCACTTGCCCTTTGCTTCATTCGTCTTTAAGTCAATCCCGGCCAGGACACGCCCGACCGGTTTCCCGTCACGGAAAGCCAAAAAGAGGCGAAACGGCCCGGAACGGAGAAAATGGTTCCGCTCCGGATCAAGCGTCTGCTCCAGATCACGGCGGAGCGGCGGCACCCAAGCCGGATTCCCCTGATAAAGTTGCCATGCGAGATTGATGAAGGCTTTCCGGTCTTTCTTCGTTTCCACGGGGCGGACTGTTACTGTCATGATTATCCCTCCGCTGATTGGTCAATCTGCTTCCTTTTAATTTTTAAACTGCGATGGCCATTCTTATCTTCCCGCCGGCTCCTCGGCGCCGGCGCTCGCCGCGGACCGGGCGGCCAGTTCCTGGGTGATCCGCAGGTAATAAGCCCGGTCAATGGGGAATTTAAACAAAACCAACACGCCGAGGCCGATCAAAACGGCCGGTAATAAGCCCAGCAGCAAACGGATGGCGAGCAAAGCGCCGGCACCCTGGGCGGTATTCGGGACATAACCGGACCATTGCAGGACAAGACCCACAATGAACAGCGCGCCGGACGTGGCGAATTGCTGCATAAAAGTGACCAGTCCGAAGTAGATCCCCTCCTGCCGGTGACCGGAGCGTAACTCATCATATTCGATTGTATCCGGGATGATCGAAAGCGGAATTACATGAGCGGCCGAAACCCCGATTCCGGCTAACGCCCCGATCAAATAGACCAGGTTACGCTGGCCGGGCTGGATAAAGATCGTCACCAGCATAATCAAGGCCAAAAAGCCAAGGCCGGCAAAGTAAGATTGTTTTTTCCCGAAACGCTCGGCAAATTTAACCCAGAAGGGTAAGAAGATGGCGGCCACAATAAAGATGATCCCAAAAATAAGATTGCTCTTCTCCTCGCCAATCGCCAGCCAGTATTTAAGATAATAAATAAAAACGGCGGAAATAATATCAATCGCAACCCACGTCACCAAATACGTCGAGAGGGCTAAAAGATACGGCCGGTTCGTGATGACCAACCGGAGTCCTTTTTTGAGCGGAACACGGTCCTCCCCGGCTGCAGCCGCATATTTCTCCTTTGTCCCCACAAAGGCAAAGAGCGGCAGAATCGCCAAGATTACGCCGAGCGAAATCCCCATCACCCGGTACCCGTAACGAAGGTCCGGTGATAACCCGAAATAATAAGAAGGTATGATCACAGCTATAAGTCCGCCGATAATTGAGAAGAACATCCGGTAACCGTTTAGATTGGTGCGCTCATCATAATCCCTGGTCATCTCCGGCGCCAGTGAGGAATAGGGGACCGACAGCAACGAAAAGAAAGTAATAAAGGAAAAGATCGCGCCGAGGATGATCAGGGTCTGCCCTACCGTTGAAGCCACCTGGGGAATTTGCCAGATCAAACTGAAGGACACGCCGAACGGCAAGGCAAACCAGAGTAAAAAGGGTCTTCTCCGCCCCCACCGGGTTTTGGTCCGGTCGGAAACGTGCCCAATCACCGGATCGATCAGTGCATCCCAGATCTTCGCCAGCAAAAGCAACGTGCCGGCCAAGGCCGGGGGAAAGTTGACCACATCAGTAAGAAAGATAAGAAGGTAAAAAGCAGGAATCGTATAGGCGATACTGAACCCGAGGTCGGTAAAACCATAGAAAAACTTGGAACGGAACGAAAGCTTTTCGCACATCTTAATCCCCCGCTTCAATCTGTTTCAACTGAAATTCCACATTTAACCCGTACTCTCCTCCCTCCCAGTCAAAAAGGCAAGACCCATTACATTTCTTTTTTATACCGGAGGGCAAAGCGGTAATGTAACCAATGTCCCGGATTAAACATCTATCTGATCGGATCCTCCATCCGTGATGATAAGGGCAGAATTAGCGTCTATTCCCTTGTTTTCTGTTCCGGTAAATAAAAATAACGCAGTTCCGGCGGGATGCTTCCCCTCAGGGGCAGCAACCGCCGGTCCCGCGCCTCTGCATTGAGGATAAAACAGTCTTTCATTGAGGCACGTACTTGTTCCTGAATGAAACTTCACCGCTTAGTAGCTTACTTTTCCACTGGTGTAAAATACCAGGTAATGGTCAGGTCGGTTTCCTTTCTCACCCCGGGGCCCCAGCTCGGATATACAGTATACTTCACCACTTTGGTTCCTGCTAAAGTTGTCCCTTTGGAGGGAAGCGGCTGGTTCTCGATCCGAACCTCATCATATCCCCAATTATCCCAGGATTCCACTTCTTCTCCTGACTCGTAGTATTTAGTGATAATTGGCGAAGGGTCAATGGTTTGCCCGCTCAGGTAAATAGAATAGGTCCTTGCCTCTTCATCAATTTCTAGATAGTCTATATAGCCGCGGCTCTCAGAATAAAATGTAAACTGTCCATCCCATTTCGTTTCCAGGTAAAATTCATCACCCGGAGACTCTTCATCCAGGTAGTGAACCGAACCTGAGACCTCAAGCGGGGAATCAGGATGGCGATACCACTTATTATAAGATAATTGCTCGCTCAAGCGGTATTCCAGGGTTAAATCTTCCATGCACAGATGATTATAGGCACCAGTCTCATCGGCACTGCTCCATGACGCGT
>JAKOVI010000127.1 GCA_029782135.1 Bacillota bacterium
TATTCGAACCGAGCGCGGAAATTTGGCTGGTCACTTGGGACTGCGCGCCGGAGCCGACCGAAACGATGGCAATCACCGCCGCCACCCCGATAATAATGCCGAGCATGGAAAGGAAAGAGCGCATTTTGCTGGCGGTTAGACTTTCGAACGCCATCCGTAGGATCTCCAGAATCATGCGATCACCTCGTCCCGTTGGATTAACCCATCCCGGATCTGAATCACCCGCCGCGCCTGGGCGGCAATCTCCGGGTCATGCGTGACCAGGATGATGGTATGCCCCTCCTGGTTAAGCCGGTGAAAGGTCTTCATAATCTCCTGTCCTGTCTTGGTATCGAGATTCCCGGTCGGTTCATCGGCCAGCAATAAGGCCGGGTTATTGATCAATGCCCGGGCAATCGCTACCCGTTGTTTTTGGCCGCCCGAAATTTCATTGGGCCGGTGGTACAGGCGATCGCCCAACCCCACCTGTTCCAACGCCCGCCGCGCCAACTCCTGTTGTTTACGGCGGCCCCGGAGGCCTGCGTAGATGAGCGGGAGACAGACATTCTGGAGGATCGTTGCTTTCGGCAGGAGATTAAACTGTTGAAAGACAAACCCGATCTTCTTGTTCCGGATCTCCGCCAGTTGATTGTCGGAGACGTTGCTCATATCCTGGCCGTCCAAAAAATACCGCCCTTTGGTCGGCCGGTCCAGGCAGCCCAAAATATGCATCAGCGTCGATTTCCCCGAGCCGGAAGGACCGATGATCGCCACAAACTCACCGGCGGCAATTTCAAAGGAGGCATCCTTCAAGGCTTCAACCTTAACCGTTCCCATCTGGTAGGTTTTTTGAAGGTGTTCCGCTTTGATTAACATTCGCTATCGACCTCTAATCATTATTCCGGGCCGGGGTCCCGGTCCAAAACCCGCTCTTTGGTTGGAGTTGGTCCCGGCGTTATTGGCAAATTGGTGCGCGTTGACCAGGATCTCGTCGCCCGGTTCGACCCCTTCCAAAATCACAACGCTAAACCCATTACTCAGTCCCGTCTTGACCGGCGTCGGAACCGGCCGGTTGTTTACTACTTTAATCACTTGTTCCTGTCCCCGGTTGTTGACAATCGCCGCGACCGGCACCAGAACTTGATCTTTCACTTCCTCGACGATAATTTCCAGATCGGCGGAGAATTCCGGCTTCAAGAGCTCCGTTTCCTCGCTGAGGACGATCTTGACGGGTAAAGTTACGATCCCATTGCTGTTCTTCGCTTG
>JAKOVI010000132.1 GCA_029782135.1 Bacillota bacterium
GGCATCTTCAATCACTGTAAAGTGATACTGATCCGCCAGTCTCCGGATCTCTTCCATCCGGCAGGATTGGCCGGCAAAGTGTACCGGAATGACGACCTTGGGCAGCTTGCCGCATTTCGCCGCCTGAACAAGCTTTTCCTCAAGAGCATCTACACTCATGTTATAAGTCCGGGGATCAATGTCAACAAAGTCAACTTCTGCTCCGCAGTAAAGCCCGCAGTTTGCCGAGGCGACAAAAGTATTGGGCGAAGTCCAGAGCAGATCGCCGGGCCCCAACCCCGCCGCCAGACAAGCCAGATGCAGGGCAGCCGTCGCATTACTCACGGCTACGGCGTACCGTGCTCCACAATAAGCCGCCACCGCTTCTTCAAACCGCTGAATCGCCGGCCCTTGGGTCAACCAGTCGGACTGGAGGACTGCCAACACCGCTTGGATATCTTCCTGATTAATATCCTGACGGCCGTAAGGAATATGTTTCATTCCGCACCCAGCTTTCTTAGCTCTTCCACCGTTAAAAAAACCGGATTGGTGTCGGAACGGTACTCAAAACCTTCCGTAACCGGACGGCCAACCTCTCCGGTGGGCGGATGTTGGTAGTCTGGTTTACCGAACGTATGGATCGGCGGTTTGATGAGGTAGAAGTCGGAAAACTCGAGGGTTAAGTAGGAAACTTCGGCGGGAATCATCATCTCATGCAACTTTTCACCGGGCCGGATCCCGATGATCTTCATCTTTATATCTTCGCCAAAGGATTTCACCAGATCGGTAATGCGCATTGAAGGGATCTTGGGAACAAAAACCTCCCCGCCCTGCATCCGGGCAAAGTTTTTCAGGACAAAATCCACACCTTCCTGCACCGTAAACCAAAACCTGGTCATCCGCGGATCGGTCACCGGTAACTCCTTTGCCCCTTCAGCCAACAATTTCTGAAAGAGAGGCACCACCGAACCGCGGGAACCGATCACATTCCCGTAACGGACGACGGCAAAACGGGTCTGCAGTCCTCCGGCAAAGTTATTGGCCGCGACGATTAGTTTCTCCATCACCATCTTGGTGGCTCCGTAGAGGTTGATTGGGTTCACTGCCTTGTCGGTAGAGAGGGCGATCACCTTTTTTACGCCGTTTTCCAGCGCGGCCTTCACTACATTCTCAGCCCCGTTAATGTTGGTTTTAATAAATTCCATCGGGTTATATTCTGCTGCCGGCACCTGCTTTAATGCAGCCGCATGGATGACATAGTCCACCCCGCGCATTGCCTGACTTAAACGGTCATAATCGCGGATATCGCCAAGGAAATAACGCATCTCCGGCGCTTTAAAAACCTGTTGCATCTCGTATTGTTTCAGTTCGTCACGGGAAAAAACAATCAATCTTTTTAGTTTATATCTTGCCAATAAAGTCTGTACACAACAACGGCCAAAAGTGCCGGTCCCTCCGGTGATTAAGACGGTTTTTCCCTCAAACAATTTACCCCACCCCAACTAGTCAGCTTTTCCGAACGCAGTAATAAACTGTTTCATCATCTCGTACTCTTTGGACATGGTTTCCAAATCGCCCGGCAGACTTGTAACCAGACACTTAAAGAGCTTGGTAATCTTTTCACTTTTTTCGACCGGATCGGTTTCAAAACGTACTTCGTCAATCCCCTTGGCGATCAGTTCCAACTCTACCCTTCTGTTCGACTGGATAAAAACCTTGTAAAACTGGTTTCTATTCAGTTCTTTTAATTCCCGGTCTAACCGGCTGATCTGTTTTTGTAATTGGCCATGGTTTGCCCCCGGTCCTAAGCCCTCCAAAGCGGAAAAGGCCTTGCTTAACCTCGTAATCGTCTCCGGTAAAGAACGGTAATCCTCTTCCATTACGGCATGTTGCCGAAAGAGATATTCCCGGTCATAATCACATGTTTCTGCCGGGAACCAACCGATTTCAACTACTCTCCGGGTCAACCGTTCAGTTATCACCTTCTCCAAAGGGATGAAAGTTGCGCCTGCGATCTTCGCCCCACCTTTGGTACTATTGATAAACTCCGCTCCTGGATAACGGGCAATAACCCGTTCCAATTCGAAACGCATCTGGTTGTAATCCTCGATTGTATAAACCTGGCTACCATCCACCGCTTCGGTCAGAATCGCTTTTTGCCGCCACTCATCTTTGATTTCTGGTTTGTAATAAGGGATTCCGTGGGCGTAACGGTACTCACCGCGGAACGCCAGGTTTTGCCCGACAAAGATTACCGGGTCAAACCCGAGATGTTTTAAGATTTGGACCAGGACTACTGAGATGGTACTGCTATCGTGGAAAGTCTGTAGTTCGGCCCCGTTTTTTAACCGCAGGTAATAGGGAGCAACGGTGTCCTGGTTGTTGATCATATGCGCCTTTGGTCCCGGATACTTGTCCAAGGAAATCCCTACCGTACTGCCAAAGATCAAAGGGATCTCGGTAATTTTCTTTTCGTAAACCTGTTTATAAACCCCGTCAAATCTATTTGGGTCATAAGAAGTGGCTGCATCGGGGTAAATACCGTTATTAAGCAAGGGCACCAGTCCGGAACCGGCGGAGAAGATATAAGCCAAGCCTTGTTCCTTGATCGTTCTCAGGTTTTCGATCTCATCGAGCAATGAAGGACCGGCGGCCACAATCAGCGCCGGTACTCCTTTAAAGCGGTCCTTCTCGCGGAGAATATTCGGCGTCGTAAGGAGATGCTTGAAGTTACGGATACTGTTTAACATCCATTTACGTTGGTAAGCGGCATTGGCGTTAAGATTAAAACGCTTGGAGACCAGCATTCTTTGGAAACTGGCCAGGAAGTCTTTGGTCACATCCGGAAAAGCCTGTTCGTAGCTTGGCAGGACCACAAACAAGACATTCCCGTCGCTAAAGTCGGTAAAATCTTTCAATAAAAGAGGGCGGGAGGCTTGCTCCATTTCCACATAAAAGTTCTTCAGCTGTTTGAGCGGCAGGTTAGCCAGCGGCCGGGTCGCCAGATAGGTGGAGAGAATCTCCGGCACCGGTTCATAAATGGTAAACTCTAAAGTAGGGTATTTGCGCAGAAAAGCTTCAATGTGGTAGCCGAGACCAACCCCGAAAAAGAAGATATGACGGTAGTTTTCAACCCCGGTAAACTGAGTGACAAAACGTTCCGCTTCCGCTTCCGGATCGTAACTGCTATGCAGGTAAAGACTTTTCCCGTCTGTTTTAACTTTTAGGGTGGGAAGCCCGTTCCGGGCCGCCGTCGCCTCCAGCGCCGGGAAGTTCTTTCCCTCCAGCGGTTTAATGGCCTGCCAGAGCTGGGGGAACCTTTCGGTTAAAAAGTTAAGATTGTCAATTAGGATCATTATTACAACCCTCAGTCTTCAGTAATTCTTTGATCTCCTCTTCCAGCGTGAAGAAGAAGGGTGCTATTTCGTATTGCAAAAGATCACCCAGTAACACATGGTCGGAGTTTTCTAATGCTTCTTGCAACATTTTGGTTTTTGCTTCAAATTCCGTTTCCCACCCGGAGGCAGGCAGTTTTTCCGGTTGATAATTTTCAACCGTGCTCACTGCCTCGATGAGCCACTGGAGACCTTCAAGGAGTTGACCTAATTTCTGCCAGGATTCCTCCGTGGGGCCCCGGTAGAATTCGCCGCTGAGGTTTTCCACCTCCGGCCGGGCCCTTTCCAGGTAATCGGCGGCACTTGCCATCGTCTCCGCCATTAAAGTGCGAAAACTCTTCGCGACAACCTCAATTTCCTGAATGTCGTTGATGCGCTGGCTAAGATATAGGGCATAATCAGTTTCGATTTCCACCCCGTCAACGACCAAAGCAGTAAAGATATAGCCGGTACTTTTCAGTTTTTCTTCAATCATGGAGAATAGTTCACCAATCGCTGTTTGCTCGTTAGTCAATTCGTATTTCTGGTCCAAAATTTTAACCTGCACGTTTATTCCCCCAAACATCCATTTCCACTAATTAAAGTATCGGTTCAAAGCAGTCTAAAGTTAACAGGCGGTTTCGCTTCTACCATTAATACATAAAAAAAGGATTACCTGGAGTGCTGTCCTTCCCGTTTAAATAGTGGTCTACATATAAAAAAGTAAAGACCGTGTCTTTACTTTGTCTTTTTACTCCACATCTCGTTCAGTTCCTCGATGCCAATCCCTGTTTCCGCAGCCTTTTGGTTCTCTTTTTGAATTTCGAGGTAAACTTCTTCACGGTGGACGGAGATCCGCTTTGGGGCGCTAATCCCCAGTTTTACCTGTTCTCCTTTGACCTCAACAACCGTTACTTTAACATCGTCGCCGATGATTATACTTTCATTGGTTTTTCTGGTTAGTACCAGCATCTAAATCCTCCTTGACCCCTCGTGGTATCCCCGGTTCAGTTTCCATCCTCATTAGTTTACGCAGTCGCGTGGAGTTTTAACGCCAATCCTCCCTCTATTTTCTCCAATTATCAAGGAAGATCCTGCATCGAAAAATGAAATTTAATCGCTTATTTCGCAGCGGAAACCGTCGAGACCGGTTTTTTCGCCCAGAGCCGGAAACGCAAAGGATATCCTGAATCAGAGAGGA
>JAKOVI010000146.1 GCA_029782135.1 Bacillota bacterium
CAAAGACAATGTTTTATTAATATTATATATATTTCCATATTATGCTTATGCTTGTCCGATGTCAAGATCTGGAGAACATACGGGAGATTGTTTATCTCTCATACAAAATGTATACGAATTGTAACTAATCTTGTTGACAAAGCCATAGCGCCAAATTATAATTAGTCTATACATTTTGGTAGGATTTACATAGTTTTTGAATATCTAAACACCACAGGATTAATAAATTAACATACTTTTGATTTGTGGTTTGCTTTAGATAAAAGGACTATGTACTTCCTAAAAAATAAAAATTAAAGGAGATGTCAAAATGAAAAAACTTTTAGTCGTCCTCGTATCCTTATTATTAGTTGTTTTATTTACTAATGTCGCCTTTGCGGCAGAGCAAACGGTAACCGTTAATCCGTTTGGTTTGATGTTTGGAATTATTAATGGACAGTATGAAAAACCTTTGGGCAATCAAGATAGTCTCTTGGTATCGGGTAGTTTTTATAGTTTTAAGGTTTTAGACTTGTCATATACCGGCTTTGGTATTGGTGGCGGTTATCGTAAATATTTTGACGAAGATTTTGAAGGGTTCTTTGGGCAAGGAACCGCTGAAATCGCGTTTGCTAAAGCCGCAGATATTTCGGGTACAGCATTCGGGTTTACCGGTCTCGCCGGGTATAAATGGGTTTTTAGTAAAGGATTCACAACTGAAGCTGGTATCGGCGCTGGATACACGTCGTCTAATATTGAAGGATATAACGCGTGGGGTGGTTTCGGTCTCGCGTTGAGATTGGCATTAGGCTATACCTGGTAACCCCAGAGAATCGTAGCAACAAGGCTGCACGTGATTTAAACGGGCAGCCTTGTTTTTTATCTTATTGTCCTAAGTTACCAACCGTTACGGTGGATCCGGTTACCGCAGTGGGAAAAGGCATTGGGTGCGAATTTGCGACTGTTCTTTTGGATATTCATGGTAGAGAAAATTCTTCTTGACAATGGGGATTAAACTGTGGTAATATGTTTTTTGCAAGAAGCAAAAAGAGCGGAAGTAGCTCAGCGGTAGAGCATCGCCTTGCCAAGGCGAGGGTCGCGGGTTCAAATCCCGTTTTCCGCTCCAATTTTATTATGGCGGCATAGCCAAGTGGTAAGGCAGAGGTCTGCAAAACCTTTATTCCCCAGTTCGAATCTGGGTGCCGCCTCCATAAAAAAATACCGGGAGAGTGGCGGAACCGGCAGACGCAACGGACTTAAAATCCGTTGATCTTTTTAGATCGTGGGGGTTCAAGTCCCCCCTCTCCCACCAGCGATTGCTCTTTCGATTCTCAGCGATGAGAATCTTTTTTGTTATTTGGACGTTTATTAGCCAATTGATCGCGGTAGGGTATAGGAGGTGGGGGAGATCAATCTTTTGCAGATTAGACCCGAGGATAATGTTGCGGTTGCCCTTAAACCCCTAAAGCAAGGGACTGACGCTGTCCTCCCGTCCCAAACGGTTCCGGTGGCCGAAGATATTCCGGCCGGCCATAAAATTGCCCTCCGGCCGATCGCGGCCGGAGAAAAGGTCATCAAGTATGGAGCGCCGATTGGCGTCGCCACCCAACCGATCGGGTCTGGGTCCTGGGTACATACACATAATCTTAAGACGCAATTGGAAGCGAACTTGAACTATAATTACGAACCGGTTCCCTTTTCCCCGCCGGCAGCCGGGAAAGAGCGCAGTTTTCTTGGTTTCCGCCGGAAGGACGGCCAAGTCGGCATTCGCAATGAACTCTGGATTATCCCAACGGTCGGTTGTGTTAACCGTGCCTGCGAAAAGCTTGCTGCCTTAGCCCGGGAAAAGTTTAAGCCGGAGATTGACGCCGGGCGGATCGACGGGGTCTACGCTTTCCCGCATCCTTACGGTTGTTCCCAATTAGGGGATGATCTTGCGTCTACCCAAAAGATCCTGGCCGGCTTAGTCCGGCATCCCAATGCCGGCGGGGTGTTGGTCGTTGCTTTAGGCTGTGAAAATAACCAGTTGACTGAGTTTAAACGGTTTTGTTATGACCAAGAATCACCGGCGGCTTTTGACCAGGACCGCCTGCGTTTTCTTATAATGCAGGAAGTAGAGGATGAGATCGAGGCGGGCTTGGCCCTCCTGGCCGAACTCAAGGATTATGCGTCAAGCGATGAGCGGGAGGCGGTTCCGGTTTCCGCGTTAAAGGTTGGACTAAAATGCGGGGGGTCCGATGGTTTCTCCGGGATTACGGCCAATCCGTTGGCCGGACGGGTCACGGATATACTCCTGGCCGCCGGGGGAACGGCGGTTTTAACCGAAGTACCGGAGATGTTCGGCGCGGAGACGCGCCTGATGAGCCGGGCCCGTGACCAAAGGGTCTACGCGCGGATTGTTGAACTGATCAACGGTTTTAAAGCTTATTTTCTCCGGAACGGTCAGGAGATTTATGAGAACCCCTCTCCAGGGAACAGAGATGGGGGAATCACGACCTTGGAGGAAAAGTCGTTGGGGTGTATTGAAAAAGGCGGCACCGGGATGATCGTTGATGTCTTGGACTATGGTGACCGGCTGCGCTTACCTGGCCTGAACCTGCTGGCGGGGCCGGGGAATGATCTGGTTTCTACGACGGCTTTGGCCGCTGCGGGCGTCCAACTTATTCTCTTTACTACCGGCCGGGGCACGCCGCTGGGCGCTCCGGTGCCGACGGTTAAAATTGCTACCAACTCTGCGTTAGCCCGGAAGAAGCGCCATTGGATAGATTTTGACGCCGGCCGGCTTTTAGCCGGCGAGGATTTGGACGCTTTGGCCCAAGAACTCTTTGTTGTTCTCCTCCAACTGGCCGGCGGGGAACGGAAGAGCCGTAACGAAGAAAATGAAGACCGCGCGATCGCGATCTTCAAAAACGGGGTTACTCTGTGAGTACAAAAAGTATTAACGGGTTAGGGATTTTAGCGGCTACGCCCGCGCAGCCGGGCGAGCACAGATGAAATCCCTTTTTTTCTGCTGTTCGATTAGTTCGACTGTATAATGGCGTTTCTTCAGCAATTTGTAAAGTTCTTCTTTCCGGATTAACTGGTGATGAACCTCGATGATTAGTGTCGGTTTCTTGGTCTTCATTAGTTTGCCCATCCCCTTGACCACTTCGATTTCGTAGCCTTCAACATCAATTTTAATGAAATCAGGGGGCGGGGCTTTTTTCTCCGCGATGAACGAGTCGAGGTCCCAGACGACCGTCGGAGTGTAAGTTTTGGCGGCCGGTTTGAGGAGCGAGTGTCTTCCCTGGCCGACGCCTTGCCCGGAAAGGTAAAGCTGGCCGAGTTGCTTTTTGGCGCCGACGGCCCCCAAATGCGGTGTTATATTTGGGAGACGGTTAAGCTGGATATTGCGGACCAGTTTTTGGTAGTTGTAGGGCTCCGGTTCAAAGGCATGAACCTGGATGGCCGGGTCCATCCGGGCAATGATTAAACTATAGAGACCAATATTGGCGCCGATGTCGTAGAAAACTGCCGGCCTGGTGATGAGTTTTTGCAAAAAGTCCAGGACCTTTGCTTCCAGGGTATTGCTCGCCCGCCAGTGTTCTTTCTTGCTATCGACGTAAAGAAGAACATCGCGCGCCCCATAATTCACCGGAACCACCTTCGGCTGGTCGGCGACCAACTCTTTGAGGGTTTCTTCTCTGAAGGCCAAAAAAGCCGGGAGGTACTGCCGTTCAAGGAGCGTGACGACCTTTTTCCCCGGGAATTTATTTTTTAATTTTTTCTTGGTTTTGCTGGCTAAAGGTTCCGTATCGATGCCGACGAGAATCGCATCGGTCTCGTTTAAACATTGGGCCGGAATTTTACCGAGCTTTGTAAAGACCGGAAACTTGTGGCAGAGCGGATATTCTCTTAATGTGTTTGTTGGATCGATTAACCCCTTGATCGCAACAGCGCTTTTTTGCAAAACCTTAATCGCGACCACCCCTGCCAACCCCTGGCCGTAAATAAGGTAATTACTCATTGGGTCACTCCTAACTTACAAAATTAAGTTCTCGTTATCCATTAAGCTTTTTAATGGTTTTTCATTGAACTACTCTGCCGATCCCCTCATATACAAAGCCATGGGCTCTGGCCTGGGCAGGATCTAAAAGGTTGCGCAGATCAATCAGGACCGGGCGGGCCAGTACCTTTTTGAGCGTGGCTAAGTCCAGCCGGCGATAAGCTTCCCATTCGGTTGAAATGACCAGGGCGTCGGCGCCGGCGGCGGCTTCATACTCATCCTCAAAGTAAGCGATCCGGTCGCCAAAGATTTGTTTGGCGGCCGCGAGGGCCTGGGGATCATGCGCTTGGACCTTGGCCCCGTTTGCTAACAAGCCGTCGATGATTGGGAGGGCGGGAGATTCCCGCAGGTCATCAGTATTGGCTTTAAACGCCAGCCCGAGCAGGGCGATCGTCCGTCCGGCCAAGCCGCCGAGGACCTTTTGGATCTTCTCAACCATCCGCTTTTTCGTCCGCTCATTAACCTTGACCGTCGCTTCGACAATCGACACTTGTTTGCCATGCGCACGGGCCAGGTGGATTAAAGCTTTCGTGTCCTTCGGGAAACAAGATCCGCCGTAACCGGGGCCGGCCGCGAGGAAATGCGGCCCGATCCGGTGATCGAGGCCCATGCCGTAAGTAACGGTCGGCAGATCAGCGCCTACCGTCTCGCAGAGCTCGGCCAGTTCATTGACGAATGAGAGTTTCGTGGCGAGGAAAGCATTGGAGGCGTATTTAATCATCTCTGCGGTTTCGAGGGTGGTCCGGATGAACGGGACGTTGGCGGCGAGGAAGGGGGCGTAAAGTTCTTCCATGATACGTAGCGCTTTGGGCGAGTCGGTCCCGATCACGATCCGGTCGGGATAGCGGAAATCATGGACCGCACTGCCTTCGCGTAAAAATTCGGGGTTGCTGACGACATCAAATTCCGGCGTTCCCCGCGCCGATTCCTTGATGATGGCGGCGATCCGCCGCCCCGTGCCGACGGGAACGGTTGATTTATTCACAATCACCGTATAATCCTGGAGGTAAGGGGCGATTTCCCGCGCAACGGCTTCCACCTGCTCAAGATCGGGGGAACCGTCGGGGCGCATCGGCGTGCCGACGGCAATCATGATCACTTCTGAATTCGCGGCGCCCAAGCCTAAACTTGTCGTAAAGCTGAGACGGCGGGCTTTGATGTTTTTTACCAGCATTTCTTCGAGGTTTTGTTCGTAAAACGGGACCTCCTTCCGGCGTAGTTTATCTATTTTCGCGCGGTCGCGGTCGACGCCGGTTACCGAGTGGCCCAGTTCCGCCAAACCGGCGGCTGTAACCAGTCCCACATAACCGCAACCGACTACGGTGACTTTCATCATAATCTCCTCCGGATGAATTCGATAACTACCAGGGATAACTTGTTTAATCTATCCTATTGCCCCCGCCGGAGAAAGGAGATAGGATAAAGACATTTTATCTGTCCAGGGCAATTTTTAACTTAAGGATACCAGGGGTTGATCCGTTTGTTTGGCAGGACCGTATACATCATGGTTTTACCGAAATCAATCGCTACTTTACCGTATCTCCGGGCGATCGCCGGGGCGAGAATGACGGCATTGACACCGGCGGAGATGAGGACGAGATCAAACTGGTATTGCCCGACCTTCTCCAGGATCTCCGGAATCTCGTTGTAATGATGGAAGTCAATACACCCGACAATCTTCGGGGGTAAACTCTTATACTGTTTTTGCAGGAGGTCGGCATAGCGGGCTGCCCATTTCGAAATGAGCAAGGTCCGGTACTTGTGGAGGAGCTTCCAGAATCTCTGGTGGGCAACGATTTTCCGGTTCCAAAAGACATAACAGAGGTTGGCCGGTTTGATTCCGTAGTGATCGAAGATTTTATTGGTTAAGGCGCGCTTGTAACGGGTGGGGGCGGCGACTTCGTCATTCACGTTCCGGCAGATCCCGACCACATCGGCCTGGCGAATCCCTTCCAGCACTTGGTCCCGCAGAGTGAGGGAGGGGAGAGGAACGCCTTTCCCGCCGCTCCGTTTACCCTGCTGCACCCAGTAGGTCTTTTCGAACTCTTCATCGCTCAAGAAAACGCCCTGCGCCAGGACGATATTTTCCCCGTCGCCGACCCGGACGAGGGAAAACGGTTTTTTACCGGCGAGAGCCTTTTCGATTTTCTTTAAGACTTCCAGCTCGGTGAGTAATTTATGATCGGGGTAATTACTGAGCGACAATTCTGAACCCCCTTTGCTTAGTTATTGGCCACGTTGGAGCCGGGAATGGCCTTTTGGCTGTTCTTCGCCAATAACCTCCGGACCTCTTCAATCTGCTGCTCCGGGTAGCCAAAGCGCCGCATGATTTCCTCTTCCTCCGGTCCGAGCCGCGCCGTCTTCTTCCATTCCTCAAATTCACGCCGGTTGTTTTTCATTTTGACGTATAAAAGCTTCCACGCGCCGTAGAGGGGGTCGGCCTCCTCCGTCCGGCCCAGGCTGGTACAGACGTGGGAGCGCAGGTAGGCTTTCTTCAAACCAAGCTGGTTGGCGATCCGCTCGTAATCCCGTTCCCCGACCCCGTAAAGCGGGAGGTTGGTCAGGAAAAAGTGTTGCCGCCATAACCGCTTGTTGATCATCATGCACCAGAACAGAACGGTACCGAGACGGAATTCCAGGGTGTAGCCGGGCTTTTTGACCTGGTGCCCCATGATTCCTTTCACCGCCGCCGGCAACAAGGCGACATAGGCCAGCCGTGGGTAATCCTGCAGCGCCTGGCTCATCGCGTCAACCCAGTTTGTCCGGGGGACAATGACGTCATCGTCCAGTTTGACGAGATATTCACCGCGGGCCCGTTCCGCGCCGTATTGAAACCCGGGCATGCAGCCAATATTTCGTCCCGGATCAACGACCCGGACCCGCGGGTGTTTGAAATTATTTAAAAAAGTTAAAGCCTCCTCATAGGGAGGGTGATTATTGACAAGAATCAATTCACTCCGTTTGTCGGTACTAAGGAGCGCGGCTTCAACACATTTTTCGATTAAGGGTTTGGTGTTGTAGCAATTGATGATGATCGAATATTTCACCATCTTCACCCTTTCTCATGGTCTTCGTTTTAGTTTACGGTAAAAAAAGGGCGAAGGTGTTATTGTTTGGGCATATTCCCTGTTTGCGGGGGGTGTTTTCCAGGAATGGACAAGTGTCTCAAAAAACAGTAAAACCCCGGCAACCGGGGTCTTTTTGCGCAGACGGGAGAAAAGGAAAACCCCGGCCTTTTGGCCGGGGGTGGTCTGTTGATCATTGTGAACCCAGGCTTCCATCCGCCACAGATAGAGCTAAATTTTCATTCTAACCTTATTCCGGAACCGTCTCCAAAATCAAAACCCAGTCGTTCCCAGCAGCCGGTTCGCCCGGGGGAACAAACTCGGTAATCCCGGAATTATCCATTACGCCAAGCCCTGTCCGGAAGCCGGTCCTTGGATCATACCAAGAAGCTTTGACCTGTTTCCCGCGGATGACACCCATCCGGAGGGCAAAACGCCGCCCGGTATAAGTATAAGCAAGAAGATAATCGTCACCGCGGGTAATGACGACCCGTTCATACCGTTCGCCTTGGTCGCCGGCCAAGACTGACGGGGCGGGAATGCGGGAGAAGAAAGGATAGGCGAGGAGCAAGTTCTTCAAATGCTGCATCTGCTGGGCGCCTTCGTCAAAGAGTGCTTCCTGCCAGGGTTTGTTGGCGCCGTACTTGCCGGGACGGTCGCCACTGTGCATCTGCATGACGGAGTTGTGACCGTAAGTATGGCCAAACGCGCCGCTAAAGACAGACCAGTAGGCATACCGGCGCACATCGGCAGCCTGCCACCGCGGCTCGTTTGGATCGTGTAATCCTTGTGGGATTAGTTCGTAAGCGGGTTCACCGTCGAGCGTCGGTTTGGATGGTTGCCTGGCATAATCGATCTCCACATAACGCCAATTATCCTCGCCAAAGGGGTTTTCTCCATTGCCGCCTTGACCGTAGCGGTGATGGCCGGATTGGAACATGTTAAAATCCAGCCAACGGCGCGCGTGAAACCAGGTGGAGGACTGCGTCCGTCCGAAGGGATGAAACGACATGAGGTGATTCCGGTCAACCGCTTTAATTGATTCCGCCAATGCCTCCCAGACTTCCGGGTAAACATCTCCGCGGACATCACCGCCGATTAACCAGATAATATTGGGACGACCGGCGTAACGTTTGCCAAGCCAGCGGCCATAAGCTTCCGCCTGTGCTACACTAACGCGGCCGGCTTTGACCGCCGCCCCCCAGACGGGGACGACCGCCAAATATAACCCTTTCCGCTCGGCCATGGTAATAAGATCATCCGCATGTTCCCAATATCCTTCATGCGCCGGATCATTTAACAAAAGGGGTTGGGCGAGATCATGATCGATTAAGGGTCCGTTGCCGTAGACATTTTTGGTGGAGAGGTGGTGAATCCCCATCACTTGAATGACATTATAACCTTGCCGGCGCCGCACTTCCAAGTAATATTCCGCTTCTTCCTTATTGAGCCGGCTAAATAAGAGCCAGCCGGTATCGCCCAACCAGAAAAACGGCTTGCCGTTTTCCAACTGTAAAAAGCGCCCGTTTGCTGAGACTGCTAACTTCTGCATCGTCATGATCTACTCCCCGGTTCCGGATCACATTAACCTGGTCTTTATTTTTCAAAAAATTCGTTGAGTTGTGCCTGGATCACCGGTTTGATTTCCGCGATCCCGACGGCCGGCGTCTTTTCTCCCTGGCAAATCGCTTTCAAGATTTCATCCACCAGACTCATGCCAAAGGCCTCATATAAGTATCGCGTTTCGCCGGCCCACTCTTTTTGGACCAGTCTGAAGACTTCGGCTGCTTCCCTGGTGCGGACGCAGCGCGCTAAGACTAAATTCATGGGCACGTCTTCTTCCCGGAATAAGAAAGCGTTTAAAGTAGCCATTGCTTCAGGGTTTTTCGAATTAATAGGTAAAAGATAATGCACATCTAAAGCAGTTCTGCCATCGTAGAATTTGGGTCCGACGGCAATAGGATGTCCTGTCATCCATCGTTATGCTTTGGGCAAACAACGGTCCATCCGTTGCTGGAAATCACGTAAAAATTCTTCACGCCATTGATTTACAGTTTTAGCCCCGGCAATAATGCCTTCTTTAAGCTCAGGTTCGAGGCAATCAGACCACCAGTTTGGAAAGGAGAGCGGATCGCGTCCATACTTGTGCGGAGATTCAGGAACAGAAACGAACTCGCCGTGCTGGCCGTCTAATTCCGGCAGTTCACTTTTGATCAAATATGACCATTTCCCGAGGCTTTTTGGCATGAAACGGATACGATACTCTCCATGGCCTACATAATAGCCGGGAAATTCTTGCCCCTTCACCAGCATTGTAAAGATGGGGGTGTCTTCATCAACATCGATCACCGGCCCGCGGAAGACAAACTCGATAATCGTAAACATTTCTACTTGATCTTTAAGGGTGGTATTCCGATGGAAGATGGCGTTTGGCCGGGCGTGGACCGGTGCAAATTGCCCGCCCCAATGGGGTAAAGCCGGATCTTCCGGGTCTCCCCGGAGGAGGTAGGCAACAGACGGGGTGTCCCCCATTTTAATGGTCTGCTCTAAAAACTGGCAGAAAAAGTCGCCCAAAGCACCGTGCCCTTTGATGTGGGTCTGCACAAAGGACTGGTTTCCCAAGTCACCGGTTTGGTTGCCACCGTTAAACCAGCCCCGGTAGGTGGAGTTATTCTCAATCATCCAGAGATTAGGGAAGTTACGTTCGATGTAAGCATGGGAATTGACACCCCACTTTTTGTTTGGTCCAGCGATATAATAGACCCGCAGTTTATCCTGAATCTCCGGGGCGTCGTGGAGCGCCTGCGCGAGATCATCCAATAAGCCCCAGACCAGGATGTATAAAGGTCGGGGGTCATCTTTTTTCGCACACTGGATAATCCAGTCTGAACCCTCCGTTGCTCTGTGGTATCCGCAGTAGGGGGCGATCTCCAGCGCACCCTGTTTTGTGATCGACCGCAAATAATCGGGTGTCGGCGGTGTGCAAGACCAATGCCTGTCTACTCTGTGCCTGTCTGTTTTGTGATCGACCGCAAATAATCGGGTGTCGGATAGGTGGATGAGTGTTTGATTAAATTAGAGTAATCTTTGGCATAAGCATCGATGACTGCCAGGATATCATTTTTGCGCCCCGCTCCCCAAGGTGAGGAGATCAGCCCTTCGGTATCAAAGAGGTCAGAGTATAAAAGGTAGTGGACCATTGATTGGAGATCATCAGGATCGCTGCCGCCGATGTCGGTCGAAACTATTACCCGGTAGCGTTCACCGGCGAGACTGCCACCTTTCATTAATGAAGATAATGACGCCATCAAACCCTCTCCTTGCCTAATTTTAATAGATCAGTCAAAGCGCAAAAACCGAGGAAAATTTTAGCAGAAGATCATGATCGATTATAGTTTACCGGCGTTTAAAAAGCAACTCGCCGTATCAGTAGAAAGTCTTCTTTTCCAGGTAAAGGGTTACTCGCCAAAATGGGGAGTCATATAATGTTTTGAGACGGAAAGCGAAGAAATTAGCAGTTGTCGGGCCGGGGAATGACGGACGGTGACGATCGCAGAGGATAAAGGGAGGAAAGAAGATGAGGGTCCTCTTTGTTGATTCTGGAGCCCAGGGGTTTCATTCCCGATATGCTTTTGACATCTTTTGTACCTTGAAAAAGCTTCACCATCATGCGCGGCAGGTCAGCCCGGCGCAGCTTTCTCCCAGACTTATAAAAGGGTTCCGGCCTGATGTCTTACTGGTCGTTCATGGGAGCCGGACACCGCTCCACCACGTGCATTACGCCCGGAGTTTAGGGGTAAAGACTGTCCTATGGATCGTCGAAGACCCTTACGAGATTGATCTCCACCGGGGAGCGATGGTGGAAGCCTACGATCTGGTCTACACGAACGAACGGCAGGCGGTCAAGCATTATAAACCAGTAAAAGTTACGTATTTGCCGTGGTGCTGCAACCCGGAGGTCCACCGCCGGATGGAGGTTAGTGATGAGTATAAAAGCGATCTCTGTTTTGTCGGGATGGGGTTTCCCAACCGTTTACGGATTATCAACACGATCGCTCCGCTGCTCAAGAAGTTGAATGTCAAATTAATCGGGCGCTGGGATAAGTGGGGGGAACTCCATCCGGATCTGCAGAAATTTGTGCTCCCGGTGGAGCATGACTTTTACGAGGTGCAGAAGTACTTTAACGGGGCAAAGATTAACCTGAATATTCACCGTGATCCGGTTGACCCGCCGTCGGGGAACAGCCGGAAGGTCGGGGCGACCAGCCCGAACGACCGGACATTTGCGCTTGCCGGTTGCGGGGCTTTCCAGTTGGTTGATGCGACCCGGCCAGATCTCCTGGAGTGTTTTGAGGCGGATAAAGAGATCGTCCTCTTTTCCAATCCCCGCGATTTGGCGCGCAAAATCGAGTATTACCTGGCAAATCCGAAGTTACGGCAGAAGATTGGGAAAGCGGCGCAAAAACGGGCTTACCGTGAGCACACCTTTGAACGGCGTTTAAATCAGATCTTTTCCGATCTTGGAAATACCCCGAAAAAAAAATGGTGGACACCCCTAAGCCAACCGGCAGTTTATTACCTGCGCAATGAATTTGTCAGCAATGACGGGATCTGGCATTTTCGCAATTGAGGCGGGCCGCCCTGCAGCCGGGCCTTGCGCCCATGCTTCCCTTCTTTCCCGGAGAAAGAAAGGTAAGCTCTGCGCGGCTTAGGATCCGCTTAACTCGGTGCGCTTAGGCACCGCTTTCTGTGCCGGCCGGAGGGGCGGAAGGAAAGAGCCCGGTTTCGTGGGGGAAGACCGGCAGGTCATCTTCAAACAGCCTTTCCCAGCCATACTTTTGTAACTCTTTTTGCCATTTACGGCGAAAATACGCCCAACTGGCGCCGGCCAGCCGCTCGTTTTCCGCCGGGTCGCTCCGGTTAAAGGAGGCATGGACCGTATGCTCGATCAGCAGGTCTTTGGCGATCCGCAATTCATAGCCGTGTTGGCGGATGCGGAGGGCGAGATCGAAGTCGTCGGCGCCGAGGGGGAGGTTTTCGTCGAAATAGCCGATCTCTTGGATTAACCGCCGGTCAAACAGGACCAGGCAGCCGATGAGGAACTTGGCCGGTTCCGATTGGCGGTGGTAGAGGCGGGCAAACTTGCGGTCGGCTGCTTCCAGTTTCCGGGAGTAATTTAACAGCCCGGCCGCTTGTCGTCCGCCGATTCCCCGGCCTTTCGGCCCGACCATTAAACAGCGGGGATTGGCGTTTAAATGCCAGGTGAGACGGGATAACCATTGTGGGGGCACAAAGACGTCAGGGTTCATGGTCACCAGAAACTGACCGCTGGCTGCCTTGATCCCCTGGTTGCAAGCGGCGGCGAAGCCCCGGTTTTCCGGGTTAAAAATGACCCGGAGCCCTTGCTTGGCCTGCTTGACGAGAAAAGGCACAGACTGGTCGGTGGAGTGGTTATCGACCACGATCACTTCATGTGGCAGCGCGGTGTTTTTCGCAATCAAGGCCAAGCAGCGTTCCAGGTAGGGTTGGGCGTTATAGTTGACAATGATGATACTTGCGTTCAAAAAAGCACCTCCAGATTTTCACCCGTCCAGCTTCGGAGGCGGGGGTGCGGTTCAATGATCGAGCGGTAATGCGCCGGCGGGCAGAAACGCCCCTCCGGGTCAAGGGAGAGGTAACGCTGGTATTTTTCCCGCCGGGCGTGGGGGGCGGCGTAACCCAGGTGCAGCAGGCGGAGCGGCGCATGGAAGCCGGGGGTAAGATAGGCTTCCAACGGAAAACGCCCGCAGTGCAAACGGCGGGGCGCCCAGTGGTAGGTCCGGTTTTGCCGGTAGCGAAAGAGACAAGCGGTCCGGGCCAGCACCGGGTGCCACATTCCATCCACCCGGTAATGCCGGAGGTCACCCCAAAAGTGGTAGACCGGGAAAGTAACAACCTCGTACTCTTGTTGAGCGGTTAACGCCGGGAGCTCAGTCTTCGCCTTCTCTTCCAGAAACTCATCAGCATCGAGGGCCAGGATCCAGGCGGGCTTGAGTTCGACCGTCATCTCCCAGAGCAAACTGCGGAGGGCGGCTTCGTTCTGGGCAAACAGAGATGACTGGAGCCGCCGGAAACGGATGACTTTCGGGTGGGCCCGGCAGAGCTCCGGGGTCTCGTCGGTTGAGGCGTCATCCAGGATGACAATGCCGTCAACAAGCGCGCCCAGCCGCGCGAGGACCGGGCGCAAGTAACGGTTGGCTTCATTCCGGACAACCATCATCGCAAGGAGCGGGGAGGGGTTGGTCCGCATCTTTACCCTGCCTTTCAATTTGAATGATCGACCAGCACCAAAAAAGAGCAAACGAATGGACAAGCTTTGTGTGGTTTTAAGCCGGTGGGACAAGCTTTATGCGGTGTTAAGTCGGTGGGACAAGCATTATGCGATTTAAAGCTGGTGGATTTTCTCAACGAGCAATGTGTGCTTGATGTATTTACCCGGGTTAAAACTGCCTGATCCTGAACCGTTTTTCCCATTTCTGGTCAAAATAAGCTTTGCTTCTTATATAATACTGGTTTAAAAGGCGGCGGTTCCGGCAACTGCCGTTGACGTAATGAATCAGCTTGCTCTCCGGGGTATAGACGACTTTAAACCCGTGCCAGCGGGCGTTGTAACAGTAATCGGTCTCTTCGAAGTAATGGAAGTAATGTTCATCAAAATACCCCAACACCGGCAGGAGTTCCCGTTTTAGACCAAGGCAGGCACCGCAGAGGCTAATACACTCCGTAGGTTCGTTGTAGAGGTCTGGCCGGTCCGGCTCGCCCCAGCCGCGGATGACCGGCTGCTCGTTGGTGCCGACGACGCCGGCGCCGACCAGGAAACCGTCGGGGCTGACCAGCCTGGGCCCAACGACCGCCACCTCCGGCGCGCGCAGGGTTTTCAGGAGCGGCGGGAGCCAGCCCGGCGTTGCAATGAGGTCACTGTTCATCAAGATGATATACTGACCGCAACCGGCCGCCATCCCCTGGTTGCAGGCTTTGGCATAACCGAGATTTTGCCTGTTGAAAATTGGATTTACCCCGCGCAGGCTGCGCAGGTACGCTACGCTCCCGTCGGTGCTTCCGTTGTCCACCACCCACAGGCGGTAATCCGCCGGGGAACCGGTATGCGCACGGATGCTCTCGATACACCCGGCCAGCAGTTTTTTCGTATTGTAATTGACAATGATAATGTCGGTCTGGTAACTCATCCCATCCTCCGCTTCGAAAGTTAGAATTTGACGACCGCGTCCGCCCCTAAGAATAGGGAAGAATCCTTATTTTTACTGCCGCTACCCACCACTTTGACCCGCTCGCCGAGGATGCCGGTGGCGAGGGAGAGCTCTTTGATCTGCCCGCGCGGGAGGATAATGGCGTTGCTGATCCGGCTGTTGACGATCTCGACTTCGTCGCCGACCGAGAGGTAGGGCCCGAGGACCGACCCGCTAATTTTACACCCTGCGCCAATCGCCACCGGCCCTTTGATCAGGCAATTTTTGAGCTGCGAACCTTTTCCGAGGACCAGCGGGCCGCTGATCTCTGATTTCTTCACCTCGCCGTCGTGGCGGGGGGTAATTTTCTTCAGGAAGTACTTATTGGCTTCGAGGAGGTCCATGACGCTCCCCGTATCCTTCCACCAGCCGCTGAGCCGGTGGGAGGTGACGGTTTTCCCCTGGTCAATCAGTTCCTGAATCGCATCGGTGATCTCTAGCTCCCCGCGCCAGGAAGGCTTGATCCGCCGGACGGCCTGGTGGATGGCGGCGGAAAAGAGATAGATCCCTACCAAAGCCAAGTTGCTCCGGGGAACTTTCGGTTTTTCCTCCACCCGCACCACTTTTCCCTTTTCCAGGAGAGCCACCCCGAACTGCTGCGGGTTTTTCACCTCCCGGAGCAAGACCAGTGCATCCGGTTTTTCCTCTTCAAACCGGGCGATCAGCGGCCGGAGGGGTTCGGCGAGGAGGTTGTCGCCCAGGTACATCAGGAAGGGGCCATACTGCAGCGCATCCCCGGCCACCTGTACAGCGTGGGCCAGCCCCAACGGTTCCGGCTGGTAAACGAACTCATATTTCAAGCCATAGGGGTGCTCGGTGGTCAGGAGATCCTCAATCACCTGGCCGTTGGGGCCGAGAATGATAACCACCTTCTCCACCGCGGCGGCGGCGAAGGATTCTAAGATATAATACAAGAGCGGTTTATTGACCAACGGCAGCATCGATTTGGGTTGGGTATATGTAAAAGGACGGAGGCGGGTACCGTCTCCGCCGCACAAAAGCAGAGCCTGCATAGCATCACTTTCCTTTCGCCTGATGCTAAGGATGAAACTTTTTGCTTTTCATCTTATGCGCAAGTCACGCCGGCGGTCCCGGCCGGAAAGGGATAAATGCCGCCGGCAAGTATGATTTGGAGCGGAGCAGTGCATAATATTTAAGACCAATGAGGGAGCTACTTTTAGGAACAGGGGGTACTAATTTGAAATTGACCAGTCGCGCAGATCAACCTGGAACTTTATTCTTCAAACCAAACCGGCCGGTGGAGGAGACCCCTGCTCTTCCGGATGAGCCGGATCAGGAAGGCGCGGACGGGCAGGGCAAACAAAACGCCCCACGCCGGCAGCGCCTCTCGCTCCGTAGTTTGAAACAGTTAGGCCAGGTCGCCCCCGCGGAGCCGGTTGGTTCCGATATCCATACGATGGTGATTATCGGACAGATCGAGGGGCACCTGGTCTTGCCGACGAAGAATAAAACCACCAAATATGAACATATCATCCCGCAGTTGGTGGCGATCGAGCAAAACCCGCGGATCAAGGGTTTGCTCGTCATTCTCAATACGGTCGGCGGCGATGTCGAGGCCGGCCTGGCGATCGCGGAAATGCTGGAGAGCATCTCCAAACCGACGGTCTCCCTGGTGCTGGGCGGCGGGCATTCGATTGGGGTACCGGTTGCCGTCGCTGCCGATTATTCGTTGATCGCCGAAACCGCGACGATGACAATCCACCCAATCCGGCTGACCGGCATGGTGATCGGGGTGCCCCAGACCTATGAATACTTGGAAAAGATGCAGGACCGGGTGATTAAATTTGTGACCAGTCATTCCCGGATTACGGAGGAGAAATTCCGGGAATTAATGTTCCGTACCGGTGATTTGGTCCGGGATGTCGGGACGGTCCTGGTGGGGAAAGACGCGGTCGAATACGGACTGATCGACGAGATTGGCGGGATCAATAAAGCCCTGGCGAAATTGCGGGAGTTAATTATGCTCCGGGAGCGGCTGATGAACTGAAGCTGATGAACTAATGAGGTGAAAAGAATGCTTTATTACTCCATTTATCCGCCGGAGGTCATCCTGAGCGAAGAAGAGCAAGAGCAGGAAGAAGTCCAGCGGGAGATTGAGGTTGCCGGGAAACGGATGATCGTCACCGTTGGCGCCCAGGGGGAGCAGCGGATTAGCCGCTTGCTCAGCACGGATCCGAACGATTTTTTGGATCCGCGGTGGACCCCCGGGAATATGATCTTTTAGTAAAAAACCCCTAAAAACCTCTAAAATAGAGGTTTTTTCTTTACTTTATCCAACTTAATTCTGGAAGGAGAAACCAAGGCGGAAAACGAATTAATTGATTTAATTGAGCTATTTTGGTCGAAAGTTGGGAGGCATCCATCTCAATTATGTGGCAAGATATCCTCATTGGTCTGGTTGGCGGATTGGGCTTATTCCTTTTCGGGTTCCACCTGATGGGACAGGGGTTCCAGAAGATTGCCGGCGAAAGAATCCATTATTTTATCGAGAAGACGAAGCATCCGGTCTTATTGGTGATGACCGGCCTGGTGCTGACCATAATTTTGCAGGATGGAAACGCCGCACTGGTTGTCTTGATCGCCCTCTTGGGCGCGGGTTTACTCGGGTTGCCGGCGGCGATCAGCCTGATGCTCGGGATTAACCTCGGGATTACGGTGCTGGCGCATTTCATTGCTTTCCGGTTTGGGGCTTACCCCCTCTTGGCCGTCGGGATCGGTTTTTTAATTTATGCTTTTGGGAAAAGGCATTATACACGTTACGTTGGTTATACCCTTGTTGGTTTTGGCCTCGTGTTTCTTGGTTTAAACACCTTAAAGGCGGTGATGGAGCCGCTGGTGGAGAACTTCTCCCTGGTGGAGGTTTTAAGCCGGAACCGGCTCTACCCGCTTTGGGGATACCTTTTCGGCCTCGTCACCACTACTTTGGTCCAGAGTAATGTCGCGGTGATCGGCCTGTTGCAGGCGGCGGCCGGGCAAACGATCCTCGGGGCCGGGGGAGGCGGTTTTCTCCGGTTATCGATCCTTTTACCGGTTCTCCTTGGTTCCGGTTTGGGGCTCGGCACGACTGCCACGTTCACCTCCTACCGGGCAAATCTCACCGTCAAACGGGCGGTCTGGGCGCAATGGTTGATACTTCTTTCAACCACCCTCTTGCTGCTGCCGGTGGTGAACCAGTTTGCCGAATTTGTCCATCTGGTCACCGTCAAGCTCTGGACATGGACTGACCAGATTAAAGTGCTGATCTTTGTGTTGCCGTCCGAACCGCTGCCGGACGCCGCCAGGCTGGCGGCGCGGGAAATTGCGGTGGCGCATACGCTCTATAATTTATTGATGGTGCTGGTTTGGTTGCCGCTGGTCCCGGCCCTGGCACGGTTTGTCGAAACTCGCGTCAATGATCAACTGCCCAGCCAGGAAGAAGGGGCAAAAGATGTGCAGTACCTTGACGAAAAGTTTCTTGCCTCGCCGGCGCTCGGTTTATACATGGCGACGAAGGAGATCCTGCGGACCGCCCAGATTGCCACTGACATGCTGTATCTAGGCAAGATTGCGTTTATCAAGGGGCAATCTTCGGCGATTAAAGATATTAAGAAGAAAGAGGACCAGGTCGATGAGTTGCGCGCAAAGATCACCGACTATCTCGCCGCTCTCCTGGCGCGGAATGTTTTAACTTTGACCCAATCCCGGTATCTGGCCGGGTTGATTCATGTGATCAACGATATCGAACGCATGGCCGACCACGCCGAACATGTTTGCGAATTTGCCGAAGCCAAGCTGGAAGAGAAGTTGCCCTTCTCGCAACTGGCCATGGAGGAACTGGAGCTTCTGTACGGAAAAGTCTTGGATATCTGCAAGAAAGCCATTGATACTTTAGAACAGGATGATCTGGCCATGGCCAAGCAGGTTTTGGAGCGGGAAGAGGCAATCGACAAAATCCAGGAGGAACTGCGCCAGAACCATATCAATCGTTTGAACCAGGGACGCTGCTGGCCCGGTTCCGGGATTATCTACTTGGAACTCATTGCCAACCTGGAAAGAGTGGCTGATCATGCCGCGAATATTGCCCAAATGGTGTTGGCCGGTAAGGAGGAAATGATTTAATGCTAAAGAGACGGAAACCGAACCCGAAAAGGGCGCCGGAAAAGCGCGAACGTCCCGAACGCACTGAACGGCAAATGGAATTGAAAAAAGAGATCCTGGGTGTCCTCTACCTCGGCTTGGCGGTGCTCCTTTTCTTAGCCATCCGGGTGGAAGAGGCCGGGAGTTTTGGGGAAGCAGTGCGCGGCTTGTTGTTTATGTTGACCGGCCGGAAGGGTTCTTTACTCCTGCCGTTGCTCTTTGCCGTCCTGGGTTGGCAACTGCTCAAGAATCACCGGAACTTTTCCCTCACCTACCGGACGACCGGGGTGATCATCGCTTGCGTCTGGGGAATTATCGTCTGGCATCTGATCGCGGAAGGGCTGCCTGCGGAACCCCTGCCTTTCGGTTATACGGAGGGCGGAGGTTTGGTCGCCAGTGTGATCCTTTACAGTTTAAACCGGGTCTTCTCCTCCTCCGGTACATTGGTGGTCTTAAGCCTGCTGCTGGTTATTGCCATGATTCTCATGTTGGACCGGCCGCTCATCCAGTTGCTCGCGGAACTGAAAAATCAGTTCCTGCGGGGGTGTGCGCTGCTCTGGAGGAAAAAAAACGGTCCCGCCCTCCCGTGCGAACAGGTCTCGGCGACCGCCGAGAGCTTGACTGAGGTGCCGGAAACCAAGCCGCCGGTGACGACCCGCCGGGGACGGAAAGCGCCGGAGCCGGCCGGAAGGGAACAGGAGCCGGCGACCCCGGCGATTGTCGTCGGCCAAAGCGGACGGCGGCTGGGACCTTACCAGCTTCCTTCCCTTGATCTCCTCCAGTCACCGCTCCGGACCAAACGGAATGTGAAACAGCTGGACCAGTCCGCCCAGTTAGAGGAGACGCTGGCTTCCTTCGGCGTGCAAGCCAAGGTGATCGAGGTCCACCAGGGTCCGGTGATCACCAGGTACGATATTCACCCGGCGCCCGGGGTCAAAGTGAGCCGGATTGTCAATTTGGGGAACGATCTGGCGCTGGCCCTGGCGGCCAGGGGTTTGCGGATCGAAGCGCCGATTCCCGGCAAGTCGGCGGTCGGAATTGAAGTCCCCAATCCTGAACCGCGGGTGGTGACCCTCCGCGAAGTGATCGAATCGCGCGCCTTCTGGAGCGCGGGGAAACTAGGGGTGGCGATTGGGGTGGATATTGCCGGGGAACCGGTCATCACGAACCTCGACCGGATGCCGCACCTTTTGATCGCCGGCGCCACCGGTTCCGGGAAAAGCGTCTGCCTGAACGCTTTAATCCTTTCCTTGCTTTACCGGGCGTCACCGGCGGAAGTGAAAATGATTATGATCGACCCCAAAATGGTGGAACTCTCCGTTTATGAAGGAATACCCCACCTTTCCGCGCCGGTGGTGACGGAACCGAAAAAGGCGGCCGCGGTCTTACGGGCGGTCGTTGCCGAGATGGAGAAACGGTATAAGGCCTTTGCCGAGAAAGGCGTCCGCGACTTGGCCCGCTACAACCGGATGCTGGGGAAAGATGAACTGCCGATGCCTTACGTGGTCGTGATCATTGACGAGCTAGCCGACCTGATGATGGTCGCGCCGGTGGAAGTGGAGGATGCGATCTGCCGCTTGGCGCAGATGGCGCGGGCGACCGGGATCCACTTGCTGGTGGCTACGCAGCGGCCGTCGGTCGATGTCATTACCGGCCTGATTAAAGCCAATATCCCGTCGCGGATCGCTTTTGCCGTTTCTTCGCAGGTCGATTCGCGGACGATTTTAGATAATGCCGGGGCGGAACAACTGCTCGGCCGGGGTGATATGCTCTTTGCGCCGGTGGGGTCCTTAAAACCGGTCCGGGTTCAGGGCGCCCTCGTCCTTGATGAAGAGATTAAAGCCGTGACCGACCACTGGCGGCGCCAAGGCGACCCCGATTATGTTGACGCCTTCGTTAACCTTAAGGAAGATGAGGCGGACGGGGGTATCATGGAAGTTGAAGACGAACTCTTTTGGGATGCGGCCAAAATGCTGGTCGAGTTAGGACAAGCCTCCGCCTCCTTTTTGCAGCGGCGGTTCCGGATCGGCTACACCCGGGCGGCGCGGCTGATCGACCAGATGGAAGCGCGGGGAATCGTAGGCCCGCATGAAGGCAGTAAACCGCGGGAGGTTCTGGTGACCCCGCGGCAACTGGAAGAAATGCAGAAGGGGAGTCATTGATTACCTTCCCCGGGGAGCAGGAGATCCCTTCCCTGTACAGAAGTATATTAGAAAAAAGCCTACTGAGCAGGGAATTTACCCCGAGGAGGAAGTAGTCGATGAAAGAGATCGGAGCACTGTTAAAAGCAGCACGCGAAGCCAAAGGATTGTCACTGGAAGAGATCAGGTCGATCACGAAAATACGGATCCAGCAGTTAGAAGCCCTGGAAGCAGGGGAATTTGACCGGCTCCCGGGTGAAGTATATGTGAAAGGGTTCCTCGTGAGCTTTGCTCAAGCTGTTGGTTTGGACGGGGAAGCGATTCTGAAAAAGTATTATGAGGACCGGGAGGCGCAGATTGCCGCGCAGGCCGGTGCGGGAGAACAGGATATAGCGGTATCGTCTCCTCCCCCCGCCCAGGTTCAACTGGAGCGTCCGGCCCCGCGCGAAAAGGTGAAGGGCCGGCCGGGGAAAAGGAAGCTTGCGGTGGCGGTGATCGCCGCCGTCTGTATTCTCCTTACCGGGCTGGGGTGGTTTTCGTTCAGCAAAAGCCGGGAGCCGGTTGTGCCGGAAAGCGGAAAGGTAGTTGATACCCCGGCGCCGGAAACGAACGCAAACAGGGGACCAATAGCCCGGACAGACGAGCCTACAGTTCCGGCCGGTGAAGCGGCAACCCCAACCGTGGAGCAGCCGGCCACCGGGGCGGAAGTGGAAACCAATTCACCGGCCGCGGAGCCCCTCTTAAAGGCGGAGGCCGTTGAACCAGTTTGGCTTGGGGTTTACGAAAAGGAGACGGGTAAGATCCTTTTTGAAGGAACATTATATCCCCCGGAGACCCGGGAATGGTTGTTAAGTGGAGATGTCACCCTCCGGATCGGCAATGCCGGCGGGTTAAGGTTAAATTACCGCGGAGAGGACCTCGGCGCACTCGGCTATTCCGGCCAGGTGCTCACCAAGGAGATCAAGATGGCAGAGTAGATTGCAATTACGACCGGGGCAGAATGGCGTTTCAAGAATACTTTACCAAGAAATTTAAGTCACTGGAGAACGCCATTCTGCCCCGGCTGGATAAAAACAAAGCTTACGAAGGCAATCCTTTATTACGGGCGAAGAGTGAAGATAGACTTGAATCGAGCGACGGGCATGTTTGAGGAGAGAGATATGGATCGCTTAACCCAGGAACGGTTGATTGAGGAAATCAAAGAGCATAATGAGATTGTCGCGGTGGTCTCCGAGTATGTCCAGTTAAAGCCCCAGGGAAGGGCGTATGTTGGTCTGTGCCCGTTTCATGGGGAGAAGACGCCTTCTTTCACGGTGAGCCGCGAAAAGCAACTCTACCACTGTTTCGGCTGCGGGGCGGGCGGGGACGTGCTCAGTTTCATCATGAACATCGAAAACCTGACTTTCGGGGAGGCCCTCCGCCTGCTGGCCGAACGGGCGAACATTTCCCTCCCGGATCAGCATTTATCGACGCCGCAGCGCCGGGAGAAAGAGGAACTTGAACGCCTGTACAAGTTAAATGACCTGGCCGCCCGTTTCTACCAGAAGATCCTCCTCCAGACGGAGACCGGCAAGCGGGCGCTGGCTTATTTGAAGGAGAGAGGGATCAGCCGCCAGACGGCGGAACAATTCCGGCTGGGCTATGCCCCTCCGCACTGGACGGGGCTGGTGATGTTCCTCCGGCAGAAAGGGATCCCGCTCCAGGAAGCAGAAAAAGCCGGGTTGGTCCGCGGCGGCGGGGATGGTTATTACGACCGCTTCCGGGATCGCCTTCTCTTTCCGATCCTAAATCTCCGGGGACAGGTGATCGGTTTTGGCGGCCGGATTCTGGGCGAAGGTCAGCCGAAGTATTTAAACTCGCCGGAAACGGCGATTTTTCAAAAGGGCCGCTCCTTATACGGTCTTTTCCAGGCCCGGGATCAAATCCGCCGGGAACAGCAGGCGCTGATCGTCGAGGGCTATATGGATGTGCTCCAAGCCCACCAGCATGGCGTACCCTGGGCGGTCGCCTCGTTGGGGACGGCGCTGACGACCGATCAGGTAAAAATGTTGAAAAGATACACCGGGCGGGTGGTGATTGCCTATGATGCCGACGCGGCCGGGCAAGCAGCCACGGTGCGCGGGTTGGATCTGATCCAGGACGCCGGTTTGGAAGTGCGGGTGGCGGTGCTCCCGGCGGGGGAAGACCCTGATTCCCTGCTCCGGAAGGAAGGCGCGGACTCCTTTTTGCGCCTGGTCGCTAAAAGTGTAGATTTATTTACTTTTAAATTGTCATATATACTAGAGAGGGAAGATTTGAGCACCCCAAGCGGGAAAGCGCGGGCGATCAATCAGGTTTTCCCGGTCTTAAGCCAGGTGCGGAACCGCATTGCCCGGGAGGGCTACCTCAAACAAATTGCCGCCGCGCTTTCCGTCTCCGAGGAGAGCCTTTATGACCAATGGCGAATATACTGTTATAATTTAAGGAAAAATAAACAAGGTTTGGATATAAAAAATAACCAGCGGCATACTATTGATAATACCCATCCGCAACCGCAGCTCATCTCCCCGGAACAACGGTTGGAAAGAGAACTTTTACGCGGCTGTTTGCAGGAGAAAGATAATTTTGAGCGAATTAAACAGAAGTTATTAATGGAAATCCGGTTTACCTCCGGGCTTTACGCGGAGCTTCTGCAACAACTGGCGGACTGGGATGACCCCGGCCAGTGGCCGCCGCCGGCCAACATCTTTGCACCGGAAACCCGTAACTTGTATCTGGAACTGCTGAGTGAAAATGAGTTGAATCCTTTGCCGGTTGACGTGGAAGGGTGTTACCGCCGGTTGCGCCGGGCGCAATTGATGAAAGAGATTCAACGGCTCCAGCAAGAAGTGGCTGTAACTTCTGAGAATCAAGCAGGAAATACCGGTTCGACGAAGAATTTACACGAAAAGCTGGCTTTACTTAATGAACTCCATAAGAAACTGCGCGAAGAGTTTCCGACCTTTTATGGCTTAACATAAATTATACGTTCATAAATTCCTACTAATTATCATTTCTGTTTTCTCTGGGGAAGGATGATTGCAAAAGTGAGTAAAGAAAAAGAAGCGACGAAAGTCGAGACGGTGAATGAGCGGACTAATAACAAACAAAATAAAGAAAAATTAAAAGCAGAGGCGATCAAAGAGATCCTTGCTTTAGGTAAGGAGAAGGGTCAAATTACCTACAAGGATATTATGGATACCTTTGAGCAGATCGAACTGGGCCCAGAGGAAATTGACGAAGTATATGAACTGTTGACGAGCAAAGGGATTGACCTGGTCACCGACAGCGAAGACGAAGTCTTGTCCGGTGTGCATGGCGAAGAGGACAGTGAAGAGGCGAAACTGGATTTGTCTTTGCCGGAGGGGGTCGCCCTCGATGATCCGGTCCGGATGTATTTAAAAGAGATCGGGAGAGTGCCGCTCTTATCGCCGGAAGACGAACTTGAACTGGCCCAAAGAGCGAAAAACGGGGATGAAAACGCGAAGCGCCGCTTGGCGGAGGCCAATTTGCGTTTGGTGGTCAGTATCGCGAAGCGTTATGTCGGCCGCGGGATGCTCTTTTTGGATCTGATCCAGGAAGGGAACCTCGGGTTGATTAAAGCGGTGGAAAAGTTCGACTACCATAAAGGCTTCAAGTTCAGCACCTATGCCACTTGGTGGATCCGCCAGGCGATCACCCGGGCGATTGCCGATCAAGCCCGGACGATCCGGATCCCTGTCCACATGGTGGAGACGATTAACAAGCTGATCCGGGTCTCCCGCCAACTCTTGCAGACTCTCGGGCGGGAACCGACCGCCGAGGAGATCGCCGAAGAGATGGGGCTCCCGGTTGAACGGGTCCGCGAGATCATTAAGATCGCTCAGGAACCGGTCTCCCTGGAAACCCCGATCGGCGAAGAAGAAGACAGTCACTTGGGGGACTTCATTGAAGACCAAGAGGCCCCGGCGCCGGCGGATGCCGCCTCCTTCCTTCTCTTAAAGGAACAACTGGAGGAGGTTTTGGATACCCTGACCGCCCGGGAGGAGAAGGTGCTGCGCCTCCGGTTTGGCCTGGAGGACGGCAGGGCCAGAACCTTGGAGGAAGTCGGCCAAGTCTTTGGGGTGACCCGGGAACGGATCCGCCAGATCGAGGCCAAGGCCCTCCGGAAACTCCGCCATCCGAGCCGCAGCAAGAAGCTGAAAGACTACCTGGAGTAATAAATGCAAGCAGGGCGGTTATGCCCGTTTGGCTCTTGACATAAACCTTAAGCGGAGGTATAATAAATTTTGCTAAACAAAATCCTCGATAGCTCAATGGTAGAGCACCCGGCTGTTAACCGGGCGGTTGTTGGTTCGAGTCCAACTCGGGGAGCCATTTTTTTTTGGGCCCATAGCTCAGCGGTGGAGCAGTCGGCTCATAACCGATCGGTCCCTGGTTCGAATCCAGGTGGGCCCACCAATATCTGTTGATGACGAAAAGTGGAAGCCTCCACTTTTTTCTTATATATGGGGATAACTGGGGGCTCCCGAAAAAATCTGCGAAAAAAGAGGAAAAGGGAGCGCGGATCGCGAAAATATTAAAGTAATGTGCATTTAGTACAGTCCTGGTCTTATATTATATTAAAAAACGGTCCAACTAAAGCTGGATAAAAGGGGACGACGAACAGAGTGCCAACGGTACGGGAGATTGTGACGAGCTTAGAAAAACTGGCCCCTCCTGAGCTGGCGGAAAAATGGGATAATGTCGGCTTGCAAGTCGGGCGTTACGACCGGGAGGTTACCGGGCTCCTTTTAGCTTTAGATTTGACCAAAGCGGTTTTAGAAGAAGCACGTAAAAGCGAAGCG
>JAKOVI010000022.1 GCA_029782135.1 Bacillota bacterium
TAGGACTTAAAACTGCGGTAGAAAGTGAACTACCTGATTATACGGCCTTTAGTGGCCGAACTAAAATTTGGATTGGAAAAACTGGGAAAAATCCGATTGACCTTTTAGATGAAATTGGACTAGAATTGTTACATTACCGAAGTTATGGTGAAAAAGAAAATGGAAAGTATACGTTGCCCGATAAAGACGGGGAAAGAGTAAAGGCGGAGCAAAATTTTGCTTCTGATCATAATCTCATCATGCAATTTTGTCGCACAGGAGATGTTAAAAAACACCCGGATCGGATTGTTTTTGGTTTGCCCCATAATTATTACTTCTCTTCGACCAGAGACAATGTGCAAATCCGTCCAACCGGAGAAGCCGGCCGCCGGGCCAGCCCGTTGTTTATTCATATACATGAATTAAGCAATGACAATTACGCAGCAGTGCTTACTCTATTGCCCGCAAAATTTCTTCCCGAAGACACAAAAATAGCTATCTTGGTGAAAAATCGTTACCTAAAAGAAGTTGACTGTTGTGTTGATTTTAAATTCATTGAAGACTTTATGAGACGTCCTGCTTTCGCCCAAAAGGTGGTGGTATGGCCGTGAGAGAGAAGGTTATTTTAGATTTTTCAATAGGGCCGGTGCAGGGATTTATTGCCCGCGCACGCCGGACCCGGGATTTTTGGGCCGGTTCCTTTCTCCTTTCTTATTTGGCCGGACAAGCTATGGCTGTCGTCCTCGAAAACGGAGGAAGTCTCATCCTGCCTGCAGTTGCAAAAAGTAAAGAAGAAATAAGCAATCCGCTTTTACAAGCAATTGTCCGGCTTCGGGAAAAGCAACCGCTCGATCCTCGCGATGAGAATCTCAGAATCGCCACTTTGCCCAACCGGTTTCGTGCGGAAGTCCCGGTTGATTTTGACCCCAACAAGTGTACGGAAACAATTAAGGAAGCGTGGTATAACCTGTGCCAGGCAGTATGGGAGCGTTACCTTCAGCCGGTAGCAGGGTTGGGGGAGAAGACGGAAGAGATCTGGAAACGGCAGATTAATAATTTCTGGGAAATTGTCTGGGTGCGCGGGGAGACTGTATTTCCGCTCGAACGGAGAAAAAACTGGCGCAGTCATATCCCGCCTGTCGAATATGGCGATAAGTGCAGCCTGTTTGAAGACCTTCAAGAATTGTCCGGGTTTGTCAGGGCAAAAGGCAAGCCGGAAAGGGAAAAACAAGACCGTTTTTGGGCGGCTTTACGCAGGCAGATCGGCCGTCACGAGCTGGGCGAAAACGAGCGGCTTTCTGCCATTGCGCTTGTAAAACGTCTTTTCCCACTGGTGGCCCCTGGTGTCCTTTGGAAGGTACCTATCCATTACCCATCAACGCCTTATCTTGCTGCGGTTACCTGGTTGAAGGAAGTGGCAGGGGATCCGGAAAAAGCTCAAGCGGCAGAGGATTATGCTATTGATTGCGCCCGCCGCCTTCCCGGCGCCGCCCAGCGAGAGAATCCAGGTTTATTCCCGGCACTTTGGGAGATTTGTTCAAAGAACCCAGGTTTGCAAGAGTTTCTTTCCCTGGACGGAAAATGCTTTATCAAAGACGCTGTTCGTAATCCCCGTGTCTGGAAAGAACAAGTAGAAGCAGCTAGAGATGAAACAATCTCCGCTTTCTGTGAAGAACACAAAAAGGTTGTAAAAGAGTTGGTGGAAAAGCTGGATAGATTGGGCGAACCGGTATCTCCTTTCTACGCCATGGTGTTGATGGACGGCGATCAACTGGGGAGATTACTGCAGAAATATCCGGAAAAAGTTAGCGAAGCGTTAGGCCGCTTCAGCCGGCAAGTACCGCAGATTGTTCAGAAGCAAAACGGGATCACGGTCTACGCCGGCGGCGACGATGTGCTAGCTTTATTCCCTCTAGAAGGAGCCATACCAGCAGCGGTTGAACTGCGGAAGGCTTATGTTGAAAGCTTTGATGATGTCAATAAAATCTTAGCGGAGTCTTCTGAAGAAAAATTAAAAGCGACAATTTCTGGTGCGATTGTTTACGCCCACTATACCACAGTTTTTACCGAAGTTTATTTGGAAGCGCAACGCCTTCTTTCCCAAGTGGCCAAAGATGAAACAGGACGGGACAGCTTGGCGGTGACCGTCTGGAAACGGGCCGGGCGGGTTATAACCTGGTCCGCCCCTTGGGAAGTAATGCTAAAAGAAGAGCCAGATATTTTCAGCTTTTTTGCCAACCGGTTCCGGAAGGATATGAAAGATCCTAAGAAACCAGCGACAGAAGAAAAACAGGAGTTTACCTCATCTTTTATTTATAATCTCCAGAGTGGTTTGGCTTCTTTTCAATTGGATGAAACTTCCGGCCTAATAACCACCGAAGAGAAAACCGCCTTCTTTACCGACCTGATCACTGCCGAGTATCTTAAGAGCCGGTCACGGAAGATCAACCATAAAGAAACCCGTGCTTTAATCCAGAAATTATTGCCGCTCTGTCAACGCTGGTGGCGGGAAGAAGCCGGCAAAACACAAAGTAAAACGGAGAACCTCGCCCTGGACGGGATGTTTCTTCTTAAGTTTTTGCTGCAAAAGGGGGTGGAAAGATGACAACCAAAAACCAAATTTGGGACTTCACCCTGCTGGACACCGGATTTTTCCGGAGTGGACAACCTTTTAATGCCGGTGAGGGAGGATATAGTGGGGTACGGAGTATTTTCCCGCCAACAATAAACACTCTCCAAGGTGCGATCCGGACCGCCCTGGCGGCAGCAAAGGGATGGTCGCCGGGAAAGGGACAATTTCCTTCTGAGCTTGGCACTCCCGAAGACCCAGGCGTTCTCTCTTTCCGTGGGCCTTATCTTATTTGTGATGGAGAACCATATTACCAGATGCCACACCTTCTTATAGTTAAAAAGGAGTCAGGCCCAGATGCCACGAAAAAATTCGTCTTTCTTGCGCCGGGTGAACCGGTAAACTGCGATTTGGGCGAAAATATTCGTCTACCTCAGCCTGTAGAAAAGCTGGATGGGGCAGGTTCAGTTGAAGGGATGTATATCAGCAAATCCTGCTATACCAGTCTTTTAGCTGGCCGGCTTCCCGCGAAAGAAGAAATAGAAAACCATATAAAGGAGAAGAAAAGTTTCTGGAAAGAGGAACCACGCATAGGTTTAGAACGTAATGATGAGACCCGGACGGCGGAGGATTCCCTTTTATACCGGATCCAACATATCCGCCCTGAAAAGAACGTTAAGATACGTGTTATTGTCAGGGGTATCCCGGCGGGGTGGCCGGCACTTTCCGGGAAAATTCTCCCTTTAGGCGGGGAAGGACGTTTATCTGCTGTTGAAGTCAAAAATTCTTCTGAAGAAGAACAACTTAATCTTTTGCCTGGCCGTCCCTCCTTGGTACCGGGAACTGATGGAATCCTCCGGTTTACAGTGACTTTGATCACTCCCGGTCTTTTCGAGGATATGAAAAAAGCGGTCCGGAACGGCCCTCCAGGGATCCCTGGACATTGTCTCAGTGCCTGTCTGGTTAGACCGCAACTTATTGGCGGTTGGGATATGGTCAACTGGGAACCGCGTCCCTTAATTCCCTATTTTGCACCGGGCAGTACCTGGTTTTTTGAAGGTGTTCCAGAGGATCTTCCGGTCTTGGAGAAACTTCATGGCGCCTGTATAGGCGAAAAAACCGCTTATGGTTACGGGCAAATAGTAATAGGTAAATGGGGAGGTTGATTGGTGATGAATAATGCCATAATGGGAATGTTGGCAGAGACCTGTTTGCATCCGGGTTCCGGGCAGACAGCCGGGGCGATTGATTTGCCGGTGGCCAGAGAAAAAACAACAAATTACCCGGTAATTCCAGGTTCCAGTCTTAAAGGGGCATTACGGGATTTTACCGAACAACTCTCCGGTAATGCCTATGATGCCGATCGTCTTTTCGGTCAGCCTGATAGCGCAGGGATTATCGCATTAACTGACGCCCGTTTACTCCTGTTGCCGGTCCGTTCGCTTAATACTCATTTTATGTGGGTGACCTGTCCTTATCTCCTCGAACGGTACAGGCGAGACTGTGAGCTGGCTGCGGTTAATACTCCTTTACCTGAAGTACCCGCGATAGAGTTGAAGGAAGGGCAAGCCGTCACGGTAAACAATTTTAATCCCTGCCTTTACCTTGAGGAATTGTCTTTTGAGACAGTTCCTGCGGATCTTTCATCTTTAGTTACAGCTTTTTCTCCGTTAATCAAACATGAATCCGTGCGCAACCGGCTAAAGAACTCCTTGGTAGTGATAAATGACGATGAGTTTAGCTACTTCGCCAGTCACTGCCTGGCAGTAAATGCCCGCAATAAACTGGAGGAAAACACTAAAACCAGTGAGAACCTGTGGTATGAGGAGACTATCCCTGCGGATACCCTGTTTTACGCTCTTCTCATTACCAGACCGACAGACCAAGAGAGCCAGGCAATTGAGACTGTGGCAGAGCTCTTTGAAAAACGCCCTTATTTGCAGGTAGGTGGAAATGAAACCATTGGGCAGGGATGGTGTG
>JAKOVI010000023.1 GCA_029782135.1 Bacillota bacterium
AGACTTTTCATCGGTCACAAAAAGGGATAATTGCTCAATTTCCTGGACCGTTAAGCGCTTTTTATCATACTCCACCACCTGGTCGGGGAGGAAGTACATGCCGTCTCTTTCCGGGAAGCGCTGTTTTAAGCCGGCGTAAAACTCCGCCGCCCCCATAGGTACGGCAACCCCCCGCTGGACGTGGAAGGCCACCATCCGGTCGTAGAGGAGGAAATTCTGCCGCTCGGCGATGACCTCCGCTTTGCCGTTTTTCTCCACAAAGACCGGCAGCTGTCTTAAGTGGGTGCGGACAAAATCCCAGACCCCTTCTTCAGTCCCTGCCTCCAGGTGAAATCGCTTTTCCAGGCCGCCGTTGGGCTTGTAGGCGGAGATGACCAGGTCCTGCTTCACCGCGGTGGTCGAAGTAACCTGCTTGAAGGTCCCCTGCTTTTTGTCCAGGGTCCGCACATCGGCAATAACGAACCCAGCCCGCAGAATGGCTTCCTGGATGGCGTTCCAGATCCGGTTCTGCGAGTTGTGAAACACCACCGTCATCCACCGGCCAGGCTTTAAGACACGGTAATATTCAGCAAAGCACCTTTCCATGAGCTCCTGGTATTCCCGGGGGCCTTTGCCCTGGGCTTTGTTTTCAATGGCTTCGGGCTTATTATTGGTAAAAACCTTGAGCCAGGCTTCCCAGAGGAAGTTGAGCTCGGAATACATCAGATTTCCGCCATAAGGTGGGTCGGTGAAGATATAGTCGACAGAACAATCCTTGTAGTCTGCGTAATCTGTACTAGACCTAGTATCTATCACTCTTATCCCACTTAGCCTGTTAACAATCGGCCTCATCCTCAAGTGGTACTTATTGCTAAACATGTTCAGTACGTTTAATTCCGGATATACGCTGCTTACATACATTGTGCCTTTCAAAGGTGTCGGTTTGCCAGAACCGCTGATTCTGAAATTCAGGAGTCTTGAGGAAATCGCATCAATACCTGTGAGAATCCACTGTATTCTTCTTGACAGAGGCGAAATCTCACATTTCTGGCGAAAAGCTGCCAGCACCCACAAATTCCGCCTGGTGTAAAAATGGTGAACATGAGTAATCCCATGTGATACTTTAGGCTGTTCGGTATTGTATCCCTCCGGCATGCGGTCGGTAGGATACCAGTACGGTATCTCGCTCTCCTCGATCTTCCGGATCAGCTCCAGGTCGTAATCGTCGGGCTCTTTTTCATACCTCTTATTCCCCACCGAATAATTTATGAGCACCGGTACCTGCCGGGCGCGGGTGATAAACTCCCCGATGTCCCGGTCGTACACCCTTTCGGTAGCCCTCTCCAGGGAACGCTTGGTGAGGTTAGCCCCGCAGTGCGGACAGGGAAACCCGTCACGGACTCTACCTTCTTCTTTATCTACCGCCACTTCCCAGAAGACGAGCTCTCCGGAGCAGCTGGGGCAGATAAACACGTCGGACCAGAC
>JAKOVI010000057.1 GCA_029782135.1 Bacillota bacterium
GAAGCACTTGCCCAGGCTGAAGAACTTGGCGCAAAAAAGGCGGATATATTGGCCTATTACGAAAAGAAAATCCGGGAGGTCCAGGAAGAAGAGGCACAAGCCCGAGCCGATTTTGAAAAAGAGTGGGCGAATAAAGTTTTTAAGGAAACTACTAAGTCCCGGCTTGATTTACTGGAAGCTGAAAAGCAGGAAGTGTTGGCCAAGGCCAGAGAGCTGGGCGCAAGTACGGCAGATATAGAAAGGTACTACTCGCTGAAACGCCAGGAAATTATTGAAGAAGAAATTCGGAAGCGGGAAGATTTTGAAAAAGAGTGGAACCGGAAGCTCTTTGAATCCACCGCGGACCGGATGGAGATCCTGGAAGCGGAAATGCAAGAGGCTCTGGCCAAGGCGGCGGAGCTTGGCGCGAAAGAGGCGGATATTGTTGCCTATTACGAACAGAAAAAACGTGAACTTAGGCGCCAGACATTCAATGATTATCTTTCCACGGCATCTAATATACTGAGCCGGCTGAACGCTATCTTTAGCCAGCATTTCACGAACCGGGAAAAAGAGCTGGAAAATTGGTATGCGAAAGAAAAAGCGGTGATTGAAGCGTCTCAGATGTCCGAAGAGGAAAAAGAGGCTGCTCTCAAACAGCTGGATGAAGAACGCGACGCCCGGAAACGTGAGATGGCGCGGAAACAGGCAGCGTCCGAAAAAGCCTCGTCGTTGTTCTCGATCGCAATCAACACCGCACGGGCAGCGATCGAAGCTCTTCCGAACCTGGTCCTTTCCGGAATCATCACTGCTATGGGCGCCGCTCAGGCTGCGCTGGTGGCGGCGGAGCCTTTACCTGCACTGAAAACGGGTGGTCTAGCCGTCGGAGAAACCGCGGCAATCATCGGTGACACACCACCGCGTGAACGTGGGGAGCTCATCCTTCCGATGCGGACCGGCGTGGAAATGTTAGCTGACATGCTGATTAGCCGGTTATCCCAGGTGACTTTACCGCGGCCGGCTTTTGCTATGGCCGGCGGTGTATCTAATGCGTATAACAATCGGACCGAGGTCCATCTCCATGTCGGGACACTTGTGGCGGACGAGCTAGGATTGAAAAAACTGGAGCGGAAACTGGCTGAAATTAGGATCAGTGAAACTCAAAGGAGGGGTGGTTGATGGCTAGAAAACCAGGCGAAATATATCTCGGCTTGAAGGGTCAGGAAATACTCCTCCCGGCTTACGGCGGGCGAAAGATTACTCCAAAACCGATTGAGATCCTTCGCGAACAGGTAACCGTCTCCGGGGCGCTTGCGAGCGACCTAATCGGTGTTCGTCCGGCGTGGACCATATCTTATCAGGAACTTTATGGGCCGGAAGTTGAGGCGCTCCTGGATTTATACGACCTCCATCGAACATTGAACCTCATCATTGTCGATCGGCACGGTAACGCCAAAGAGTATGATGTTATTCTCCGGCCAATAAGTCTGACTCGCGAAACAATCCGCGATGACTGGGAATGGTCTGGGGTGACGCTTGAATTGGAGGCAACAAAATGCTACCGGTAAGCCGTGAATATACAGATGCGATCAAGCAGCGGCAGAAACGTCGCCTCCGCGCCCGTGTCGAAATCACCTGGAC
>JAKOVI010000106.1 GCA_029782135.1 Bacillota bacterium
AGCAACCGTATAAGCATTTAAGCCCAACGCGGATGCCCGTTCGCGGTCAATCCGGACCTGGAGTTCAGGACGTCCCTCGTCGAGGCTCGATTCCACCTCGCGCGTCCCTTCTACTTCTTTGATCAAATTAACCAGGTCCGCGGCGATCGCCTCCAACTGCGCAAAATCGCGGCCTTTAAGTTTAATATTAACCGGTTTTCCGCCGCTAAATGACGTCGTCGACGCTTGCACTTGAATTACAGCTCCCGGTATAGCGCCGATCTGCGCGCGGATCGCTTCGGCCACCTCCTCCGAACTGCGCGCACGCTTGTCTTTATCAACCAACAGGATTGTTAGTGATGCTTTGTCTGTACCGGCCGTCGAGATTCCAAACGAACCGGTTGACCCGCCACCGCCGACGGTGGAGGCAACCATCTTTACTTCCGGAAGCGCAAAGAGGACGGCTTCGACCTGCGCAACAACCTCTTCCGTCTCGCGCAGCACCGTACCCTTTGGCATCCGGATTTGAATTGAGATCATCCCTTGATCCATTTGGGGAATGAATTCCGCCCCCAACCGGAAAACCATCACAAAACTGAAGAGAAATAAAAAGAGGGATAAAAAGATCACGGTCTTGCGGTGTTGCAAAGCCCAGGCCAGGCTTTTTTTATACCAACCAAGACGGTCTCGTTTCTCGGGGAAAGCTTGGGTCTTTGCCGCCTCCGGCTGCCGGGCCTTTTTGCCCCTGACATAGAGAAACTTCGAACTCAACATCGGCACCAGGGTCTGGGCGACAAAGAGCGACGCCAGCAAGGAGATGGTCACCGTCAAGGCCAACTCTTTAAAGAACTGCGACGTCATCCCCTCCATAAAGACCACCGGTAAGAAGACAACAACCGTCGTCAACGTGGAAGCCGTAATCGCCATCCCGACCTCGGTACTGCCTTCCACTGCCGCCTTCTCCAGTTCGTATCCTTCATCCCGGAAGCGGAAGATGTTCTCCAGGACCACAATCGCATTGTCAACCATCATCCCGACGCCCAGCGCCAGTCCGCCCAGAGTCATCATGTTCAATTCAAGCTTCGCAAAGTACATTAAGACGAAGGTAGTGATGATCGAGATCGGAATGGACAGGCCAATGATTAAAGTGCTGGGGAAGTTCCGTAAAAAGAGGAAGAGAATGGCGACGGCCAGAAAACCGCCGAGCAAAGCACTGTTCCGCAATTCGCGGATCGCATGTTGGATAAAATCCGCTTGGTTCATCACCACATCCAGTTTAACGGTAGAAGGCAACTCCCTCTTCAGCTTCTCGAGTTCACGGACGACCCGTTTGGCCGTCTCAACGGTATTGGCATCGGTCTCCTTCTGAATCGAAATGCCAACGGCCGGTTGCCCGTTAAGCAGCACATAACTGTTGAGTTCTTTGTAAGTAGGAAAAACACGGGCTACTTCCTTTAATTTGACCAGGCCGCCGCTGGGCGAAACAAGATTCAAATCTTCGATCTGTTCGATCCGCTTAAACTCGCCGGTAGTCCGCACGATCAATTCAAGGTTGCCGGACTGGACAGTTCCCCCTGGTAGATTCAGATTCTCCGCCTGGAGAAACTGGGTGATATTTTGCAGGGTCAACCCATAAGCATGCAGCTTAACCGGATCGGCCTCAATCTTGATCACCGGCACCAATCCACCGGACACATCCACAGAAGCTACACCGCTCAACCGTTCCAGCGCCGGTTTGACCTCTTCATCCGCCATCTTTTTTAAGGTTACGAGGTCGGCCTCGCCAGTGACTGCCAGATTTATAATGGGCATCATCGCGGAGTCAAACTTAAAGACCAGCGGGCTTTCGACCCCGTCCGGAAAATAACCCTTAATCAGGTCAATCTTTTCCCGTACATCCAACAGGGCAAAATCCATATCGGTGCCCCAGTTAAATTCCATGATTACGATTGATTGCCCGGCGGTGGAATAGGTCGTAATCCGCTCAATATTGGCGACTGTCCCCAAGACACCCTCCAAGGGTCTGGTCACCAGGTTTTCGATCTCCTGGGGGCCTACCCCTTCGTAAGTGGTAATCACCGAAGCAACCGGAAAGGTCATTTCCGGCATGAGGTCGACTTTTAACCGGAAAAGGGAGACAACCCCCAAGACCATAATTAACAGAAAGATCATGAGCGTTGTGACCGGCCGTTTCACCGAGAAAGTTGGCATATTCATCTATCTCACCTCGACTAACATCCCGTTTTTCACCTGGTGCTGACCGCGACTGATCACCTGCTCTCCCTCAGCCAGGCCTTCCAGCACCGCGATCATGCCCCCGGATTCCAGGCCGGTCTTCAATGGGCGGCGAACCGCAGAGCCGTCTTCCACGACAAAAGCATAAGCTTGCTCGCCTTCAAACAACACGGTATCAACCGGAATTAACAATTGGTTACGGACTTCACCGATCGTGAAATGGACTGTCCCCATCATCCCCGCTTTCAGCAGATTCGACTGGTTAAGCACGGAGATCTCCACCGGGAACTGCCTGGTCATCTGGTCGGCAAGCGGGGTGATGGCTGTGATCGTCCCGTCGAAGCTCATCCCAGGGATGGCTTTGGCTTCGATGACCACTTTGTCCCCAGCCCGTAATTGATTAATGTAACTCTCCGGAACCATCGCCTTCGCCTTCATTTTACTGTCGGCGACAATTAACCCGGCGGGAGCCGAAGGCGCGGCCATACTCCCCTCTTCCACCGTCAGTTGGGCAATCACCCCGGAGATCGCCGCCGTCACCCGGGCATAGCTTAACTGTAATTTCGCCATCTCCAGAGCAATTTCCGCCTGTTTTACCTGGGCTTGAAGCATTTCGAGCTGTTCCGGGGAGGCCCCTTTCTGCGCCGCCGTTAACCGGGCTTCGGCAGCGGTCAAATTACTGGCGGCAATTTCTTTTTGCAATTGAACCGCCTCCAATTGTTGCTGGGTAATCATTCCCCGCTGGAAGAGCTCCGTCATCCGCTTGCTTTCGGCGCTGACATTCTCATATGAAGCTTTTGCCTGGGAAACCATCGATTCAATCTGTTTCATTTCCTCGGCGGAAACCCCTTTTTGCACTTGCGCCAGATTAGCAGAAGCCATCTCGTAAGCCGCCTCCGCCTGTTTAACCTGCAACTGTAAATGATAATCATCGATGGTAAAAAGGGTCTGCCCTTTCGTTACCCGGTCACCGGTCGCCACCAACACCTGCGTCACGGTTCCGCCGGTCTTCGGAATGATCGGCACACTGCTTTCCGGGGCGAAGGTCACATTCAAAGCCGCGGTTTGCTTGAGATCTCCCCGCACCACGGGCACGACCTCGACAGCAAACCGCGCGGCCGTTTGTTCCTGGTTAACCACCGGTACCGCTTTCCGCGCCGGGCCGCCGGTCAGGAGGAGACCAAGAACTATCACAACTACAATAACGAGGACAATCACTAAAAATTTACGCATCTTCACTGACCTCCAGCATGAATTTCTCCGTTTCACCCATCGCCTTGTATAAAGCCGAGACTGCCAAGTAATAGTCATACTCCGCATTTAAATGATCGTTTAACGCCATGTTCAATGTGTTCTGGGCGGACAATAACTCCAAGTTCGTGGCCGCCCCTAATTCGAATTTGGCCTTTAAAAACTCATAATTCTCGGCTGCTTGCTGCCTGCTCAGTTCGGTTAAGGCGAGAACCCGGGCGGCCTCCGTGACCGCCAGGTATTTCTGGCGAACTTCCAGTTTAAGTAAATCGCGGACCTGCGCCAGTTGGAACTGTAGGGCTTGCAGGTTGGCTTCGGCCTCCCTGATCCCCGCTTTTCCAGCCCCGGCATCGAAGAATTTCCAGTCCAGATTCAGGGTAAAACTCCATATCGCATCTTCAAATGTCGGCTGTTCCCGGTTTTGCGTCCCATAGGAACCGACCATCACCAGATTCGGATGCCAATACTTCTTACTCAGGGCGAGGTTTTCCTCGGCCAGGCGGACGGCAGTCTCCAGTTTCTTCAGCTCCGGACTTCCCTCCTCCGCCCGGCGTAAGACCTCTTCCAAACCGGGAAGGTGAGTGCGCGCCCCCAGCTTCGGCCTTGACGTTAAAACCACTTCCTGGGGGGGAATTCCCAACAAATTACAGAGGTTTTCAAGGGCCAACTTCTTGCCATGTTCCGCTTTCACCACACCCAACTCCGCCTGGGTCACCCTGATCTGCGTCTCCAGCAAATCGTTCTTCGTTGCATAACCGAGGCGCAAATTCGTCTCAATCAACCTCTGGTGTTCTTGCAGCAGTTTAACCTGCTCCTTGCTCAATTCCACCATCCCGTCTGCTTTTAAAACAGTGATGTAAGCCTGGATCACCTGGTAAATCAGATTCTGGTACCCCGCCTGGTAATCGATCTCCGCCGTCTGGAGACCCAGACGCGTCATCTCGGCGGCGGAGGCAAGTTTCCCGCCCATATAGACCGGGAACTGGAGGTTAAGGCCCGTGGAGTAGGCTCCCTTTGCCTCGACATCCTTGAGGCTGGGAAGAACTGTATAGCCCACGATTCCCGGGTTGGAGATATACAACATCTCAACGGTCGTATACGGGCCAACCATTGTATAATTCGTACTTAAACCAAGCGACGGCCAGCGTCCGGCCTCCGCCTTCTGCTTCTGGGCTTCCGCCAGGTTTACGTTCGCCTTACCGGCGCCCAGGTTATAGGGATTTGCCAGCGCCATCTGGAGCGCCTCCGCCAGACTGATCGCTTTTCCCCCGGCGGCCTGTACTGGAGGCCGGGCAATCCCGAAAAGCAAGAACAAAATGGTAAAGATGCCAAATAATATGTTTATCCTCTTCACCGTCACGATCCTCCCTACGCTTGATGGGCAATCCCATGGGTGATTAAATCCCTGATAAATACGGCCTCCGCTTCTACCTGATCCCCGTTCTCCTCCATAAACTGCCGGCCGCTAAAGGCAAACAGGAGCCCGGTAAAAGCAGTCACCACTCTTTCCACTTCCAAATCCGGACTGAAGAACCCCTTCTTTAAACCCAGCTGGATGAGTTCGGTATTAATCGCCAGAAACTCCTTGTGCCAGCTGAACATCCGCGCGCGGAGTTCGTCACTAAACCCCAGCGGGGTGCCCATGAAAATCCGCGACAGCTGCCGTTTGTTATATGAATAATCGAGAAAGACCTTTGTAAAGGTGAGCAACAACTCCGGAAAGGGCTGCTCGGCAGCTTCCAGCACCGACCGGAGTTCCAAATTCACCGTCTGGATCTGTTGCTCAATGATCCCGGTGAACAATTCTTCTTTACTGGAAAAGTACCAGTATAAAGTTCCTTTCCCGACATTGGCCGCTTCGGCGATCTCGGCCATCGTCGCCGGATGATAGCCCTTTTCGCCAAAAACCTTCAGTGCGGCTGCAAGAATCCGTTCTTTGGTCTCTATTTCCGGCAACGCTAACGGCTGCTCATTGGTTGTCATTCTTGGCCACCTCCCTCGACCGAACGGTCGGTCAGTCAGGCATATCTTACCACCTCCTTCTTCCCCCGTCAATAACAATCGATGGCTGGCATTGGGTTTTTTACGAAATTTTTATTTCTCAACCATCTCCTGCCGGCTATCCTCACAAATATATTAAGCGTCATTGTTAAAGATTCCAGTGGCGCTTCTCCTGCGCCCGCCCTTTTTGCTGTTCTTAAACTTTTTTGGCGGAGCGGAAAGGCATCCCATGAAATTAGAAAAAAGAACGGGACATAATCCATGCTTGGGATTTATGCCCCGTTTCGCAAAGGCTTGCACCGCCCAAAATAACCTTGCATATTTTTCCCTAAAAAAACTAGGGGATCAAAGTTTGGCTCGCCTTTAACCCACCTTCCGTACCCAGCGGCTCTGGTCATAGGTGGCCAGGAACTTCTCCAGCCGGTCAAAGGCGGAACTTATTACTTTGATCTCCGGCAACAGGACCACGCGGAAGTGATCGGGGTACGGCCAGTTAAAGCCGGTCCCCTGGACCAAGAGTACCTTCTCGGCGGTGAGGAAATCTGTGACAAACTGCTGATCATCGGTGATCTTAAAGCGCGTGGTATCGACCTTGGGGAAGAGATAGAATGCCCCTTTCGGCCGGACACAGGAAACTCCGGGAATCTGGTTAATCCGCCGCCAGGCGAACTCCATCTGGTTATAAAGGCGCCCGCCCGGTTTCGTGTAATCTTTAATGGTTTGGTAACCGGTCAAAGCCGGTGCAATCGCATACTGGGCCGGCACATTACTGCACAACCGCATGGAAGCCAGCATATTCAAGCCTTCGATATACCCCTTGGCGCTCTCCTTCTTGCCGCTCACCACCATCCAGCCGACCCGGAAACCGGCAATCCGGTGCGACTTGGAAAGCCCGTTCATCGTTACGAATAAGACCTGATCGGAGAGGGAAGCGATTGAGGTATGCTCCACCCCGTCGTAGAGGATCTGGTCGTAAATCTCATCGGCAAAGACGATCAGTTCATGGGCCGCCGCCAACTTGACAATCTCCTGCAATAAGGCCCGCGGATAGACCGCGCCGGTCGGGTTGTTCGGATTGATCACGACAATCCCTTTCGTCTTCGGCGTGATCTTCCGTTTAAGATCGTTAAGATCGGGGTACCAGTCGGCCGCCTCGTCACAGAGATAATGCACGGCCTTCCCGCCGGCCAAGGTGACGGCGGCCGTCCAGAGCGGATAATCCGGTGCCGGGATCAAAATCTCATCCCCGGTATTTAAGAGCGCATGCATTGAGGAGGTGATCAGCTCGCTGACGCCGTTCCCGATATAAATATCATCCACTTCCACCCCGGCAATCCCCTTCTTTAAGCAGTACTCCCTGATCGCCTGCCGGGCGGAGAGGAGTCCTTTCGATTCCACATACCCATCCGCATGCCCAAGGTTTTCATTCACGGCCTGGAGGATCTCCGCCGGCGCATGAAAACCGAAGGGAGCCGGATTCCCAATATTTAACTTTAGGATCTTATGGCCGGCCGCCTCTAAACGGTTGGCCTCATCCATCACCGGACCCCGGATGTCATAACAGACATGCTCGAGTTTACTTGATTTTTCAAAACTACGCATTTTTTCCCGCCTCCAACTTCGAAATCACCTGTCCGATTAGGCCAAACCCTTTCCTCATCTGCTCGGCAGTAACCCGGGCAATCCCCAAGCGGAATGTATTCTGGCCTTTTCCATCGGTATAAAAAAGATCCCCCGGCATAAACAAGACCCCTTGACGGTAACATTCCGCCAAGACCGCGCGCGCGTTGATCCCTTCCTCCAGTTCCACAAAGATGTGCAGCCCGCCCTCGCCCCAGATCCGGCGGTGTGGGATCAAAGCCGACGCCAACCGGACCGCCTCCTCGTGCCGCTGCCGGTAGATCTTCCGGGCGCGCCGGAGGTACCTTTCAAAGGAACCACTCTGTAAATACTCGTAAAGCAGGGCCTGATCCAAAAAGCTGGTATGAATATTCATGCTCCGCTTGACACTCTCGAGGACGGCAATCAGTTCCGCATCGCCCATTACCCACCCGAGGCGCAGGCCTGGAAAGAGGATCTTGGAAAAACTGCCGATATAGACTACGTTGTTTCCCCGTCCAGCCAGGGCCAGGAGCGGAGCAACATGCGAACCGGAATAGCGGAGTTCTTCATTAAAACCGTCTTCAATGACTGGTACCCGGTAGCGGGAGAAGATCTCCAGCACCGCTAGGCGTTTCTCCGGCGCCATCACCAGTCCGGTCGGGTTATGATAGGAAGGAATCAGAAAACCGGCCTTAATCGGTTCACTGGCCAGGACGTTCTCGAGTTGCTTTAGGTTTAGACCGTCTTCCTCCATCCGGATGCCATGGATCTTTAACCCCCGCAGTTTCATTATTTTCAACGCCGTATTGTGGGTGGGGTTCTCGGTAACGATCCCGTCTCCCGGTTGGCAGAGCCCGGACAAGACTAAGTTCAGTCCTTCCGTGAATCCATTGGTAATGATGATGTCCTTCCCTTCCGGCTCCACTCCTTTATTCTTCAGGTAATTAACCAAATAGTCGAGGAGCGGTTTATAACCCTTGGCATAGCCGTAATTCAGAATCTTCGCGCCTTCCATGGCGAAGCGGTCAAGGAAAGCTTTCTTGAAAGCCTCGGTTTCGAAGAGGTCCCCGTCCGGCGCAATACTCTTAAAAGAAAGCATACCCTTTTCCCATTTCAGTTCGGTCTTTTCAATATCCAGTTCCACCGCGGAAACAGCCTGCGGCGTAATGCGCTCCGTCCAGTTAAGGACGGTTGCCGGGCCCTGTTTGACCGCGACCTCAGCGACAAACGAACCCTGACCGCGCACCGTATAGATAAACCCTTCCTCCTCCAAATCCAGGTAAGCCTGGACCACGGTGTTGCGTCCAAGTTGGAGAACAGCGGCCAACTCCCTGGTTGACGGAAGGCGCTCGCCTGCCTGCCAAAGGCCGTTCAGAATCTGGCGCTTCAGATACTCTTTAAGCTGGATATAAGTTGGTCTTCCCTGTTCAACTTTAAAGTCTCCAAGCATCGGCTTTTACCTCTTGCCCCCATTATCACATAAAAACAGAGATTAAAAAAGAACCACAGTTTAACATTTTCTGTTGATCTGTGGTCAGCTTGGTCAAAGCAATATAATTCGTTTTTGCATTGATTACGGATCAAGATTAGATAAAAAACCGTCTGCGGCCCCGCTCATCTAAATTTGGCAGCGTCAATCCATTTCACTCTTTTACCGCATACTTCTGCCATTCAATCTCCCAGGCGGCCGGCCGGTTATCCCGGAAACTGAGAAAGGCGATCTTCTTCTCGTCAGGACTCCAACAGGGAGAACCGCCGTTGAGGCTCACGCCGTCCGTAACCCGGAAGCGCTCTTGGGTTTTCAGATCCAAAACAATCAAACTTCCCCGGTCGCGGATGACCCGCACTTCGGGCCCGTTTCCCCCGCGGGTGGCAACATACGCCAGGTAGCGGCCGCTGGGTGAAACCGCCGGATGCCGGTGGTCATTGCCTTTTTCTTCCTCGAGGAGCGGCCGGTTCTCACCGGTGGCGGGGTCAAAAACCCAGATTCGCCCCTGATCCAAACCCCAGCTTTCCGCGGTGAGGCTCTCCGTTTTCACTGCCGTCTTCCGCGGTTGCAGCAGGGTGTAATAAAGTTTATTATCCTTCCCCCAATGCGGCGTCGTGATAAACCCCTGACAGGCCGGGAGGATGGTCTTTAAGCCGGTCCCGTTGCGGTTAATTGCCATTAAAGAAGAAGTAAAAAGCCCGTCGCCCCGCACAAAGACGATCTTCTCCCCATCGGGCGACCAGGCCGGATCCCGGTCTTCCGGACCGGTCGTCAACCGCAATCCTTCACCCGAAGGAAAAGCCTTCCACCAAAGTGCGGTCTGCATCTGGCGCGTCGCCGTCCCCGGAACCGTTTTACGCACCATCACCACTCCGCTGCCGTCCGGCGCCCATTTCGGGGAGGTGTCGACCAGCGTCCCGGTTCCCGTCCACAAGACCGGTTCGTTCTCCGGACCGGGCTTATATAGCCAGATCCGGACCTGCTCTCCGATCTCTCCCTCCTTTTTCCCGGAAAAAACAATCCGGCCATCCGGCCGCCAATCGATGCTCCAAACATCGTACTCAACCGCAATCAACCGTTCAAGCTTTTCTTCATTCTGCGCCCTGCTCAACGGGGGACGACCGGCCAAGCACATGATCAGCACGGCAAAAACGAAGAAAAAAGAAAAAAACCTGGACCGCTGCGCTCTTTGTTCCCTGTTGTTCAAGTCATCCCCTCCCGGAGGTTTCTTTCTCCCTATTTCCAGTTGCTCCTCCTGGAATTTACTCCCTCGCTGCCCGTCCCGCATCGCTGGACAATCGGCATTTGTGTTCCAGAAGGCCGTTGGAGTTTAACTTAGCTTCACTGAACAATGAGTTGCAAGAAGCCCGAGTACCATCCCGACAACGATAGACTGGCTGGCCGTACCGCCTACCCGGCAATCCGGCGAATCTTCTTGCCGCTTGTCCACGCCACCGGTCATTTGAGGTCCAGAAGGCCACTGAAGTTTTAACTTGTCTGGCTCAAGATCCTCCAATTACGCGGATTTCCGGTTCCAGCCAAACGCCGCTCTTCCGGTAAACCTCCTCCTGCACCAGGGCAATCAGCTCGAGAACATCCTGCGCCGTTGCCCCGCCCAGGTTAATGATGAACCCGGCGTGTTTCAGCGCGACTTGCGCTTTACCGACTTGTTTCCCTTTCAGGCCGGCTTCCTCGATTAGGCGGCCGGCAAAATCGTGCGACGGGCGTTTAAAAACACTGCCCGCGCTCGGATATTCCAAGGGTTGTTTTTCCCGGCGCCGGCTGTTCAGCTCTCCCATCTCCTGCCGGATCAGGCCTTCCTCACCGGGGGTCAACGCCAGAAGGACCTCCAAACAGATTCCTCCTTCGGTCTGGAGGCGGCTGGAACGGTAGGCAAACTCCATCTCGTCCCGCTGGTAGATCTTAAAACCTTGCCCCGGCTCGTAAACATGGACGGCGCTGACCACATCTTTCATTTCCCGCCCGTAAGCCCCGGCATTCATAAAGACCGCCCCACCGATGCTCCCGGGAATCCCCGAGGCAAACTCAAAGCCGGCCAACCCGTGACGGGCAGCCTGTTCAGCCACCATCGCCAGCGAAAGGGCGGCGCCTGCTTTAATTTTCTCCCCTTCGATCGTAATCCGGGAAAATTCTCCCGCCAATTTCAGTACAACGCCCCTGATTCCTTCGTCTTTCACGAGAAGATTTGTGCCGCGGCCCAGCAGAAACCAGAAAATTCCGGCTTGCCGGCAATAATCCACCGTCCGCGCCAGTTCGTCGGGGGTCCCCACTTCGATCATTAAATCCGCCGGTCCCCCGATCCGAAAGGAAGTATGATGAGACATTGGCTCATCATACCGGTAATTTCCCGGCTGCACAGCCGCAATCAACTCCGCCCGCCAGTCTTTCCCCGGCATCCACAACTCTCCTTTCTCCTTGTTCACCGTGCTTCCCCACCCGCCGAACTTACAGTTCTTCTTGCTGAAGACAAAACCCTGCTTACCGTCATCTCTTCAACTGCCCGCTGCTTACCCTCACCCCCGGTGTGCCGTAGCCCCGGCACAACGGTGCACACCGACAAAAACTCCCTCGCAAGTTACACATTCTTTCGCCAAGACTAGTAAGGAGATCAATAGATGATCCGTCGAAGCCACGCCCAAAACCTATTTGCAGAAAGGATATGGGGAAATGCAGCTTTTTATTCCGGTCCGTGCTTACTTTGAACCTGAGGCCCTCGACTACCCGCTGGGACAACACCTTTACAACGAAATGACCACCCGCCAGATCCCCATTAAGATTATACCCTCCCATAACCGTGTGCTCGGCCTGCCCGGCGATACTCCACAGATCGCCTACCGTGAAGCTAAGCGTACCCTCGTAGTCGGCGTCAAAAAATCATTAACCCTTGAACCTTGTCCTCCCTCGGCCGACTTTGAATTCGCCCTCGGTACCAGTTGCCCGGGAGGCTGTCAGTACTGTTACCTCGCCACCACCCTTGGGCGTAAACCCTACATCCGCGTTTATGTTAATGTCGATGAAATCCTTGCTGCCATCCGGCGCAAAATTGAGCAGAACCGTCCCCGGATCACCAGTTTCGAAGCAGCCAGTACTTCCGACCCGCTGGCCGTGGAGCATCTCACCGGCTCCTTACGGAAAACCATTGAATTTTTCGGTACACAAGAGCATGGAAGGCTCCGGATTGTCACCAAATTCGCCAACGTGGACAGCCTGCTTCCAATTGAGCATCATGCCCATACCAGATTCCGTTTTAGTATCAACACCGACCGGATCATTCAAACCCTTGAAGCCAATACCGCTTCGTTGGAGGAGCGGCTCACCGCCGCCGGCAAAATCGCCCGTGCCGGTTACCCCTTTGGCTTTATCATTGCCCCGTTATTTATCGTTCAAAACTGGCGGGAAGACTACCGTAGCCTTCTGGAAAACCTCGCCCGGCAGTTAGGACCGCTGGTAGATCAGGAATTTAGTTTTGAACTGATCTCCCACCGGTTCACCGCCCGGGCCAAAAAAATTATCCTTGAGCGCTTCCCCCGTACCAAGCTGGAGATGGAAGAGAGCGACCGCAAGTTTAAATGGGGGAAATATGGACACGGCAAGTACCTTTATCCTCCGGAAAAACTGGCAAGCCTCAAAGACTTTTTTACCAGTGAAATTCCGCGATTTTTCCCCCGGGCCAGGATTCAATATTTTATCTAGCGCATCCTAAAAACTACCTCGCGGGAAGGAGTCCCCTTACTCCCCTAAACAGGCAAACCGCACCTCTTCCCCGTAATAATGCCGGAGAATCTCCTGGTAACTGTAGCCCCGTTCCGCCATTCCAACCGTCCCCCATTGGCTGAGTCCCACCCCGTGACCGGAGCCGTTCCCAATAACGAGCAAACTTTCTCCTGCTTCCAGCGTAACCTTGCCGGTCACCAGTCTTCCGCCGCCCGCGGCCGTCCTGGCCAGTTGTAAGCGGTTCTCCTCATTGTTGGGCAGCATGGCGCCAGGATCACTACTACGCCCTGTGCCAATCACCGCCGGTAAGGCCTGTTCCTCAATGATCAACACCCGGAAGTTGGCGCTCGGGAAGGAAAACAGCCGCCGCAACTCCTCGTTTTTGAGCTGCTTGCTCAACCGCTGTTTTGTCGCGAAAAAAATAAACCCTAAGCGTTCCCCGGCCGGCGAGCAGAACGGGGTAAGCTCGATCCGCTGACCGGGCGCAAAACCCAAAGCGCCGGCCAATTCATCCCGGCCGATCAGGTAGGCTTGCGGCCAATAATAATTGCGCCCGCCTTGATCAAAGTCTTCCACCGCCCGCAGGTAAGGAAGGGGGGGACTCGCCCATACTTCATCGTTATTCCGCGTTCTTCCCCCGCTACTCGAATGATAAACTGCCTCGATCAGCTTCCCGTTCCAGGTCAAGACCTCGCCTTCGGTCGCGGCCGCCGCTTCCTCAAAAACCGGCGCCAGATGGAGGCCACGGTAGACCTGGCAATGCACCTGGTCGCAAAGATCGTAAATGTCATGTTTTCCCAGGCTATAAAGGGTGTATGTTCGAATCGCCACGGCATTCGCCTTTAAAGCTTCCAGCGGCCAACTGGCGTACGCTTCACAGCTCAGCACCCCGGCGACATAATCTTCCAACCCAAGCCGGTTAAAGATGGATAGTTCACCCCCCGGCCAAAATTGAAGCGTGCCGGGGTACGACCGGCCGTTCAGTTTAAGCTCTCCACCCTCCGCAGCGCGTAACAACAACGGTTCCCCGGAATGGAAGACTTCCTCCCCACCCGCCGCCCGGAACACAATCTCCCCCTGGACCAAAGTGACCTCCCAGGTTGTTTCCGGCGAAAGTTCCCGGCCCTCAAGCAAACGCCAAGCTTCCGGCGGTAAATAAGCTTTCTGTGCCAACTTGCCTTCGGGCAAAGAAAAAAGCTGGACCCTTCCCGAACAGGATAAAGAAAGAGGAAGATCGAACGTGAGCTTTACTTCCAACTCCGGTGCGGCCGCTTCCGCAACCCACTCCGGATACCCAAAGATTAAAGCCGCAAGTAAGATTACTGTTGTATAAAATTTCCCCGGCATCCTCGTCCTCGCTTCGGCCCGTCGTACTTGTCAATCCAACGGCCACCGTTTAAAGACCAACCACGCTGCTTTCCATCCGGTAAACAAAGCAGCCAGGCCTTCGGTGCCCGCCGGATCCGGTTTCTATTTCGACATAAACGCCGCCACTTCCTGTTTGTGCACCGCAACAATCTCCACGGGCTTCCTTGACGCCGGGGCGGTAATTCTTTTAAAAAAGGCAAAAAAATAAAACCCGTCGGCGACGGGTTTTCCTCGTTAGTTTGTCTGCACCCCAATCCGGGTGTCCCCGATTGAGACTTCAACAACCTCCGTTAACAAGTCGGCATAGGTATATGAAACGCGCCGTTCTACCTGACGTTCTTGGAATTTAACGACAAAGATGTTCGGATAAGTCTGTTCCAAGATCCCATTAACCTCAAATACTTTTTTGCGGCCGGTATTCGCTTTTAAGCTGATCTCCTGGCCAACAAAGCCGTCCATATCCTTCTTAATTTTCTCCAGGATATTTGGTTCTTGTTGTTTGGACAAACCCGTTCACCATCCTTCTTTTCAACCCTAAAAGGATTATAGCACGGATTGTCCATTTCTGTCAAGAAAGAAAATTATAACAAATATAACCGGCCTTTGTCAAGCAGTTTATTTCCGTTTTTTAAATTTTTCTGCTGGAAAATGATGAGCCGCCCGCAGAGCATGCTTTCAATCCCTACTCAGTATTTGCAGATTTCCACTTTTCTAAGCGTGCTTTCAGCACTTTTTCGTACCCCAGGCCACCGGGGAAATAATACTGCCGTCCGCGCAGTTCGTCCGGCATATACTCCTGTTTGACATAGTGTCCGGGAAAATCATGCGGGTAGAGGTAATCCTTGCCGTACCCCATCTGTTGCGAGCCGGGATGATTGGCATCCCGTAAATGCAGGGGGACACTCCCTTGCCCGATCTCCTCCACATCGGACTGGGCAAGACGAATGGCCTTGACAACAGAGTTCGACTTCGGAGCGGTCGCCAGATAAATTACCGCCTGGGCCATCGGTATCTCGGCTTCCGGTAACCCGACCATCTCCAGGGCTTGTGCCGCGGCCACGGCAACCAGCAAAGCATGGGGATCGGCATTTCCGATGTCCTCCGCAGCGTGCACAATCATCCGCCGCGCGATGAATTTCGGATCCTCCCCGGCCTTGAGCATCTTGGCCAGATAAAAAAGGGCGGCATCCGGCGCCGATCCGCGGATCGATTTAATAAATGCGGAAATAGTATCGTAGTGATTATCCCCGCTTTTATCGTAGCGGAGCACCCGCCGTTGGACCGAATCGGCAATAATCTCCGCGGTAATATGCCGTTTCCCGTCGGCGGACGGTTCCGTGGTTAACACCGCCAATTCCAACCCGTTGAGTGCAACCCGGGCATCCCCTTCCGCCACCCGGATTAAATGCTCCAGGGCTTCGGGTGTTAAAACCGCATGGTAATCACCCAATCCTCTCTCGCGGTCGGCCAGTGCTCGTTCAACCAAGAGCGTAATCTCCTCTGCTGTCAAGGGCGATAAGCGGAAGACACGGGAGCGGGAAAGGAGCGGCGCATTCACTTCATAGTAGGGATTTTCGGTCGTCGCTCCGATTAAGATAATTGTCCCGTCCTCCACCGCCGGGAGGAGGGCATCCTGTTGTCCTTTGTTGAAGCGGTGAATTTCGTCGATGAAAACCACGGTTTTCTGCCGGTAAAGCGCCAAGCGGTCTTGCGCTTCCTTGATCACCTTTCTGACTTCGGTCACCCCGGCGGAAACCGCATTCAGGATCTCAAAATGCGCTTTCGTATACTTGGCAATTAGAAAGGCCAGGGTGGTTTTGCCCGTCCCCGGCGGGCCATAGAGAACCATTGAAGTTAACCGGTCGGCTTCGATCGCCCGCCGCAAGAGCCGGTTTGGGCCGATAATCTCCTGCTGACCGACGAATTCTTCAAAACTCTGCGGCCGCATCCGGGTGGCTAGAGGCGCTTCTCTCTTCCGTTGCTCTTCACCGGCGGAGCTGAACAGATCCATCAGACCACCTCCCAGGTTTGACTTTATCTTCTTCTCCAAATTATCTCATATGTAGTCTGCTTCCACAACCATCCTTTCCCAGTCATAAAAAAAGATCCGCCGAACGGATCTTTTTTCTGCACAGCCGGGCCTTGCCGTTTCCCCTGCTGCTCCAGGCAGGAACAGGGAGCGCCCGTTTACAAGCAGGATAAATTGAATGGTCATCCGGAAACGATTGACGGAGTTTTCCCTGATCAATATACTAACGTTCGACCCAATCAATCCGGCCGTCCGGCGCATACCATACTCTCTTGGGAGAATCCTGCGCCTCTCCGGTAAAGTCAAACCGCCAACGGTCAAAGGCGAAAGTAACCGCCCCGAGCGGTCCAAGCCTGATTCCCTGTTGCGCCGCCCATTGGTAAATCTGGTTTCGAATCAACGCGGTCGAAACCGTACCCTGGTTACACATGACCAGATCGGAGGCTTCAAACTCTTCATACCGGTAAGAAGGGGAAAAACCGCCCACCCCGGAGAGATTGACATTTACCCCTTTAATCTGGACAATAATCCGGAAAGGACCATTGACCCTTAACCTTTTCAGTTCCCCGCCGTAAAAGGTTAACGTCGGGGTCCCGCCGTACGGGCCGGGATAATTCCGGGCGGCGTAATCAATCGTCTGCCATTGATTATTCACCATCGCCTGCAGTTCCCCGCAGACCCACAGGACCTCGCCGGTGTACTCGGCGGGCAGGTCGAGGGTAAAAGCTAAATGATCCGGTACCAGATTCTGGTCCGCATCATAGAGGGAAAAATAACCGGAAAATTGCGGGCTGGAAACAGGGGCTGCCGCTTCCCCCTTCGCTTGCCCCTGCCAAGAAAAAACCGCACCGATTTGGATGAGAATCAAGAGGAGAAAAAAACGCAGTGGATCTTTTTTTGCCATGTCCATTACTCCTTTAGTTGCTGTGATGTTAATTATAACCTGTGCTGCATTTCCTCTCAATCGCTTCCGTTTATCAGTAATTTCGGGAGAATTATCATGTTTCCTCCCGATAATATTTGGGATTTAATATCCGGGAGTTATTGCGCGAGGAGCCGGTTAACGGTTTTCAGCACTTCATCCGAATTAAACGGTTTGATCAGGAAATCTTGCGCCCCGGCCCGGATCGCATCATAGATTAAGCTTTTTTGGGTCGCCGTACTGCAAATGACGATTTTAACCTCAGGTTTTTGCCTTTTCAGCTGTCGGATCACTTCAATCGGATCGTCATCTTCCATGATTAAATCCTTAATAACCAGATCCGGTGACTCTTGCAAGAAGATTTTCATGCCTTCGCTGTTCGATGAAGCTTCATAACACTCATTTCCATTCTTGGTCAGGATCTCGGTCAATAATAACCTGAAGAGCGGGGAATCGTCAATAACCAGAATCCTGGCCATCATCCCCCTCCTCCCGCTGAGATAATAGGGTTTACTTCTACAGCTAAAATTAAAATCCTGCCTCAACTTTCCAACCGCTTTACATTCTTCGCCGTCTAAAAAAAGAAAAGGCCTTCACCAGGCCTTATCCCTCTTTATTCCGGTTGTCCTCGACAGAAAAGCAGCGCCGGTTTTTGAACACGTACCACGATCAGTGTTCATCCAGCGAACCGTCATGTATTTCATAACTCCAATTCATACCGTTGTTGTTGTCCCAGTTATTAGCACCGTCATGAAAACAGAAGTTTAAACGGGACGAATTGTCAACCACTAAAGAAGCCGCCCAACTACCATCCCGGCCTTTGCGCATCGGAATGTCCTGGACCCCCTCCCAGGCGCCCGTGCCATAACCGGTCCGGAGATAGATCGTCCGCGCACCGGACTGCGCCAAAAGACCTTTATACTTCAACCTCACCTCATCGCCGGCCGTGATCGGCACCGGGTCCATAAAGATTCCATCCGCGACCTCTTCCAGTTTCCTTCTTGGCATAAGTAAACCTCCTTTAGAGCTAGCACTGGTGGTTTACCACTATTTTAACCAACTCTAAAGGAATCATACTGCGCTTCAACGATTCTCATATACTTCCGGTTTAAGGACGCCGATCAGCGGTAAATTACGGTACTTCTCCGCGTAATCCAACCCGTAACCGACCACAAAGCGGTCGGGGATGACAAAGCCGTTGTATTCCGGTGTAATATCAACCTCGCGGCGGCTTGGTTTGTCAAGTAAGGTACAGATCTTGAGACTGGCCGGCTTCCGGGAACGCAAGTTTCCAACCAGGTAATTAAGGGTTAAGCCCGTGTCGATAATATCCTCAACCACCAAAACATGCTCCCCTTCGATCCCCATCTCAATATCCTTGAGAATCTGCACCGCCCCCGACGATTTCGTAGAAGCGCCATAGCTGGAAACCGCCATTAAATCATATTTGAGCGGCAGCTTAATCGCTCGGATTAGATCGGCCATAAACGGAAGGGCCCCTTTTAAAATCCCAATAACCAACAGTTCTTTCCCTTGATAATCCCTTGTGATTTCCGCACCTAACTCCTGAACCCGGGCGGCAATCGTCTCGGGGCTTAACAAGATTTCTTCTAAATCTCCCACCTAAATCCCCCTCGAATCATGCGTTATTTGATACTTCGAATATTATCCCACCGGGCTTCATCTGTCAAGACTTTCCGCTGGCCGTGCAAGCCTTTATGCCATAGGCTTCACCCTCAGGGGCTCACCGGTTCCGCCCAATCATCCAGATATTCTAATCCCATCACCGGCTCCTGGCCTGTCGCGAGGACAGTTGAATTAAACTCCCCGATCCGCCATTCCTTTCGCCAACGGGTAAGCACCAACCGGTCCGATCGTTCCTGGATCTGATAATTCGGTCCTTCCAGCATCTTCAAGCGATAGGTTGCCTGGTAAACCGGCTTCTCCGGGGAGGTTGCCGGGTCTTCCGAAATCGTTAAATCCTCCAGCACCAAAAAAGGCACTTTGATATATTCATAAGCCTGGCGCATCTTCGCCGTAACATGCATCACACTGACCATCTTGACAAAGTCCGATCCCACCCCTTTTTTCAGGGCTTCTTCCAACTGCAACGTATCAAGCCGGGCAAAACCCTCATAAAAGAGCGCAACCACTTCGCCGGGGGACGTCTCCGGTGTAATTTTCTCCTCATAGCTACCCCGGGAAAGCAGCAAGACGGCGACCAACACCACTACTCCAATCGCCAATGGCCATTTGTAGCGCTGCCACTGCCAATAGCGTTTCCGCCGTTGCTCCACTTTCCGCTGCATCGCGGTCGCCTGTTCTTTGACGGATGCCCGCTCTTCCGGAGCGGCGACTAAAGTCTGTTCGCTCCGCATCCGCTCAATCTCTATAATCACGTCGTCCACATCAGGCCGGGCGTCCGCGTCCTTTTTCACCAGCTTCAGAAGTAAGCCGGCAAATTCTTTCCCGATTTCTTCCCGGTAATACCTTGGATCCAAGGGTTCCTCCTTTAAGATGGCCGTCACCGTCTCCCGCCGGTTGGTTAACGGGAAGGGGAAAACCCCGGTGGCTAAGGTATAGATCGTAAGTCCCACCGTGTACAGATCAGACTGCTCCGTCCACTCCGCTCCGGCCAAGACCTCCGGGGGCAGGTAATATTCACGGATCTCCCCACCCTCACGGTACGGCGCCAACAACTTTTGCACCCGTGGATCCAGTAATCCCCAGCTTTCTTCGGCGAGCGGGAGGAGATCCCCGGGGAAAAAGCCTCCCAAAGACCAGTTCTTGGCAGAAACTGTTTTTGTTAATTCCAGCAAACCGAGGGCAGCCGCCGCCAGTTCCGGGAGCGAACAAGGCCGCTCGCCCTTGTGCGGCCAGTACGTCCAGAGATCTTCCGTATAACTGAGCCGCAAACAGTATTCATCCTGGTACTTCTCCACTCCCTCGTAACAGATGTACCGCAGCCGGCCGCCGGTGTTCAGTGGTTGGTTGATCACCGCCTTAAGTTCCCGCAGCAGTTCGACAAAGAGCCGGTCCTTCGGGGAGATGGTCAAATTGAGCGGCTCCAATAAGTACTTGTTACCCTGGGCATCGGCTACCAGGTAGAGGCGTTCGCCGTCCGCAGCGACTTTTTCCTCCAACAAAGTCCATGTCATCCTCAACACCACCGTCCTTGTTTTTGATAACTGGTTTCAACAATGATCCCGGGCTCCTTTGTAAACCGGCAGCCTGTCAAGAAAAAATCGTTATAATCAGCTAAAACAGGGTTAAGAACGAATAGTAGTATGCCGAATACTTTAATACAAAAGATATTTTATTTGACAATTTGGGAGGAATTACGGCCTGTTAAGATAATTTTAACACAAACATAACTTATAACCTCACATTCTGTCCACTTCCTATTGTAAAATAACAAATAACCAATAAAGGAAATTATTTTATCACTTATTTATAACAAAAAGGATGGCTGAAATGCTAGACAACATTCAAGACCATAAGATCAAAACCAGGCTCCGTATCAGCCTTTATCTACAGTTGGTCACCGTCCTCACCTTTTTCCTGGTCGTCAGCTGCCGTTCCTTTGCTACTCAGAATCATTACCGCGATCAGCCACTCTACTTTCTTGCGGTCCTCTCGCTCATGCTGGCCTACTTGCTCTTTAAGGGCTCCCTTTTTAAGTGGAGATTTGCTTTACTGTTAAGATTATACCGGTTAATTGATCTTCTCGACGTTTTAACCGTCTCCTTCCTCTATTACCATGGACATTTTCCAGTCAACTTCCTGCTCGCCCTTTACTTGATCGTGATCTTCCTGTCCACCCGGGAGATTAAACCCGGCGAAACCTATTATGTAATGCTGCTTTCACTGGCTGGACTCCTAATTAATCTCATCTTGCTTTGGCCGAATAACACCGCCTTATCCCGTGAACTGGGTTACACCTCATTATCATTTGTTTTCCTGGTCTTCTTTGCCCTGTCCAGTATCGGCCTGATCGGCTTCCTCGCCGCTTCCTACTCTTCCACTGACCGGCAATTAACCTCCAGTCTGCAAAGGATGTTGAAAGAGAAAGAAGACGTCCTGAAAGAGATTTACCTGACCCAGGCCGATCTCGAAGAAAAGTACGCCTTCTCCTATACCTTAACCCTGATCCAACAGTTCCTGTTGGAAGAGATGGATGAGGAAAACCTCCTCACGAACAGTACCGATATCATCCAAGGCGTTTTGGGTAGCTTTACCTGTGCGATTTTTGGCATCAACCAAAACAACCAGATTGAAATCCTCTCTTTTTCCGGGAAGGATGCTCCGGCCTTGCTGAAGGTGGTTAACCAAAAAGACAGTCTCGTGGCCAAGACAATTAGCACGCAGAGCATCCAGGATGAGAGCTCCGCCTCCCCGGAGGAGTTGGAGTATTGGCAAAGTCAGGGGATCAATTCTCTCGTCACCGTTCCTCTGGTGACCAAAACCGAGACCATCGGCGTAATCCTCGCTGCCAACCAGCAAAAGTTCAGTTTCAACCAAGAACAAAAAGAACAGTTGATGATCATTGCCAACCAGGTAAGTTTAGCTTTGGAGAACACCAGGCTGCACCAGGAGACAAAGATCATGGCCTGGTATGACTCCCTGACCGGATTATACAACCGGAACTATATGAACATCTTCCTCTTCTCGCTTTTCCAAGAAAGCAGTAACCTGCTGCTCAGTTGTATCATTTTCGATCTCGATTTCTTTAAGGTCGTCAATGACACTTATGGTCATTTAACCGGCGATCAGGTACTCGCCAAAACCGCAAGTATTTTAAAGAAATACTCCACCCAGGACCGCATTGTCTGCCGTTACGGTGGAGAAGAATTTATCATGCTCGGCCTGAATCATCAAACGTCCGAACTGGCCGTCATCGCGGAGACAATCCGGCAAGAGATCGAGATGACCCCGTTTTTCGTCACTGATGACCAGCCTTTACATCTCACCATCAGTTGCGGGGTTGCCGGCCTGCCGGAACATGCTTCGACCATCTCCGATCTGCTGGTCCGGGCTGATCAAGCGCTCTACCAGGCCAAAAACTCCGGGAGGAACTTAGTGGTCGTCTACGGCCAGAAATAAATTCTTCCCGGGCGGCGTTCGTCTGCCTACTCCCCTTTCCCCTCTTTGTCCTCCTTGATGATCCGCCCATCCTTAACCCGCACAAGATAAGGGAGAAGATCAAGCCGGGCACAATAATCGACATCCTCCGCGAAACCAATCGTCGCCAGGTACCTGGTATGCTCCGCCTCGTAAAGGATCTTTGCTAGATCGTCTCTTCTTCCGGCCAGCAACTGGCGATAGGTCAGCAGCCCAATCCGGGCGGCATCGGTCAGTTCCGCCTCCTTCTCCGCAGTGATCTGTTCGATCAGCAGACCGGCGCAAAGGAGATCATCCAACCCCGGTTCTCCATCCCGGCCGGCACAAAAAAGGACCACTTCCTCCTTCTCCCGTAAATACCGGCTTGTTCTTTCCGCATTGAGAAAAGCGGCAATCAACAGCTCGTCCGCATTTTTTGCTTCACTTAACGCTTTCGTTCCATTGGAAGTGCAGATGATGATCCTCTGCCCGTGCACTCTCTCCGCCGTATATTCCAGAGGTGAATTCCCCAGATCAAAGCCGGGGATCTTCAACCCGTTCCGCTCGCCGCCGGTCAGGCATCCTCCCCCGAGTTGCCTCTTAATGACCGCGGCCACCCCCGGTTCGGCCACTGCCAGCAGATCCTGACAACCGTTCGCCAAGGCGGTAATGATTGTACTGCTTGCCCGCAAAACATCTATTACCACCACGGTTTTGCGGTGATAATCCCCGTTCTTTCTCGTTCCGGATGCAAAGATGAGATCAATTTTCATGCTGTCGTTACCCTTCCTTTCGATCTTTTCTTGCTGCTTCCAGACTATGTAGCCTTGCTGCTTAAGGAGCGCTTTTTGTTCGCCACCCGCCGTGCACCGCTTAGTAAAAGACTGGCCTCTACATTTGTCCCACATTTACTCAACACGGGTAGCATGGTGTTTCCGGCTGACTTGATTTGCTTGGTAAAGTATTCTTAGCGGAGCGAAGATTCCTGCCCAATCCGGAACGGTTCGGTTAAATGTTCGATTTCCCGGGAACGCAAGCGCCAATATGGTCCGTAAAACTCCCCGGGTAAAGTCTGCACGGTCAAATCATTCTGCGGGTCCAGGTCTTTAAAGAACAGCATCAGTCCCAAAATCTCTGCGGGCTGAAGATCGGTCTGGAGATAATCATTACCGATCCTGAGCAGTTCCGGCCACTTCTGCGCCACCTGCAACAGAGTCTCCTTCTTTTTTAACTTCGAAACCAGCGCCAACAAAAACTGTTGCTGCCTTTTCGTCCGGGTAATATCACCTAAGCTGTTCCGGCGGTAACGTACATACCCAAGGGCTTGCTCGCCCATCAACGTTTGGCGGCCGGGCTTAAGATCGATCTTGAACCCGGCGCTCCGGTCTTCATAAAGCATTCGCCGGTCCACATTAATCTCGACCCCGCCCACTAAATCCACGATCTCGCGGAAGCTTTCGAAATTTACTAGGACATAACGGTCAACCGGTATCTCCATAATCATTTCAACCAGGGATTTCGTCATTTCATACCCGCCGTAAACATGGGCCATATTAATGCGGTCCATGCCATGCCCTGGGATCTCGATCAAACTGTCGCGGGGGATAGAAAAGAGCCCCACTTTTTCCTGCTCAGGCCGGAGCGCCAAGAAGAGCATGGTATCGGTCCGCGGCCGTTCTTCCTGCCCCTGCTCGTCAAGGTTTGGTTGGTCAACCCCTAACAAAAGCACATTAAACGGGCGTTTTAAAACGACTTCCATCCCGCCCCGGACATGATGAAAATTTAAGTAAAAAGCCAGTTGCCCCAGGAATAAAACGGCAGTCGCCGCGGCCAGTAATTTCTGATAAAACCGCGGCTTGGTGGTAAAGGTACTCGACAACGGCGGCATCAAATCCCCCCTTTGCCAAAAAAAGCGGAGTCTTTCCGAAACTCCGCTTTTTTCATCAACCATTCTCCGTCTGCCCGGTATTCTCTTCTCCTTCCGCTTGCGGCTGTTCGGTGACGGAGGCAAGCAACTGCTCGAACTCCCCGGCTTCCAGTGTTTCTTTCTCCAGCAAAGCGTCCGCGACTCTTTTTAACTCGTCAAGGTGGTCGTTGATGATCTCCTCCGCCTTGCCGTAGCATTGCTCGATCATCAATTTCATCTCGCGATCAATCTCCGCCGCCACCTTCTCACTGTAATTCTTATCCCTAGAGATATCGCGGCCGAGAAAGACCTGTTCCGCATGGCCATGGCCAAAGGTCATCGGGCCAAGCTCCTCGCTCATCCCATACTCCATCACCATGGTCCGCACCAGCTTGGTCGCCCGTTCCAAATCATTCCGGGCGCCCGTACTGACCTCCTTCAGCACAATCGCTTCGGCCGCCCGCCCGCCAAGTAAGAATACCACATTCTCCATCAGTTCGGTGCGGGTCGCATAATGCTTATCTTCCAGCGGCAAGGCCAAAGTATAGCCGCCGGCCTGGCCCCGGGGGATAATCGAAACTTTATGGATCGGATCGACGGTCGGCAGATAGTGGCCGACGATCGCATGGCCGGCCTCATGGTACGCGGTCAGTTCCCGCTCTTTCTCACTCATCACGCGGCTCTTCCGCTCCGGCCCGGCGATGACCCGTTCGATCGCCTCTTCACAGTCATGCATTGTGATCTGTTTCTGGTTCTTCCGTGCCGCCAAAATGGCCGCTTCGTTCAGCGTATTCGCAAGATCCGCTCCGGTAAAGCCGGGTGTGCGCCGCGCCAGCACTTTGAGATCGACATCCGGCGCGAGCTGTTTATTCTTCGCATGCACCTTGAGAATCTCTTCCCGGCCGTTGATATCAGGGATATCCAACACCACCTGCCGGTCAAAACGGCCCGGGCGGAGGAGCGCCGGATCCAACACATCCGGCCGGTTGGTGGCCGCAAGGATAATAATCCCGGAATTGGCTTCAAACCCGTCCATCTCGACCAGCAGTTGGTTGAGGGTCTGTTCGCGTTCATCATGGCCGCCGCCCAGTCCGGCACCACGTTGTCGTCCTACCGCATCGATCTCATCAATGAAGACAATACAAGGTGCGTTCTTTTTCGCATTTTCAAAGAGATCGCGCACCCGGGAAGCCCCAACCCCGACAAACATCTCGACAAAATCCGAACCGCTAATGCTGAAGAACGGGACCCCCGCCTCCCCGGCAACCGCTTTCGAAAGCAGCGTTTTCCCGGTTCCCGGAGGACCGACCAGCAACGCGCCCTTTGGAATCCGGGCGCCCAATTCCGTAAAACGCCGGGGCTGCTTGAGAAACTCCACAATCTCCATTAATTCTTCCTTCGCCTCATCCGCCCCCGCGACGTCATCAAAAGTCACTTTCGTCTTTTCCTCAGCGTTATAGAGCCGGGCCCGGCTCCGTCCAAAAGAGAGCGCTTTGTTTCCGGAACCTTGCATCTGGTTGATCAGGAAGAACCACAACCCGACAAAGATCAGAATCGGCAAGAGGTTGGGGAGGATCATCGACCACCAAGGCTCCGTTTTTTGTTTATATACTCTTTCCACCCCCGCCTTGCTAAGCGGTTTCTCATAGACTTCGGACGCTAACGAAGGACTCGGCCCCTGAGCGGTAAAATCTCTGATTACTTCTCCGTTAGCTCTGTATTTACCTTCAATCTGACCATCGGTGTAGATGGTGACCTTGATCACTTGCCCTTCTTCCACCTTGGCCAGGAATTGATCCCACGTCCAGGTATCAACAGTTTTGTCAACCCCGAAAAAAGTCCATAAAACAAATAATGAGATTGAGACTAGTACAAGATAGAAGAATAACTCCCTCGCAAAACGCAAATATAAACCCCCTCTCGAGGTTAAAAATGTCATAGGTGATATTATATCATATCCAAGCTATTTCGACAACTT
>JAKOVI010000126.1 GCA_029782135.1 Bacillota bacterium
ACCACGGGTTTTTGTTTGCGTAGATGCAAGTTTGTTCCCGGGCGCTACGGATTGGCGGTGAATGTTGCCAGTTTTAACCCCGAACGCGTCATGACCAAAGCGGCCGGTTTTGTTCTGAGATTCTGGCGAAAATAAAGGACTATTATTATATTAGGAGGGACCAAGGATGGATAATTTTGAATTTTTAAGCCCCACCAAGATTATTTTCGGGAAAGGCGCCGAAGATCAGCTCGTGCGCGAAGTCAAAAAACTGGGGAAGAAGATCCTCCTCCATTACGGCGAGGGGAGTATCAAACGGATCGGCCTCTATGATCAAGTGGTCAAGTCCTTACAGGAGGCGGGAATCGACTTTATCGAGCTGGGCGGGGTGAAACCCAACCCGCGCTTAAGCCTGGTGTACGAAGGAATCAAACTTTGCCGGGAGCATAAGGTTGACGGGATCTTAGCCGTCGGCGGCGGGAGCGCGATTGATTCGGCGAAGGCGATTGGGGTCGGGGTACCCTACGACGGTGATGTTTGGGACTTTTACTGCGGGAAAAACCTGCCGGAAGAGACCCTGCCGGTCGGGGTGGTTTTAACGCTCGCGGCGACCGGGAGCGAAGCCAGTAACAGCTCGGTGATCACAAAAGAGGACGGCTGGCTGAAGCGGGGCCTTAATATTGACCTGATCCGCCCGGTCTTTGCGATTATGAACCCGGAGCATACCTTCACGGTCTCCCGTTACCAGACCGCGTGCGGAGGGGCGGACATTATGTCCCATGTTTTCGAACGCTATTTCACCAATACGAAGAATGTGGAATTGACCGACCGTCTCTGCGAAGCGGTGCTGAAGACGGTCGTGAACAACCTGCCGGTCGCCCTTGCGCAACCCGACAACTATGACGCCCGGGCCGAACTGTTGTGGGCCGGGACGCTTGCCCATAATGGCCTGTTAAGTACCGGGCGCGGGGGGAACGGAGACTGGGCTGCCCATAAGATTGAACTTGAGTTGAGCGGCCTGTATGATGTCGCCCATGGCGCGGGACTGGCCGCGATCTTCCCGGCGTGGATGAAATATGTCTACCGTCATGACCTCAACCGCTTTGTCCAGCTCGCGGTGCGGGTCTGGAATGTCGAGCCCGATTTTGCGAACCCCGAACGGACCGCCCTCGAAGGGATTGACCGCCTCACCAAGTTTTTTAAGGAATGCGGCTTGCCGACGACCCTGGCCGAGATGAACATCCCGGCCGACCGGCTGGAGGAGATGGCCAGGAAGGCGACGCGCGACGGGCAGATGGTCATCGGGCAGTTTGTCAAATTGACCACCGAAGATGTCGTGGCCATCTATAAACTTGCCCTCTAATAAGTCGTAAAAACGGTATAAGGTTTAGTGGTAAAAGAGTATAAGGTATGATGGCAAAAGAGGGTTCTTGTTGCGCGATCAACAAGAACCCTCTTTGTTTTTCACTGGAGCACACGATTTGTCAAGGCTGTTAAATGCCGGCAAAGATCATCTTCCGTCCGGCTGCTGAAGGTCAAACAATGGATCTCTTTCCCGGGTGATTAACCGGACCAAGGGCGCCCGGCCGGTAACCGGTTTGGGTCAGAGGATGAGCCGGACCCGGTGCGGGAGGCCGTCATTGATAAGCGGGATCCCGTCCTCCACCTTTTCCAGCCGCGTGCCGTCCAGTTCCAGGACGGTGCCGCCGGTCTGTTTCCGGTTGGGATTTTCGACTTTAATCTCGTAGCTGGTCTGTCCATATTGGTAATGGACGGTGTACTCCGGCCATTCTTCCGGGATGCAGGGTTTGAGATAAAGCCTGTTCCCCCGCCGGCGGAGACCGAGGATCCACTCCAGCCCCGCCTGGTACATCCAGCCGGCGGACCCGGTGTACCAGGTCCACCCCCCGCGCCCGACATGGGGCGGGACGGAGTAGACATCGGCCGCCATCACGTAAGGCTCGACTTTATAACGCTGGACTTCATTGTAAGTCAGGGTATGGTTGACCGGGTTCAGGATGCGGAAGAGCTCGTAGGCCTTGTTCCCTTTACCCAGTTGCGCCCAGGCGATGACCGCCCAGATCGTCCCGTGGGTGTACTGCCCGCCGTTCTCCCGGATGCCCGGCGGGTAAGCCTGGATGTAACCGGGACTGGGTTCGCTCCGGTTGAAGGGCGGCGTCAAGAGACAGATGAGCGCCCCGTCTTCCCGCCGGACCAGTTTATGGTCGAGGGAGTTCATCGCCTGCAAAGCTTTCTCGGGTTCGGCCGCCCGCGAGATCACGCCCCAGGCCTGGGCAATGCAGTCGATCTGGCATTCGGAGTTGGTAATGGAGCCGACCGGTTCGCCCCGGTCATTGTATGCCCGGCGGTACCATTGCCCGTCCCAGCCGTGTTCATTGAGGGCGGCCATCAGTTTCCGGGCAACCGCCTCATAACGTTCGGCACGGGCGGAATCGTTCAGTTCGTAGGCAAAAGGAATGAATTCGTGCAACACATGGTAGAGAAACCATCCCAACCAGACGCTTTCCCCGGCGCCGCCGGCGCCAATGGCATTCATCCCGTCGTTCCAGTCGCCCGTCCCGATCAAGGGGAGACCATGCCGGCCGAAGCGGAGGGCATGTTCAATCGCCCGGACGCAGTGTTCATAGAGGGTCCCCGTTTCCGCGGAGACGGCGGCCTGCTCGTATCGCTCCAGTTCGTCCGCTTGGAGGGGGAGACTCTCCAGGAACGGAATGCGGTGGTGCCAGATCCGCTGGTCCCCGGTATGCTTGACGTACCGGCAGACGGCGTAAGGCAGCCATAAGAGGTCATCGGAGAAGCGGGTACGGATCCCGTAACCGGTCTCCTCATGCCACCAATGCTGGACATCCCCTTCCACGTATTGGTGGGCGGCATGGAGAAGAATCTGGTTGCGGGTAAAGCCGGGGCGGGCGTGGAGCAACGCCAGGGCATCCTGCAGTTGATCCCGGTAGCCGTAGGCCCCGCCCGATTGGTAAAAGGCACTGCGCGCCCATAACCGGCAGCTGACGGTCTGGTAAAGCAGCCAGTTGTTGAGGAGCAGGTCGAAGGCCCGGTCCGGGGTGGCGATGCGCACCTTGCCCAGTAAATCGGACCAGTAATTTCTGACCCGCCGGTACGCCGCTTCGACACCAGCGCTCCGCCCGTACCTTTTCATCAACTCCCTGACCTGCTCTTTCGAGCCGGCGGCGCCAACGAGAATATTGATCGTCCGTTCCCCGCGGGGCGGAAGGTACAACTTGACCTGCATCGCACCGCAGGGGTTATACCTCGCGCCGGCCGTATTTGACAGCCGCTTCCGCCGTAAAGCGGCCGGGAACGAGAGGCTTTGGTTTCGGCCGATAAACTCGGCGCGGTCCCCGGTCCAGCTGCGGTCGAGTTCCGGGCCGCCGGTCCAGATCCCTAAAAAACCGTACTGGTTCCGGAAGGTTTTCTGGTAAACGTTACGGGCGAGCAAAGCGCCGCTCGGTTCGTCATATTCGGTGATGATAAAGGGAGCGCTTTTTTCCCGGTTGACGCCCAAAGTCCACTCCAGGTAGTAAGTGACGGCGATCTCCCGCTCCTCATCCCGGGTATTCTCTAATGTCAGGCAGAGGATCTTCACCGGCGCATCCATCGCCGCAAAGAGCAGGGCGGTCTGGTTCAG
>JAKOVI010000002.1 GCA_029782135.1 Bacillota bacterium
CCCGTTTCGGTACCGGCGATGGTCGGGTTGATCATGCTGGCCGGAATCGTGGTGAACAACGGGATTGTGCTGGTGGACTATACCAATATCTTAAAGAAGAAAGGCTACCAGGCGGAAGAGGCCTTACTCCTGGCCGGGCCGGTCCGTTTCCGCCCAATCATGATGACGGCCTTGACGACGATTCTCGGGCTGATCCCGATGGCGATCGGGAGCGGGGATGGAGCGGAATTGCAGGCGCCAATGGCGGTGGCGGTCATTGGTGGATTAGTGGTAGCGACGGCGCTGACGCTCATTGTCGTTCCTGTCTTTTACCTGAGCTTTGATTTGATCGGCCGCAAACGCCGGGCGCGAAAGGCGCAAAAGCTGCAGGCAGGTTACGAGGTTTAGGCCTGGATGGCAGAAGAGGACTATGCTCCACTTGGTTGGCCTCTTCGCCGCCGGTTTGGCAGTTCTCGATTTCAACAAGGGGGAGACCGGAAACTGGTTAATAGCATTTGACGGCAAAAAATAACCAGGATTTTATGGAAAAATGGCGAACTTATGATCTTGAGTCCGACGGGCGAACTTTGTCCCAGTTGCTACAAAAATGGGAGGTAAGTCATGAGAAAGCTATGGTTGTTCCCCCTTATTCTTTTCATTCTTCTGCTTTGCGCAGGGGGTTGGCGTTGGGAAAAAGGACCATACCAAGAACAAGGGGATTTTCAGGTCCTCCATACGAGGGACCGGTGGACAGGCCAACGCTGGCTGGTTGTCTATGGCGGATTTAAAGAAATCCTTCCTCCTGCTGACGGGTGGCCTGATCCGCAGTACAGTGGCGATTGGATCCCTCATTTGACAAAGGCCGAATTTGAAGAACGGATGGAGCAGCTGCTCGCGCAACCGGAACATAAAAGCAAGTGGGAAGGTTTTCAGGGGCGCCTCCGGGAACTTGAGGAAGTGAAAAGTGCAAACCAGGCCGGTTATGAGCGATACCTGGCAATCATGGAGAATGATTCCAAGGCGGCCGCGGCGGAGGAGGCGGTTTTCCACGCCTACCAGGCTTGGATCCAAGCGGACCAGGAACATGAACAAACTTCTTGGGAGCTGATGGCTTTCTATGCGGAGCTTCGGGAGAAGCTGGTGGCAGCGTACAAGACCAGCGCGCTCCAGCGGAAACAGATTGCCACCTACGTTTGGTTTCTTCTCCTGCTTACTACTTTCATTTTTAGCCTCCACTATTTTATTCTGGAAATCAAGCGGTGGCAGCGGGTCAATGAAACCTATGAAATTGTGGAATATGTGACGAGAAATAACCGTTATCCCACCAGCCGGTGAAGAGTTTGCTCCACATAAACCTCCTTTTTGATGGGGAAATTAGAGCAAAAGGAGGTTTTTTCATGGAGAAGATCAAGATTGGTGTGATTGGTACCGGATTGGCCTGGGAAAGGTTGCATTATCCCGCATTTCAGGAACTCGCCGGGGAATATGAGATCAGGGCGGTTTGTGACCGCGACCGGGAAGCGGCGGCAGAATGGGGGCGGCGGCTGGGGCTCCACCCGGAGCAGGATGTTTACGAAGACTACCATAAAATGTTAGCCCGGGAGGACCTCCATGCCGTTGATATTCTGGTTCCGATCCCCCAAAACCACCAAGTTGCCGAGGAGGTAGCCCGATCCGGCAAGCATATCATCCTGGAGAAGCCTTTAGGGGCAACTTATGAGCAAGCGGTGGCAACCATTGAACTGCCTTACCGGTATGGAATAAAAATGATGATTGCCGAAAACTACCGGTACAGCGAGGAGTTTAACCTCCTACGCCGCCTGGTCCACGAGCGGAAGGTCGGCGAGGCGATCTTCTTTATATACCATAGTACCAGTTGTTTCCCTTGTGCGATGGTGAAAGATACTTTTTCCGCCAAGGAATGGCGTCAGCATCCGGATTACCGGGGCGGCGATATCCTTGATGCGGCCATCCATGATGTGGCCGGGTTGCGTCATATCTTCGGCGGGATCAAACATCTGTCCGCGTTTGGGGTTCCGCAGAAGGATGATTTTAGTCCTTATGCCGTGATTACGGTGAATATGGAGTTTCAGAGCGGCGTGATCGGGAGTTTCTCGTATTATCCGGCCGGACAGGAACCGCAAAAGCCATTGGTCGGGTTCCGGATTTTCGGGACGAACGGGATGCTTTACCTGGAAAACACCGACTGCGGGGTCGTGAATGTCTTCTATAATGACGGCGGGCATGAGATGATTGGGTTTACACCGCGCCGGGGGTACTATAATGAGTTGCTCAACTTTTACCATGCGCTGATGGGAACGGAGGAGATTGCGGTTACCCCGGACGTCGAGATTGGCGATTTCCGGACGATCTATGCGATTCTGCAATCGATTACCGAACAGGATATCGTGAAGGTCGACTATACGCGCGAGTATGCGTTGTTCTGAAGAAACGTGACGAAATGGGCAAAATCCGGCTTGGAACACGAGCGAAGGATGAGCTGTGATGAGCTTGGAGAGCAGAGGAGGTTTGGAGGATGGAGAACGGGGAGAAAACCCTTCCCAGGAGGGAGGAGATCCCGGTCGCTTATCGCTGGCGGTTGGAGGATATTTATGCTTCCCTTGAAGAGTGGGAAGCCGACCGGCAACGTGTGGAAGAACTAATCCGGGAGTTTGAGTCGTACCAGAACAAAGTGGGTGAGTCAGCCCAGACGCTGCTGCGGGCGCTGCAAACGAGAGACCAGTTGGGCCGGATCTTGGATAAAATGCTTGTCTACACCCGGATGAAAAGGGATGAAGATAACACCAACTCTCAAAGTCAAGCGTTGGCCGACCGGGCACAGGCGATTGCCGTGCAGGTGCAGACGAAGGCCTCCTATTTTCTCCCCGAAGTGATGGCGATCCCCCAAGCCAAGCTGGAAGGGTATTTCCGGGAGGAGCCGGGGCTCGAGACTTACCGCCACTTCTTTGACGATCTGTTCCGGCGCAAGGAACATATTCTCTCCCCCGCGGAAGAGCGGATCCTGGCGTTAAGCGGGGAGATCGGAGATAGCGGGCAGAACATCTTTACGATGTTGAACAATGCCGATTTGCGTTTCCCGGTTATCCATGATGAAGAGGGAAACGAAGTGGAGCTCACGCACGGCCGTTATCTCCGTTTCCTGGAAAGCAGGAAACAGGCGGTGCGAAAGGAAGCGTTTTTGGGAATCCACCAAACCTATCAACGCTACCGTAATACCCTGGCAGCCGCGCTCAATGCCGGCGTGAAGAGTAATGTCTTTTATACCCGGGCGCGCCGGTACCCTTCAGCGTTGGAAGCGGCCTTGGATGATGATCATATTCAGGTGAAGGTTTATGAGAACTTGATCGCCGTTGTCCGTGACCACCTGCCGCTCTTACATGAGTACCTGGCCGCTAAGCAAAAACACCTCAATCTGCCGGAGCTTCACCTGTATGATCTTTATGTTTCACCGGTGACTGGCTTTGAACTTAAGATCTCCTATGAGGAAGCCAAACAGATTGTGAAGGACGGCTTACAAACACTGGGCGAAGATTATGGCAGGCTGCTTGACCAGGCTTTCACCGGCGGCTGGGTGGATGTTTATGAAAACAGGGGGAAAACCAGCGGGGCGTACGCCTGGGGATGTTATGACAGCCATCCCTATGTTTTACTAAATTTCCAGGGGAGGGCGAATGATCTTTTTACGATCGCGCACGAAATAGGCCATGCGCTCCATAGTTACCTGGCCAACCATGCCCAGGCCTATGTGAATGCGCATTATCCGATCATTTTGGCCGAGATCGCTTCGACCGTGAATGAGGTCCTGCTGGTTTTACACCTGATCGAACGGGCGCAGACGCGGGAAGAGAAGCTGTTTTACCTCCATCATTTTCTGGAACATTTCCGGGCAACGGTTTACCGGCAGACGATGTTTGCCGAGTTTGAAAAGATCATTCACGAACAAGTGGAAAAAGGGGAAGCGTTAACTCCGGAATGGTTGGAGGAGGAGTATTATACCCTGGTGAAAACCTATCATGGTCCGGGCGTGACCGTGGATGCAGAGATTAAGGCGGAGTGGTCGCGAATTCCCCATTTCTATTACAATTTTTATGTGTATAAATATGCGACCGGTTTCTGTTCGGCGGTCGCGTTTGTGCAAAAGTTCCGGGAAGAAGGGGGAGCGGCGGTCCAAAACTATCTGCGGTTACTGGCGGCCGGTGGTTCTGATTACCCCTTGGAGCTATTAAAAAGAGCCGGGGTCGATCTCTCCGTTCCCGAACCGCTGGTGGCGGCGATGTCGATGTTTAAGCAATTGGTCAAGGAGTTTGCCGGGTGAAGAGAGCGGAACAAACAGTATTCAACCTTGGCTGTTGTAACTACCGGAGGGCGGGGCCGGTTGAAGAGCCGGATAACAGGATCGTCAGGATCATCCCGTGCTGTGCTTCGGCGGCCCCGATTTTATAGAATAAACACCGCAGGTACATATCGGGGGCGGTGAGGAATTCATCGCCATATTTGAGGTAATCATTGCTCTCCGCGAAAAGGCGTTGGCGGAGTGCGCCCTGATAGGAATCGATTGACGGGGGAGAAGCCGGAAGAACTCTTCCCGGCCGGCCGGTAATCTGGCGGTAAACGGTACGCAGGTAGGCGGCATGCCTGGCCTCATCTTTGGCCAATTTGCGGAGGAGTTCCTTTTCTCCAGAACCTGGGGCCAAGGCGGCCAGTTGTTGATAATAAAGCGAAGCGGAAGTTTCTTCGGCGATGAACTCGAGTAATTTATCAGCCAGTTTCCGGAAATAGTAATACCATTCGTTGATCCTAACCACCTCCCAAAGGAATTTTGGGGGAACGGGGTTTTGGTAAAAACCTATGATTGGGAGTGGCGAAAAATGTTCTTGTTCCACCTTTTTTCTTTTGTTATAATAAAAAGGGTTAACGGTAATTATTTACCAATTCCTGTATAGTAAGGACTGTGAAGACCGTCAGACGGGAGGCGGTCTTTGGTTATATGGATAAAAAGACTAGTGGAGGTGTTTTTTTTATTGCCCAAACAGAACAAGCTCTCCCTGATTCCGCTCGGCGGGTTGGGGGAGATCGGCAAAAATATGACGGTTGTTGAATACAAGAACCAAATCTTGGTGATTGATGCCGGAATCATGTTTCCGGAGGAAGAGATGCTCGGCATTGACCTGGTCATTCCCGATATTACCTATTTGGTTGAGAACAAAGAGAAAGTGTTGGGGTTAATTTTAACCCATGGTCACGAAGACCATATTGGAGCCTTGCCCTACGTCTTGCCCCAGCTAAATATCCCAATTTACGGTTCGCGTTTAACCCTCGGGCTGGCGGAGGCCAAACTGCAGGAGCACGGCCTGGACCGGAATGCGCAGTTAATCCCGGTTAATCCGGGGGATTCGGTGAAGATTGGCACGTTTAAGGTTGATTTCATTAATGTCAACCATAGTATCGCGGGGGTCTTAGGGCTGGCGATCCATACGCCGGTAGGGACCATTGTCCATACGGCCGATTTTAAAATCGACCATACCCCCGTTGATGGTGACCCCTTGGACTTCCGCAAATTTGCCGAACTGGGTGAGAAGGGCGTGTTGGTGCTCCTCTCGGACAGCACAAATGTAGAACGGGAGGGGTATACGGTTTCCGAGCGGGTCCTGGCCGAGAAGTTTGAGGAGCTCTTTCTCCGGGCGGAAGGCCGTTTGATCGTGGCCACCTTCTCTTCCAACATCCACCGGGTACAACAAGTGGTGAATGCGGCGATCGTGCACAACCGGAAGGTCGCCTTTGTCGGCCGCAGTATGATTAATGTGGTATCGATCGCCAAGGATCTTGGTTATCTGCAGATCCCGGAGGGGATCGAGGTTGATTTGGACCAGCTTGACCGGCTACCGGCGAACCAGGTTGCGATTGTTACAACCGGCAGTCAGGGTGAACCTTTGTCGGCGCTTTCGCGGATGGCGATGGGAGAACACCGGAAGGTCGCCATCATGCCGGGGGATACTGTGATTATTTCGGCGTCGGCGATTCCTGGGAATGAGAAACTGATTGCCCGGACGATCAATCACCTCTTTAAACAGGGAGCGAATGTCGTTTACGAGAGTACGACCGGTGTCCACGTCTCCGGACATGCCCGGCAGGAAGAGTTGAAACTGATGTTGAATCTGGTGAAACCAAAATTTTTCGTACCGGTGCACGGGGAATACCGGCATCTTGTCCAGCATGCCAACTTGGCCAAAGAGATTGGGATCCCCAGTGAGAATGTGTTTATTGCCGAAAATGGGGATGTCTTGGAGTTTACCCCGGATTCTGGACGGTTGGCGGGGCGGGTAACCGCCGGCCGGGTTTTTGTAGACGGTTTAGGTGTCGGCGATGTCGGCAGCGTTGTTCTGCGTGACCGTAAACAACTCTCACAGGACGGGATTTTGATTGCGGTGATTACGATTGACCGTGACAACGGGAAGATTCTGGCCGGTCCGGATATTGTCTCACGTGGTTTTGTCTACGTCCGGGAGGCCGAGTCCCTCATGGACGAGGTGAAAAGCAGGGTAAAAGCCGTGCTTGATAACTGTCTAACCCAGGAAAACTGTGACTGGTCGATGATGAAAGGCCGGGTGCGGGAAGCCTTGAGCAAGTTCCTGTACGAAAAGACGAAACGGCGTCCGATGATTCTCCCGATTATCATGGAAGTTTAACCTGATTGTTACTCCCGTGGCGGCGGGAGGATTTTTTTATCTCTTGAGATCTTTTCTTCGGAAGACGATTGAATTAAGGCTGAAACGGAAAGCCGGAGGATGGGTTGAAGGAGGACGAAGCTTGTTTATTGACCAGGTAAAACTGTACGGTGTTTTTGGGGATCCGGTGGCACACTCGCTTTCTCCCCATTTTCAAAACGAAGCTTTTAAACTCTTAGGAGTTAACGGATTGTATTTAAAATTCCGGATTACCGCGGAGCAGTTGCCGGCGGCGATCGCGGCGGTTCGTTGTCTGGAGTTTGGCGGGGTAAACATCACCATCCCGCATAAAGAGGCGGTCACCCCTTATTTGGACCGGTTGGAGGGTGATGCCAAGTTAACCGGTTCGGTGAATACCATCTTACGGCGGGACGACGAGTTAATCGGGTATAGTACCGACGGGGAAGGCTTTCTGCTCTCCTTACGTCACCAGGCCGGTTTCGAGCCAAGGGGAAAGAAGGTTATTCTCCTCGGTGTGGGGGGCGCAGCACGGGCGCTTGCCTTCCGGTTGGTGCAGGAGGGGATCGCTGCGCTCTATCTGGTCGGGCGGGACCGGGAAAAGACGGAGCGCCTCTGTCAGGCGCTCCGGGAAAAAACCGGTTTCTCCGCAGAAGCAGTTCTCTTCGGGACTTCCCGGTTAAAGATGATCGCCGCCCAAGCCGGCCTGGTAGTGAATACTACTCCGCTGGGTATGTACCCGGAGACGAAACTTTTCCCGCCCTTTCCTCTGGAGGATTGTCCGCGGGACTGTTTGGTCTGTGATTTGATCTACCATCCTTTGACCACGACATTTTTGCGCAGGGCCGGCGCGTTGAAGCTGCCAACGTTGAGTGGGTTGGGGATGCTGGTCTATCAGGGTATTTTGGCCTGTCAAATCTGGACTGGTCTAACGCCGCCGTTTTCCCCGTTATATCAGCTACTGGAGGGAATTCTCCAACAGGAGGAGCAATGAATGGCGCGCGGAGGGGAGGTTTCAGATCTGGCGCCGGCGGTGGCGGATGGCAGGAAATACTTGCACGATCGCGAAATATGTAGTTGACCGATTGTCATCTTTTAACGGAATAAAACGAGCGGGAGGGTGAGCTGGAATGGGCGGTGGCCGGTTGGTCCGGAAACGAATGTTGACTGTTTTGCTCCTTTCCTTGTTTTTTCTTCTTTTTTCGTTCTGCGGGATAGGACAGGGGCTTACCCTCTCGGAAGTTGATCTGAACGAGACCGGATTGCGGGAGGCTTTAAGAAGCTTTGCAAAAACAGGAGGTTTCCGGATCTTAATCGATCCGGGTGTCCAGGGGAGGGTCACTTTAAGACTGAAGCCGGGACTTACCGCACAGAAGGCGGTTGAGTCACTGGCGCAGCTTTATGGTTATGATTGCCAGTGGGAAGGGGAGACAGCGATTGTAGGACCGGAAGGAACGGGCGGCAGGCGTGGTGAAGTGAAACCCCGTGTCTATACGTTGCAGCATGAGCCGGCGGCCTGGCTGTTCGAAGCCCTGGAAGGTGTGGTGCCGGCGGAACGGATCAGTTTTCATGCGGCAACCCGGCAGTTAACAATCACAGCGGATGCTTTGGAAGATGAAAACCTCCGGGAGATCATTGCCCGGTATGACCGGCCGGTGGTCAGTTACTTAATTGAGGTGAAGATTGTCGAGTTGGATCGGAACGCTGTCATTGAGAAGGGGTTGTCATCGATGCTACCCGGTTCTGCGGCGGAATCTTCCTTTCGCGTTTCGACTTTAGAAACCGACCCGTTGGCTGTCCTGGGTGATCAGAAGCTTTATTCGGTCCTGAGCGAACTGCAGGTTGTTACCGGGCATGGGGAGGCTAAATCGGCCTTTGTCGGCGAGCAATATCCAGTTCTTACGTCGCGGCCCGGTGAAAAGATGGATTTACTGGAGTATAAAAAGGTCGGAATCAACATTGGACTCACCCCCTATGCCGAAGAGCAAGGAAGGGTTATCCTGGCGACGAACCTTGAGGTCAGCGGTTTGGCGGACGGGGAGAAAGCTGCCGGCCGGCAAGGGGCGCCGGTGCTGAAGAACAATCAAATTAGCTCGCTCCGCGGCCTGCAGGACGGGGAAACCTGTGTCATTGCCGGGATTAACTATACCGGGAGGAGTTCCACCCGGGAAGCGGCGGAAGGCCCGCGAAAGGAGAAAGTAATCTGCCTTCTCCTGACGCCCCGTTTGGTCACCGCGGAACTGCGGGCAGAGCTAAAAAAGGTTCCAGGCACCGGGTTGGTTGAGGCCAGTCCCAAGCCTGGTCCGGGTGGGGGAGATGAACTGCCGGGAACACCCGAGGTTGTGCAGATTGCCATTTCCGGCCAAAGCAAGGCAACGGCCGGAGGTGAACTGCCGGCGAGTGAAGTGTTGACGGAGGTGGTTGGTCTGGCCAAGCCGGGAGGCCAAACCAGGCCGGGCGAAGCGGCGGCGAAGCAGAAGGAGGAAAGCAACCCTATTGTCCTGCGGGTGGCCTACCGGGTCAGTAAAGGAGATACTGTTTTTTCGATTGCCCGGAAATACGGGGTTGACCCGGCGCTTATTTTGGCGGAGAATCAATTAACAGCCTCCAGTATCCTGAGTATCGGTCAGACCTTGCGGATTCCGATCCGCCAAAACCAATTGTATCAGATCCAACCGAAGGAGACTTTATGGCGGATAGCCCAGCGTTATGGTACAACAGTGGAGATTTTGATGGAGATCAACAGTATTGAAGATGTTACAACTTTACGGACGGATCAGGTGATTATCTTACCGGTCCCGGTCGATCGAATCGTTAATGACCAATACTAGAGAATGGTGGTGATCAGCGTAATGAAGAACTTTGCGGAAGACGTTATCATTGAGGTTTTTGAGGAGATCAAGGGCACCAATCCCAATTTTTGCAACTGTGAGAAATGCCGGCGCGATGTGATTGCCCTTGCGTTGACGAAGATCAGAGGCCGGTACGCTTGCAGTCCGGAAGGGGAGATATTTGCCCGGGTGGAACAGTCCGATCGTCAGGTGCGGGCCGATGCGCTTTTTGCCGTGATGGAAGCCATGGACACCGTGATCAAGCGCCCGCGCCATTCCGAGGAAGAAAGATCGTGAAGCAAAGTAATTACGGTTGATGGAGGAGTAGGATGCGCTTTTTAACATCAGGGGAATCACATGGCCAAGCGCTGGTAGCGGTGATCGAAGGGTTTCCTGCCCGGGTCAGAATCGACAAGGATGAGATCGACCGCGAACTGGCCCGGCGACAGATGGGTTATGGGCGCGGGGGACGGATGAAAATCGAATCAGACCAAGTGGAGATCCTTTCCGGTGTACGGCAGGGGTTAACCATTGGCAGTCCGATCTGTTTGAAGATCGCGAACCGGGACTGGGTGAACTGGGCGCCGGTGATGGAGCCGTTTCTCCAGTCGATACCGGAGGAGGTTGCGATCAAAGAAGATCCTCGCCTCGCAAAAGTGGCGCCGGTCGTTACCATCCCGCGCCCAGGCCATGCCGACCTGAGTGGAGCGTTAAAGTATGGTTTTACTGATCTGCGTAATATTATCGAACGTGCGAGCGCACGGGAGACGAGCGCCCGGGTGGGGGTTGGCGCTATCGCAAAACAATTGTTGAAAGCGTTTGGGATCCGGATTGGCAGTTATGTTCTTTCGATCGGGCAAGCGGAGAGCGGACCGGTTCAACCGTTGACCCCGGAGCAGCAAGCGGAGGTTGACCGGTCACCGGTGCGGGTGTTTCCTCCAGAAGCGGCGGCGGCAATGATCAATTTGATTGATCAAGCCCGCCAGAACCAGGAGACACTGGGCGGAACCTTTGTGGTGTACGCGACCGGATTAATACCGGGCCTTGGTTCGCATGTCCACTGGGATCGCCGGTTAGACGGACGCCTGGCGCAGGCGGTTATCAGTATTCCCGGGATCAAGGGAGTCGAGTTTGGCGCCGGTTTCAAAACCGCAGCCCTGCCCGGTTCCCAGGTCCATGACCCGATTACCTATTCACCGGAGACCGGTTTCCGGCGAACGGCCAACCGGGCAGGAGGTCTTGAAGGAGGAATTACTAACGGCGAGCCCCTCCTTTTGACCGCGGTCATGAAGCCGATCCCGACCTTGTATCAAGGTCTACCGAGCATCGATCTCGAAACGCTGGAACCGGTGAGGGCGAGGGCCGAGCGTTCGGATTTGACGGCGGTTCCGGCAGCCGGGGTTGTCGCGGAGGCGATGGTCGCCTGGGTTTTGGCCGATGCGTTGCTCGAGAAATTCGGGGGTGATTCGCTTCCCGAAATGAAACAAGCGTGGCTTGCTTATCAGGAGGGATTGCGTGGAAAAGGTAAAGGAGGAAAAGACTAATATTTTCCTGGTTGGCATGATGGGGAGCGGGAAGACGACGGTGGGAAAACTGCTGGCCAACCATCTAGAATGGGAGTTTGTTGATACAGATGAACTGATTGTAGAAGAAACAGGGCTGAGCATCCCTGTTCTTTTTAAAGATAAAGGAGAGCAATATTTTCGCCGCTTGGAACAAGAGGCGGTCGCCAGGGTAGCCCGGCGGAGACGGATGGTGGTCGCCACCGGCGGCGGTGTGATTCTGAACCCGGAAAACCGCCAGGTATTGAAGGAGAACGGCCTGGTTTTTTACTTAAGAGGGACGGCGCAGGTGCTGGCGGCGCGTGTGGGCGCCGGTGAAGGGCGTCCATTGCTGACCGGGAAGGAACTAGCCCCTGAGTTGGAAAGGCTGCTCGCGGTCAGAGAAAAATACTACCAGGAAGCAGCAGACGTGGTGCTGGAGACCGATGCGTTGACGACGGGACAAGTGGTCGCGGCAATCCTTGAGGAATGCGCGCAGAGAGGAATTTTAAGTTAGGAGAATCCAGCCGACGCCAAATGCTGTTCCCTTGTTCCGGTGGTGCAATTCAAGACAGCGGAGAACAGCATTCGGCGCCAGCTAAGTAAACGTACTAAGGTAATCTTTCACAGATAATGATCAGAGGCGAACTGAACCAAGTTGAACAGGCACCTAGGGAAATAAGGGCAGCGACGAGGAGGATTGATGGTAGGATGGGAATTGAACGGGAGCTCCGGGTGAAGGCCGGGGCGGAGGAGTACCCGATTTTTTTAGGGACCGGTCTCCTGGCCGGCAGCGGTAGACTTTTACGGGCGGCCGGTTTAAAGGAAAAGGTGTTGGTGGTCACCAATCCGAAAGTTGGAGGGTTGTACCTCGAACCCTTGTTGAAAGGACTCGAGCAGGAAGCTTTCCGGCCACAGGTAGTGATGATCCCCGACGGGGAGGAGTATAAGCAGTTTGCTCAGTTGGAACGGGTTTATGATGCGGCGGTGGAGGCCCGTTTGGAACGCGATTCGGCCATTATCGCGCTTGGCGGCGGCGTGATCGGCGATCTGGCCGGTTTAGCGGCGGCTACCTATTTGCGCGGGGTGCAGTTCGTTCAGGTGCCGACGACGCTACTGGCGCAGGTTGACAGCTCAATCGGGGGAAAAGTGGCGGTTAACCACCGGGAAGGGAAGAATCTGATCGGCGCTTTTTACCAACCGCGCGTGGTGATCAGTGACTTGAATGTCCTGTCGACCCTGGACGAGCGGGAGTATAAGTCCGGGCTGGCGGAGATTATTAAAGCCGGGTTGATCGGTGATCCGGAGCTTTACCACCTTCTGGTGGCCGAAAGTGATGCGGTAAAAGCCCGGGCGGCCGGTGTTTTACTATGGATTATTGAACTTGCCCTTCGTTTTAAAGCCCGGGTGGTCGAGGCGGATCTTTTCGAACACGGGCTACGGGCGATCTTAAACTACGGACATACGATTGGCCATGCCTTGGAAGCGGAGACCAATTACAGCGCGTACCGTCATGGCGAGGCGGTCGCGATCGGGATGCGGGGAGCAGCCCTTCTCAGTGAAGAACTGGGCCTTTGCCCGCCGGAGGTGAGCCGAAAAACCACGGAACTATTGGCAATTTACAATTTACCCCATAGCTTGCCGGCGATTCCGGCCGGACGGCTGCTGGCACGGATGAAAATGGATAAGAAGATTAAGGGTGGGAAGCTCCGATTTGTCCTGACCAAAGGGATTGGCGAGGCCATTCTGAAAGCCGATCTCCAGCCGGAGTTGCTCACCAAGGTGCTATGGCAGCTTGGAGCAGGGAAGGGAGAAGAAGAAGGATGAAAATTTTGGTGCTCCATGGACCGAACCTCAACCTCTTGGGGAAACGGGAACCGGGGATTTACGGGCGGACGACGCTGGAAGAGATTAATGCCCAACTTTTAGCATTAGCCAAAGAGTTGAACGTCGAGTTGAAGATTGTCCAGTCGAACCATGAAGGCGTGATCGTTGACGAAATCCAGCAAGCAGCAAGGGATTGTCAGGGCATCTTAATCAATCCGGCCGCTTACACCCATACGAGTGTGGCGATCCGTGACGCGTTGGCGGCCGTTAACTTGCCGGCGGTTGAGATTCATCTCAGCAACATCCACGCGCGCGAAGAGTTCCGGAGAGTTTCACTTACCGCGCCGGTAGTGACCGCACAAATTTGCGGTTTGGGTGCCGACGGTTATCTTTGGGGATTACGAGCCCTCGTCCGGATCGTCCGCCAAGAAAGTAAAATCAAGTAGTCTTTTTGCGCGTTTTTTTACGGCATAGATTACGCCGTAAAGTTAACCTTTTTTTAATTTAAACTTTCGGGAAGTTGTCGTAGAATGAACTTAAACGTATAAATTGGCAGGGAAACTTCCTTCCGGTTGAGGAGAACAGGCATGGAAAAAACCAAAAAGCCCTCGAGCAGGGATGTGGCCAGGGAGGCCGGTGTTTCCCAGGCGACTGTCTCCTATGTGCTCAACAATGTACCCGGCGTCAAGATCAAAGAAGAGACCAGGGAAGCAGTGCTGGCGGCCGCCCGGAAATTGAATTATTACCCAAATGAGATTGCCCGGAGTATGCGCTTGAAGAAGGCAATGTCGATTGGCGTTGTCTCCGATAAAGACCTTTCCAATTTTCGTTTGATGAAGATCCTGGAGGGGATTAAGGATGCGCTTCTCCCCAAAAATTACTCCATTACCCTCTGTTTCGACAAACAGAACGGCCCGATCGAACAGGCCGAATCGGTCCGGTATTACCGTTCGAACCGGATCGAGGGAATTATCTTTGTCTATACGGAACTGAGGGAGGAGGATTACCGGTATTTACATGAGCATAAGGTCCCCTTTGTCGTGATCAACTCGCACCAGAACCAGTCGCTTAGCAACCAGGTACAGAATGATATGGAACAGGCGCTGATCACGGCGCTCCTTAGCCTAAAGAACGCCGGAAAAGAGGAAGTGGCCTTTCTCGGCCTGCAGGATCGAAGCCCGTTGGACCGGCGCTTTCGCGGGTATTTAAAAGCTTTGGCTGCTTGTGGCCTCCCGGCGGAAGAACGCCTGTGTATGCGGGCACCCGGCAAGGCCGAGGAGATCGAGGAGTATCTTGAGGCCTATTACGCGGAGCATCAACGGCTGCCGGCGGCCATCCTTTGTGAAAGCGCGGGGATCGGTTTTCGCCTCTTACGCTTCGCGGCGCGAAAGGGGGTGACGGTCCCGGAACAACTGTCGGTCATTGCCATCGGCTCTTCCCGTTTCAGTACGTTATCATACCCTGCCTTATCAACCATTGAAAATCCTCTGTACGAGATGGGTTATACCGGATGTCAATTGCTTTTCAATTTGATTGAAGGAAAACCCGCCCAAAGTATCATTACCCTTGAATGGAGGTTTGTTCCACGCGAGTCAAGCTAAAAGGAGCTTTTTTGGATAAAACTGAGAATAATATTGTGTCAACAATTTATACGTATAAACAGGAGCGGAGAAATGGTTAAGAAGTATATCAAAGAGTTTCTGTGGACCCATAAAGTGAAGTATATCTTAGGGATTACCGCTTTAATCTGTTCCGGGATTCTAACCCTTGCCGTACCGAAACTGTTAGGTTACATCATTGATTGCCTGGAGAAGCGAACCGTCAGCCCCGGCAGGATTGCCTGGTTGACCGGCGGGATGTTGTTGATGGCGGTGGTCATCTTTGGTTTGAAGTATCTTTGGCGCAATCTCCTGATGGGGAGGGCGCGGGATCTGGAGTGTTATCTCCGGGACAAGTTTTTCGCTCATTTACAGACATTGCCTCTTAAGTTTTACCACCAAAAGAAGACCGGCGATCTCATGGCCTATGCGATTAATGATCTGGGCGCGATCCGGCGGGCGTTTGCATTTGGTTTGGTCTCTTTGATCGATGGTGTGCTCATCAATTCTTCTTCCTTGTTTGTGATGGCAAAGACGATTAACCTGCGCTTGACTTTGATCGGACTCGCCCCCCTTCTGATGGCGTTGGTCGTGATCTTTATCGTCAAGAATCCGTTGCGCCGCAGTTTTGTAAAGGTGCAGGCGGCATACGCCAATATTTCTGAGAAGACGCAGGAAAACATCTCTGGAATTCGCGTCGTCAAAGCTTATGTGCAAGAGGAAGCGGAGAAAAAGAAGTTGGAGGCGGCGAGCCTTCAACGTATGCGGGTGATGCTGGATTACATCAAACTCTCCTCCCTTGTGGGGCCGACGGTCCAGATCTGTTTTGGGTTGAGCTTCTCACTGGTCCTTGTTTTTGGTTCCGCTTATGTGGTTGAGGGCTTAATAACCCTCGGCGACTTTATCGCCTTCAATACTTATTTGACGATGTTGCAACGGCCGATCAGGCATATTGCCAGGATCGTCGAGGTGTGGCAGCGGGCGATGGCTTCGAGCAACCGTTTGGATGAGATCTTTTTAACGCAAAGTGATATTGTGGATGACCACCCGGTCCCGGTCAAGGAGCGTTTCGACGGGGCGATCGAGGTAAGGAATCTTAGTTTTACATACCCGGGCACTGAAGTGGAAGTCCTGAAGAACATCAGTTTTAAGCTTGAAGCCGGTCAGACATTAGGCTTGATTGGCCCGACGGGCAGCGGGAAGAGCACCTTGATCAATCTCTTGTTGCGCCTTTATCCGGTACCGCGCGGTCATATTTTTATTGACGGGATTGAGATTAATGATCTTCCGTTGGCAACCCTCCGGGAAAACTTTGGTTATGTTCCGCAGGATAATTTCCTTTTCTCGGCGTCGATCAATGACAATATCCGCTTTTTCTCCGACCGGTTCACCCGGGAAGAAGTCGAGGCGGCCGCCCGTTTTGCCAGCGTGTATGAGAATATTATGGAGTTTCCGGACGGTTTTGAAACGATCATCGGCGAACGGGGGATTACCCTCTCCGGCGGACAGAAGCAAAGGGTGGCAATTGCGCGGGCGGTGATCAAGGACCCGTCGATTTTGGTGCTTGATGACAGCCTGTCGGCGGTCGACACCCAAACCGAGGCGGAGATTCTCACCCATATCAAGGAGATTTTAAAAGACCGGACCGGAATCATTATCGGGCACCGTGTCTCTTCGCTGAAGCATGCCGATTGGATTATTGTCCTGGATGAGGGCAGGATCATCGAAGCAGGTGACCATCAACAACTGATGGCGAAGCGGGGCTATTATTACCAGTTGTACCAGAAACAATTGGTAGAGAGCAGATTACAGGAAGTTGGGGAGAGCGTATGAAGCAGATGAACCAGAACACATTTCTCAGGGTATTAAAGTATTTCCGGCCATTTATTGGCTTGGTCTGTTTGGCGGCGTTCTTGGCATTCCTGGTGAATATTACGGATCTGGCCGGCCCGTATATCGTAAAAATTGCGATTGATGATTACATTGTCGGGCAGAAAGCCAGGGAAGGGATCAAACTCATAGGCCTCGTTTATTTTCTCTCGGTTTTGGTCGGGGCTTGCTCCAACTATTTCCAGAACTATGTCTTAAACTCGATCGTCCAACAGATCATGCATAATATCCGGATGGAACTCTTCGCCCATATTCAACATTTACCGCTGCAGTTTTTTGACCGGAACTCTTCCGGACGGATCCTGACGCGGGTGACCAATGACGTGGAATCTTTGAATGAGATGTACTCCGGGGTCTTGGTGATCCTGTTTAAAGATCTTTTTCTCCTGGTCGGGATTGTGGCGGCGATGCTCCGTTTGAATCTGCGTTTGACTTTCCTTAGCTTTTCGGTGGTCCCGATCATTGTGGCGGTGACCTTTTTATACCGGACGAAAGCCCGGGAGAATTTTAAACGGGTGCGTGCCCTCATTGCCCGGATTAACGGCTTTTTGGCCGAAAACATCTCCGGAATGAAGCTTGTCCAGATCTTTCACCGGGAACGGGAGAAGTACCGGGAGTTTAAACAGTTGAATGACGAGTATAACCGGGCGAGTATCTTTGAGGTCGCGCTCACTGCCCTCTTCCGCCCTTCGGCCGAATTGATTAATAACCTTGGGATCTCCTTACTGATCTGGTATTGTACGCCCGGGATCTTTGCGTCGACGGTGGAGATTGGCGTCTTGTACGCCTTTATCAGCTATATCAAGAAGTTCTTCGGTCCGATTAATGACCTGGCCGATAAGTATAATGTGATTCTCTCCGGAAATGTCTCCGCCGAGCGGATCTTCGAGCTGATGGATCATAATGAAGGTCTGGAGGAGATGACGAGCGGCCGGCCGTTAACCGAATTGAAAGGGAAGATTGAATTTAAGAATGTCTGGTTCGCTTATCACGATGAGGATTGGGTCTTAAAAGATGTCAGTTTCACGGTGAATCCCGGCGAAACTGTAGCCTTCGTCGGTGCGACCGGGGCGGGGAAGTCCACCATTATTAGTCTGTTGAGCCGGTTTTACCAGATCCAAAAAGGAGAGATCCTGCTCGACGGGGTGAACATCAACGAGTACCGGCTGGAAGATTTACGCCGCAGGGTCTCCGTGGTCATGCAGGATGTTTTCCTCTTCGCCGGGACGATCGAGTCGAACATCCGGTTGAATAATGAGGAGATTACCCCGGAGGAAGTGAAGCGTGCCGCGGAATACGTGAACGCCGATCATTTTATCCGGAGACTGCCCGGTGCGTATGCGGCGGAAGTTAAGGAACGTGGGTGTACGCTCTCCGCCGGGGAGCGGCAGTTGCTCTCGTTTGCCCGGGCGGTGGCTTTTAACCCGTCCATTTTGGTCCTTGATGAGGCAACGGCGAATATTGATACGGAAACGGAGCTTTTAATCCAGGATTCGCTGGCGAAAATCGCTAAAAACCGGACGATGTTGATCATTGCGCACCGTCTGTCGACGATCCAAAGGGCCGACAAGATTATTGTGATTCATAAAGGCCGGATCCGGGAGATGGGAAAGCACGAGGAACTGCTGTCCCAAAATGGAATCTACCGGCATCTTTACGAGATGCAGTATGCTTAAAAAGAAATAAGAACAGCAAAAAGGCTAATTTCCTGTTTCCGGTGTGCAAATAACATGTTTTAGCTAAAGGAAGAGGCCGTCGGAGGGAACCGGCGACCTCATCCTTCGCTTTATATGTGGATTAAGGTGAAACGTGTGCATAGGCACCGACATGTGCATAGTTCGAGAGGAAAATGTAACTCTCCTGGCTTTGGCTCTCCTTTAGGCCAAGGCGTTGGGCAGTCTTCCAAGAACCAATGTTTCCGCTGTGTGTCCGCCAACAGGGGAGCCTGCCAAATTCTTCAAACTGCATTTTACTAAGGGCTTTCGCACATTCCAAAGCCAATCCATGCCCTTGGTATTCCGGACGGGTGATAACACCCAATTCACAGTATTTTTCCGTAAACGCCAACGTTGTGGCGACTGAGGCGATTTCTCCATCAATAACCGCCGCGGCCGCTTGACCTTTGGTTAAAAGTTGTTCCGGGGTGGAGAAGAAATCCCAGAGCCAGTCGTCGTGCGGAAACGCCTGCTGCAATTTTCCGGCTTCCGCGGGTTTTAACAAGCGGACACGATAGTCGGTTGTTTCTTTTGGCGTCCAATCTTCATCCGCCGCCAACAGCAGAACGGGAACGGCGAAACGAACCGGCCAGTAACGGTTAATCACGGGGAATAAGGATTGGGGAACCACAATATCCGCCGGTTGTTTCAAGTGTTTTAAGAACTGTTTGATGATGAGCAACCGCCCGGCCTGGGTATAGATGAAATAGAGCGGCGGTGTGGTATCCGGGTAGCTAATTGAAAGGAATTTTGGAGAATGTTCATGATCAACAACGACCATACTCGTTTCGAGGTTAAAGAGAAACAAGGCTGAACAATTCGTTGGGGTATCAGGCAATAAAGTCCGGACGGAATCCCGTTTGTTAAGGGGTAGCCTTCGCATAATTTCATCTCCTAATTTTTGACTTCAACTTGAAGCAAAAGTCGATCCGGTAAGGCTACCTTCAGCTAGTAGGTACTAAAATGGATTGATCCCCCCTTTGATCCTGTCTAAGCTTAGCATACTCCTCGGGTTTCGAAAGAGCAATCAGTAAATCGGAACAATTTTTCTTTAATTACCGTGGTTTGCATGGCCTGTCCCCCAAAGAAACCTTCTTTTAGTGGAGGCTCGTGATATTTCGCTTTCTTTTATGCGCAGTGAAAAAAAGAAATATTGGGAAGTAAAAAAAAAGAAAACCACTGCCGGATCTCCGCTTCCTTGAAGGTTCGTCAGGGCAACCGTCTTCAGGAAGAACGCCTTCCGGCAGGGGGCGATTATTGCTTATCGTTTATTCTCTTTTGATGTCAACGGGATGAGAATTATTTTATTGATCTTCGGGGAAATAACGGACGAGAATTTTAACTAAAGCATAAATGATCATCATTCCGATAAAGGTAACGCCAAGACTCTGAAGCATGATCCAGAGGGTGGTTGCGATATTATCCTGCATGATGAGACCTCCTTTATCTTTATAATGCCAAGGAGCTGACCAGGTAGATCAGGACGCCACCTGCTAAAATGGAACCAACCTGACCGGCGACATTGGCGCCGACCGCCTGCATGAGAACAAAATTCCCCGGATTTTCTTGTTGTGCTAATCTCTGAATCACCCGGGCCGACATCGGGAAGGCGGAGATACCGGCGGCTCCGACCATCGGATTGACCTTCCGTTTTAGGAACAGGTTGAGGAATTTGGCAAACAAAACTCCACCGGCGGTATCGAAGATAAAGGCAAAGAGCCCCATTCCCAAGATCATGATGGTCTTGATGGTTAAGAAGTTCTCAGCCACCATGGTAGAACCGATCGTAATACCCAACAATAAAGTGACAAGGCTGGACAGCTCATTTTGGGCGGATTTAGAGAGCTTCTCCAAAACTCCGCATTCGCGGATCAGGTTCCCGAACATCAGAGAGCCAACCAAAGAGACACTCAGCGGAGCAATTAAACCGGCTACGGCAGTGACCAGAATTGGGAAAAGAATTCTGGTGGTCTTTGATACCTTATGGAGATTCAGATCCATGGCCATGCTCCGTTCCTCGCGCGTGGTCAGGGCTTTAATTACCGGCGGTTGAATCAGGGGTACCAATGACATATAGGAATAGGCAGCCACGCTGATCGGGCCGAGCAGTTCGCCGGCGAAAAGGTTAGCGACATAGATCGAAGTGGGGCCGTCGGCCGCGCCGATGATCCCGATCGAGACCGCTTCCTTTAATGAGAAGCCGAGCAACTTGGCAAAAATAGTTGTCATAAAGATTCCGAACTGGGCAGCGGCGCCAAAAAACAACATAAAGGGTTGCTGGAGGAGGGGGCCGAAATCGATCATCGCCCCGACGGCAATAAAGATTAGAACCGGGAAGAGTTCCGTCGCGATGCCGGCATTATATAAGATAGTGAGGAAACCGTGTTCGCCGATGGCCGAGGAAGCAGGGATGTTGGCGAGGATGGCACCGAAACCAATGGGCAAAAGCAACATTGGCTCGTAATCCTTTTTAATCGCCAAATAGATGAGGAGCCCGCCAATTAAAAACATGATGATGTTCCCTAACGACAAATCCTTGAACGACCCTAGTAATACTTCCAAACTTAGTTCCTCCTTTTTCAACATACTGCTCAGCAACTGGCGTATCTCTTTACTAACGGTTGGCGTTACATGAGTTGCTTATCTGAAAACTATGTATAGTATATTAGCTTGTCCTCGAAAAGAAGAGTTCCAGTTGACAAGCATAAAGATACTACTCTATTATAACAATAAAAAAATGAAGATAAAGATATTTAACAAAGATGCAATAGAATGAATTAGCAGCCTTTTACTGCTTTGCGCAAGGGGAAGATTAAATTCCCAGTAGGTAATATGTGATATGATGGCGAATTTATTGTTAATTCCATGGCAAATTTTACATTTCAACGGAGACAACCATGGGAATTGATCCTGTGGGGGAAGACTGTCGTTTTAATCGTGTGGAAATAGAGAAGAAGGAAGGCAGTCGGAGGTGTTTTTGATGCGCAAGTTACAATGGGTCGTATCTTTCCTCCTCTTGTTGGCCGTTGGCTCCAGCGTGGTGCGGGCATTCGAAAGTCCGATAGATGAATCGGCAGTGGTGAAAACCGGGAATTTAACTTTATTGGAACCAAAAGAGATTATTGTGGAGGAGAAATTGCTCCATCTCACCCTGGATGGCGACTATACCCATGTCTATGCGTACTATAAAATGCTCAACCCGGGACCGGAAGACCGGATCAACTTGGGGATTCCGGTCGTCTATCTTAAAGAATCGGAGTTTTATGGGTTAGCCTGGCAGGAAGAGAGTTTCTTCGCCTACCAGATCAGCGATGAACAGGGAATGTTGGATGTACAAGAATATATGGACGAAAAACCGGAGATTGTCATTCTGGACGGGAAAAAAAGGGATGTGATCCGTAAATGGTATGTAACGGAAGTGAACTTTCCGGCGAACGGCCGGAAAGAGTTCGTGGTAAGTTACACGGTCCGCAATTCATTTCTAGACAAAGATTCAGTCTCTTCCTTTTTCCCCTATTACTCGGACCGTCTGTTTAACTATAGTTTTATCCCGTCCGGCGGTTGGGGGAACGACCTGATCAAAAACTTCAAAATCGTCGTCGATGCGCGCGAGAATCTTAAGAACGGAGCGGTAATTAAAAGCCTTGGGTTCGAAGATTTTTACGGCTTTGGCGGGTTGTATATCTTTGAAACCCAAAACTTCAACCTCCAAACGCTCCCCGAGTTAAAGATCTTGTATGATAACTCCGCGGCTTTATATACGGAATTAATCAATGCTTATCAAGTCCGGAAGGAGAATATCGTTGGTCTGCAATCTTCTTCCGCTTTACCCGGGCATGCCCCGGCCAATTTGCTGGATTCCGATCTTCGCACCGCTTGGATCTCCGGTCAAACAGGAGTCAACGAACCGGTCTGGATTGAAATCAGTTTACAGGACTTTTGCCTGCAGGCGGTCGGGATCATTAACGGGTTGCCGGTTAGTCAAGATACTTATTATGCCTATAGCCGGATTAAACGGTTGAAGATCGAGATTGAGCTGGACGAGTATGATTACTTTATGGACAAGACGAAAAAGGTATTATTTGAGAAAGAAGTAGAGCTTGAGGATAAACCGTCCCGGAGTTTTAATCCGGTGGCTTTTGCCCCGTTTGTTTCGGTTTTGGCGGACTTGGGCCAGTCCTTTAACCAAGCATACCGGGTACGTTTAACGGTTTTAGAGGTTTATCCTGGTACTAACCAGCAGACTTGTATTTCCGAACTTTTCTTGCTGGGTTATAAAAACGATCAAGACTTTGCGAATCACGATCAATTCTTCGATTATGAAATCGCTGCCTATCCTGATGAATTCTTTGAGGATGCCGGTGAAATCTTTGCGGATCCTGATGAATTATTTGATTACCATGAATAATAAAAAAGCTGAGATCGATCTGGCCGGATGATCTCAGTTTTTCGCTCTTTACTCCGGGTTTCCTAAGCGTGCTTCCAATTCTTTAACCCGTTCTTCCAGGATGGCGTATTCTTCTTTTTTAATATAACCCAAATTTTTCATCACTTCGCTTACTTGGTTTTGGATCATTTCTTTGAGGGCGGATCGCTCTTGCTCTCCTTTTTCCATCAATTCGTTGAACAATTTTTTGGCTTCGGCGGTTGTGACTTCGCCCCTTTCTTCCAATTCTTTCAGAAACTTCTCCGCTTTTTCCTTGGTGAAGGAGAGGGTTCCGAGGCCGAGGAGTAAGGATTTCTCAAGTAGTGCTTTCATCGGGCTTCCTCCTTTCGCGCTTTAACCTTATTATGAACAGGCGAAAACAAATTTATGAAAGGGGAAAAGGAAAGGGCGAAGCAAAAAGGAACTTGCCGGGAAGAGGAGAAATAGACAAACGGGATGCGGAAAGCAGACGGAAGGTGGTCTTGTGCGGAAAATTTTGCGGTTCTTGATCGGACTGATCCTGTGTTTACTGGGGGCAGCAGGGGTTTTGCTCCCCATTGTTGGTTATTTTTCCTACCGTTATTGGCTGGTTTCCCTTTACCAACTAACCCCTTATCTGCTTTTTCTTTTCTATGGACCATTGATGCTCTGGTTCCTCGTCACCGGCATCGGTCTGCTCGCGAAGAGGGAATGGGCAAGATCTTCGGTCCAAACTCTCTCGGTCTTTCTAATCTTAACGGGTATCATCTTGATTACGGCCTTAAACACCATTTCTGTCTCCGGGCAATTTCAACTTTCCTGGAAACAACTGAAGTTAGCTGGGACGATTGGCCTTTTTATTCTTCTGGTCGTGCTTCCCCTCTTTTCCCTCGTGTTGTTTGCCAAGAAAAAAGAGGAAGAAGGGATTGTTACCCGCTCTTCAAGGGATGATAAACCGGCGGGCTATCACTTAAACTAGCAATGCAGGTCAATCCGGTTATGCTTTTGGTTCGTGGCGTGACCGTTCTTTTTTTGTAAAAAGAGCTCTTTTTTTGGATTTCTTCGGTCGTAACCGCTCAGGTTGGCCGTTTTCCGGACCGGTTGGACGAGGGAGCGTGACCGGGCATCCGTGACGGAAAAGGTGCGGAACATTGATGACACCTGCCTTCCTAATTGTTGGCTGCGGGAAGGATGGTTGGGATCATTCCCGCATTGCAACAAATAGTATGGGCAGGTGTTGGAAATTTTATGCAGCATTTTTCTGAGGCAACAAAGTGGTGAGAAGCTATTCAAGTCGTAATCTCGCCGGAGCAGAATGGTGTTTCCTTGTTCCGGTGAACTTCTTGGAGTATTCTAAAGCTCAGCTTCGCTTCGTTAAGAATACTTTGCCAAGAAATTCAAGTCACCGGTATACACCATTCTGCCCGGCTTAGTAAAAGGCTAGAGAGAGATTTTTTATTGCGTTTATTGCGAAGATCATAATTAAGAATATAGGAATAGAAGGGAATAATAATTGAAAAGGAGCAAAAGTAGTGTGTAATATGGTGAAGAATAATATAAGTGCAGGCAGCAGTATGAGGGGGAACGAAATGTTAACGGGGAAACAGAAATCATTTTTACGGGGTTTGTTAAACACGATGGCTCCAATCTTTCAAGTGGGGAAGGGAGGAATCAATGCCAACCTCCTGAAACAGTTGGATGATGCTTTGGAAGCCCGTGAACTGATTAAAATTACCGTGTTAAATAACCAGGAGGCGGACGCGGAAACGATTGCCCAGGAACTTGCGGCCGGAACCGGCGCGGAGGTTGTGCAAGTGATCGGGAATAAGATCGGGCTGTACCGGGCGGCCAAGAAAAAACGGATTGAACTGCCGTAGGTTTCCGCACGGAGCTTTTACCAACCGGTAAGCACCTTTGTTTTATTCTTAAAACATTACACTGATAAAAAGGACCCAAACGGGTCTTTTTTTGCTAGTCATGCCCCGGGCAGCCAGGCGAGGAAAACATATCTAGCAGGAAAAAAGGGTTGTTTACCGAAAATTATGGGATTAAAGTAGACAGCTGGAGATTTGAATTTCATATTATTCAGGAGTGTGTGATGAGATCACTAAAAAAGGACATTTTATTGATCTTTGGGATCTTCCTTTGTACGGTCTTCTTTAGTTTCCTCCTCGGGACCGTGCTTGATTATTTTTTGTTTCAACGCAACAATGAACTGGTCAAGAATTACGATAAAATCAACCAAATCGTGACGGCTTTTACCAATTCGAAAACCGCTTTTAATCTATACAACCGGTATCATGATCGTCATTACCTGGAAGAATACGAGGAAAATACCGGAATTACCGTCCGGCTTTTCGCCGAAATGGAAGAGGAACTGAACCAAACCTGGCAGTGCAGGATGTATTACAGAATTGTGATGCAGATGCTTGAACACCGGGCGGAGTGCGTCGAAAAATTCATCAACTTTATCCCGATTGCCGGCAGTTCAATAGATGATCTTGGTTACATTCAGATTATGAACGATTACATTGAAACTTACATTAATAGTTTGATGTCCCACTATATTGATTATTTGAACCATCTTAATTATGAGCAGACGCAAAACCACCAGAAGATCCGGCAGTGGATTAATTACTTCGTTTTTCTGATTGTCAGCGGTTTAAGCTTCCTTTGTTATGCGATCTATAAAAACATTATCCGCTCGCTTGGCAAAATCAACCATGTGGCAAGGGAATTAACGGCCAACAATTTTGGGGTTGAGGATATACCGCTGGTCCAGTATAACGAGATGAATATGTTCATCACCACCATCAACAATATGAAAAAGGCGATTAACCAACTGATTCAGGAGATCAAACGGTATTCAGAAGAAAAGGTGGAGATGGAGCAGCAGAAACGCCTGTTGGTCGAGGCGAAGATGAAAGAGTTGCAGATGCAGATCAACCCGCATTTTCTCTTTAACACGCTTAGCCTGATTATCCGTAATATCCAACGTGACGAGAAAGAGAACAGTATTTTACTGGTTAAATCAACCTCGCAACTTTTACGGAGCAGTATGGAAATTCAGGATCTGATTATAAGCCTGGACGAAGAGATTGGGCTTCTTAAGTCCTACATTAACATCCAACAGATTCATTTTGGGAATAAAGTCACTTTTATTCTGGATATCAGAAAAACCTATAGTGATGAAGAGATCAAGGTTCCGCCCTTGATCATCCAGCCGATTGTCGAAAATTGTTTGTTCCACGGTTTAAAGGATGTGACCGCGGGCGGTATCGTCAATATCGTGGTTACCGAATATACCCGATACGTTGAGGTAATTGTGGAAGATAACGGGATTGGGATGGATCAGAAAACCATTGCCGCGATTATGAGCGGCGAGGCGAAAAGTATCGGTTTGAGCAATGTGCTGGCCCGTTTGAAACTGCATTATAAAGAGGAGGATGTTCTCGCGATTACCAGCGAGCCGAAGAAAGGGACCAGAGTGACGATGAAACTTTATAAATAAAAGATTTGGAAGTGGTTGGCGTGTATAAAGTGTTAATTGCTGATGATAAAGAGTATGAAAGAGAGTACCTGCACAAGTTTATCACCAGTAAATACCCGCACGACCTGCGGGTCGTCTGTACGGCCCAGGATGGAGAGGAAGCCTTAAGACAACTTTATGAATTAAAACCGGACCTGCTCCTCCTTGATATCATCATGCCGAAACTGGATGGTCTTGAAATCGCCCAGCAGGCGAAGAAGGCCTTTCCACAGGTGGTAATTGTGATGATCTCGGCCTATGCAGAATTCGATTATGTAAAGGAAGCTTTGAAGATCGGCGTCCGTGATTATCTGTTGAAGCCTTATGTCGATGAGGAGCTGCAGGAGACGATTGATCACATTTTACTCCAGCTGGACAGGGTTCATCGTAAGGAAAGCGAGCCCCGGGATCTGGAACCAACAGCCCTTACTTTGCCACTACTGGAAGAAAAGACAGCCGTGCTTAAATCAATCTTCGACAAGAAAGGGAATGTGGCGGCCGAGTATTTTCTCTCCACTTTTGGGAGTACGACCGGTTATTACAAATGCATTGTTTTCTATAGTCCGCAAAAATTTTTCTACGACGAAGAAAACATCCATTTCATCAAAAACATTTTCACAAGAAATGATCTCAAGGTCATGGTTGGGGTAGATTTATTCAAATTGGTGTTGATCCTCTGGGGAAGCCAGTATGCCGATTTTAATGAGATTGATCATTCAATTAAGCGAACACGGACGTATATTATCGATACAAAAGAGATTCAAAAGGATTTATTTTTCTGCGGTGTCAGCGCCTTTTATGAAGAATTCGATGAACTCCCGCGCGCCTATACTGAAGCCGTCGATTTGATCAAAAATAATACGCTGGAAAAGATCAGCAAAATGCTGCAGAGGGGAGAAGAGTACTGTCAGGCCGCTCATGATCTGGAGAAGCAGATAAGCCTGGAGATTATCAATAAAAGAAAGGAAACGGCGACCGCCCGTTTCAAGGAGTTGTATGCGCTCCTGCAGGATTCTAACGGAATGGCCGGGTTTGACCAGGTTGTCAAAGACCGGCTGCTGCAAGCGATCAATTATGTGCTTAATAACGTCGAAAGTTTTGTCAAACGGGAGAATGAACCGGCAGAAGAAAAACCATTTGCCTCTTATTTGGCACTCTGTCATGAAGAAGGCAATAGTTTTGATGAACTGCTTTTACATTGGGAGGCGTTGCTGGAGGAACTGACCGCCAGAATCGGGGGGATTTCCGTTTACAACAATGTCCTCCTGGTAAAAAAGGCGAAGGAATATATTGCTGAGCATTACCAGGAAAAGATCTCCCTGCAAATCATCGCGGAAAAACTGGGGATCAGCTATGGTTATCTGAGCAAATGCTTTAAGGATGTTGAAGGAAGAGCATTGACGGACTATTTGAACCAGTTCCGGATTGAGCGGGCGAAGGAATTGATGGAGACTAAGAATTTAAATATCAGTGAGGTCTCCTATGCGGTCGGGTTCGGTGATCCGAATTATTTCAGCAAATGTTTTAAGAAATATACCGGCCTTACCCCGAAGGAGTACTGGCAAATGATCCTGGTGGACAGTTTGGATTAGCGTGTTTGGGAACCGGCATCCGGTTATATCGAAAATTTACTATTAATATTATTTTAATCCATTCCCTGATTGTTAAAGAGGGGATATAATTCAGTTAAATTCGCGGACAAAACAATTTAAGGAGGTCCTATAATGACAAGAAGACGGATTCTGGTTCTGCTTTTGTCTTTAGTAGTGCTGCTGAGCGCGGTATCCTTAGCGGTGAACGGCGCCAGCAAGCAAAAGGCGAAGATTGTTCTCCGTTATGGCGACGTTAATCCCGAAGGCCATGTCTTGTTGGAGTCCGCTCACTTTTTTGCCGACAAGGTCAGCGAGTTGAGTGACGGGCGGATTCAGATTGAGATTTATCCTTCCGGGCAACTCGGGGACGATAACGAAGTCTACCAAGCGTTGCAGATGGGTGCCGTAGATTTATACCGCGGTAATGCCTCGTCCCTGACGGATGTTGGTAACATGCAGATCAGCGCGTTGGCCCTTCCCTACATCTTTAGAGACCGGGATCATTTCTGGAAAGTTTGCCGCAGCGAGCTCGGCGAAAGCATTTTAAAGAACATCCAGGAATCCGGTTCAAGAATGGTCGGACTCTTCTATATGGATGAAGGAGCCAGGAATTTCTTTACGGTTAAAGCTCCGGTGACCAAGCTTTCTGATATTAAGGGTCTAAAAATCCGTGTCCAAAGTTCGGCTTTGATGCTTGATACAATCGCGGCTTTAGGAGCCAACCCGACCCCGATTGACTACGCTGAGCTTTATACTTCCTTACAGACCGGCGTGGTCGACGGCGCCGAGAATCCACCGGCCAGCTATTATGCGAATAAATTCTACGAAGTGGCGCCTTATTATGTGCTCGATGGGCACACCTTCAGCCCCAGCGTTGTTTTGTGCAGCGAAATCACCTGGAAGAAGCTGAGTAAAGAAGATCAACAGATTCTGTTGAAAGCCGGCAAACTTACAGAAGAATTTAACCGTAACGCGATCGAAGCGGCCGATGAAAAAGCCTATGCCAACTTGCGGGCCAACGGCGTAACCATCACCCAACTGGAAGATCCGGAAGCTTGGCAAGCGGCGATGGCTCCGGTATACAAGAAGCACGGTGCTCGCTTCCTCGACCTGATTGAAAAGGTGAAAAATGTTAAGTAACCCTGGGGGAGCCAATAATATAGCTTCAAGTCAAGCCCGGTTCCCGAGCTATCGGGACCGGGCTTTTTTCAAAAAGGGGGGAGTGCTGTTTGGTCAGATCAATTTACGAGCGATTAATACAGGTATTGGAGGCCTTTTGTAAAGTGGCGCTGGTAATTCAGACGATCAGCGTTACGATTGTGGTTGTCGGCCGGCAAGTTTTCAGCAAGATGCCGGCTTGGGGGGAAGAGCTTACTTTATTGCTTTTGGTCTGGGCATCGCTCGTCGGTGCCGTGATCGTGATGAAAGAGGATGGGCATATCGCGATTACGTCTTTTGACCGGTTGCTTCCGCAGAAGTTCATCAGATTTACCAATTTGCTGTCGTACTTGTTTTTAGGGTTTTATGCAGTAACTATGTTGATCTACGGGATTAGCCTGGCCGAAATCACAGCGATGAGTATTCTGCCTGGCCTGAAGATCAAATCGAGCTGGTTATATGCTTCGGTGCCGGCTTCATCTTTGTTGTTGTTGATCGTGGTCATCGAAAAAATAATTGCCTGGTTTTCCCGTAATGAAAAGGAGGTTTAGCGCATGCCGGACCAGACTATAGCCACCATCATCATCATTGGAAGCTTTCTTCTCATGTTGCTGCTGCGCTTTCCGATTGCTTTTTCTCTTGGTTTGTCATCGATCTTTACCGCAATGTATCTGGGGATGCCGCTCGCGATGGTCGCACAGAATATTGTACGGGGGATTAATACCTTTTCAATTATGGCGGTACCCTTTTTTATCCTGGCGGGCGAGATTATGAGCTCGGGCGGAATTGCCGACCGTCTGGTTAAACTGGCGGATGCGTGTGTTGGATGGATGCGGGGTGGGCTTGCCATTGTCAACGTGCTTGATTCCGTCTTTTTTGGCGGGCTTTCCGGTTCATCGGCCGCTGATACTGCCTCCTTGGGGCCGATCCTGATCCCGATGATGACGAAACAGGGTTATGATAAAGATTTTGCGACGGCTATGACCTGTGCTACTTCGGTTCAGGGGATGCTGATTCCGCCCAGCCACAATATGGTAATTTATGCCATGGTCGCGGGGAGTGTATCGATTGGAGCTTTGTTTATGGCCGGTTTGATTCCCGGGCTTTTCCTGGCAGCGGCCTTTATTGTTTATGCTTTTATTGCGGCGAAAAAACGCAATTTTCCAAAAGGTTCCCCTTTCAGCCTAAAAAATCTATGGGTCAGTTTTAAAGGTGCCTCGTGGGGATTGGTGATTGTCTTCATTGTGGTGGTTGGGGTAATTTCCGGTTACTTTACAGCGACCGAAGCCTCCGCCCTCGCCGTAGTCTGGGCATTTTTCGTAACTTTCTTTGTTTACCGCGAGGTTCCTCTCCGTGAATTCTGGAACATTCTTGGCCGGGCGTTGAGGACGGTTGTAATGGTTATGATGATCATCGGTAGTTCAGCCGCCTTCGGGTGGTTACTGGCTTACCTGCAGGTACCGAAGTTGGTCGCCAGTAGTATTTTGTCGCTCACTAACAATAAAGTTTTAGTGCTGCTTATCATTAACGCCATCCTCATTTTGTTTGGAATGTTTATGGATATGGCGGCGATTATCACCATTACGACGCCGATCCTCCTGCCGATTGCGATGCAGGTGGGGATGGACCCCGTTCATTACGGCGCGATGCTTATCCTAAATCTCGGGATTGGGGTCTTGACACCGCCGGTCGGCAGCACCTTGTTTATCGGGGCGGCGATTGCCAAGCTGAAAATTGAAGAACTGGCGAAGGCCTTAATACCTTTTTATCTGGTTATGCTCATTGTCTTGATGTTTATTACCTTTGTCCCGGGAATTTCGCTCACGATCCCGAAAATGCTGGGCTTGATTAAGTAATATAAAAAAAGACGGGCTTTATGCGCACCGTCATGGGCGCATAAAGCCTTTTTTTATGCTAAGTTTTAAGCTCTGCCGGGGCAAAATAGTGTTTACCATGTTCCCGTGGAATCCAAGTCACCGTCAACACCATTCTGTCCCGGCTGGATATTTAGCGGGTAACACGACGAATAACATTTTTTGTGTTAGAAAAAGGGATCAAACGATACTTTCGTTTTTCTTCCTTAGCCGGGCGCGTTCGTTCCGGTCAAGGATTTTTTTGCGAATCCGGATGGATGCCGGGGTTACCTCGACCAGTTCATCATCGCCAATAAACTCCATCGCCTGTTCCAAACTGAAAATGAGGGGCGGGGTAAGGCGGATCGCCTCGTCAGACCCGCTGGCACGCATATTGGTCAGTTGCTTTTTCTTGCAGACATTGACATCAAGATCCCCTTCTTTGGCATGGATCCCAACGACCATGCCGGCGTAGACTTTTTCGCCCGGGCCGATGAAAAGGACGCCCCGGTCTTCGACATTATGCAGCCCGTAGCTGGTGGCCTCACCCGTTTCAAAAGCGACTAACGCCCCACGGTATCGGCTTTCGATCCCTTCTTTCCAGCGGCCGTAGGAATCAAAAAGATGATGCATCACGCCTTCGCCTTTCGTGTCGGTGAGAAACTCGGAACGAAACCCGATTAAACCACGGGCCGGAATCAGGAACTCCATTTTAACCTGGGTGCCGGTGTGTTGTAGATCACAGAGTTCGGCCCGGCGCCGGCCCAGTTTTTCAATGACCTGACCGGAGAAAACCTCCGGAACACTGATAAAAAGCCGTTCATATGGTTCATAGAGCTGATGGTCGATGATTTTGGTGATCGGTTCCGGTTTGGAGATTTGCAGTTCGTATCCTTCCCGGCGCATGGTCTCGATCAGAATCGAGAGGTGCAACTCGCCCCGCCCGGAGACTTGAAAGGCATCGGGTGAGGATGTCTCTTCAACGCGCAGACTAACATTGGTTTCCGCTTCCTTCCAGAGACGGTCGCGGAGGTGTCGGGAAGTGAGGTATTTCCCCTCGCGCCCGGCGAAGGGACTGTCATTGACCATGAAGGTCATTGTCAGCGTCGGTTCATCAATGGCCAGGAGGGGAAGGGGGAGAGGATTCTCCAAATGACAAACCGTTTCCCCGATATTGACGGCGCCGAGGCCGGTCACGGCAACAATTTCCCCGGCGGAGGCGCTTGGGACCTCCTTCCGTTTTAACCCCTCGAAGACCCATAGTTTGCCGACTTTCCCCGCGACCACCGTTCCATCGCGTTTGCATAAACTAACCTCTTGCCCGGCTCGCAGGGTACCATTGCTCAGGCGGCCGATTGCGATTCTTCCCACATAATCGTCATAATCCAGCGTGGCAATCTGGAGTTGGAGAGGGAGGGCCGGATCACCAGGCGGAGCAGGGATCTCCTGTTTGATCAGTTCAAACAATGGTTGCATATTCCGGCTGGGGATTGCCGGATCGGTGGTGGCGACTCCTGTGCGGGCAGAGGTATAGATGACGGGAAAATCAAGTTGCCAGCTTTCCGCCTCAAGCTCGATAAAGAGATCGAAAACTTCGTTTAAAACTTCATCCGGACGGGCATCGGGACGGTCGATCTTATTGATCACGACGATAATTTTGAGACCGGCGGCGAGGGCTTTTTTCAGGACGAACTTGGTTTGGGCCATTGGTCCTTCGAAAGCATCGACGAGGAGAAGCGCACCGTCAACCATTTTCAAGACCCGTTCAACTTCACCGCCGAAGTCGGCATGGCCGGGCGTATCGACGACATTTATTTTCAAATCGCCGTAATGAAGGGATGTGTTTTTCGCCAGGATGGTAATCCCCCGTTCCCGTTCCAAGTCGTTGCTGTCGAGTACGCGGTCGACGATCTGTTCATTCTCCCGGAAAACACCGGACTGCCGAAGGAGGCAATCAACCAGTGTTGTTTTCCCGTGATCGACATGGGCGATAATGGCAACATTCCGTAACTGTTTGGGTGGAATTGGCATGACTGAACACCTCTGAATAGCATGTTACTGTTTGGAATGGTCTAATTACAGATTTTACGACGAACTTAACTTTAACATTAAAGCACTAAATTACAGTGAAGACAAGTCAACAAACGTTAAAATTGGAGGGGTGTTGGCAACAGTTTAAAAAGGAGCGGTTTACGTTTAAAAAACCATCCTTTTTGAGGACAAAGTAAGGATTGTACTTTTTTGTCCTTGACAAAAATTTAGAGAATGGTAAAATTATGTTAATATTGGAGAAAACCGTATGACTCTTATCTTTAACTGAATTGAGCATCTATTGGTAAATCTCTTATGTAAAAGGGATGTATAAATGTGTTAAACCAAAACTTTTGTCTCGACAAGACAACTGGTTTTTTAAATCTTTTTGGCTTAATTAAAGCCGTAACCACAGAGAAACTTGGCGATCATGGGTGCGTTGTCTTTTTTTATGGAGATAATTCTTCGCCTTTCCTAAGTAATTATTCCCTCGAGTGCGCGAAGATTTTCCGGAGTACCTTCGATACCTATCTTCAAACCTGGCAAGCCGGCAATCAGGAGCGGAGAGTATTTCCGGCGCGTATCAGCAATCAAGACTTTGTCTTAATCTACCCGGGGAGAACCAGGGCAGAAGCAGCGGAGCTGGCCTCACAGTTGAAAGCGCAGATTTCCGCCAATCTAGAGAAGGCCGGTTTCGGAGGGCACATTTATCATGACTATATTATGTCGTACGGGGAAGAGGGAAAAGACCCGACTGCTTTTTTGCGTTTGCTGTTTTTAAGCCAGATCAATTCCACCCATGGGGAAGAAGAAGGGGAGTTTGTCAGTTCAATCAAAAGCTTGATTGTCAACCTATCGGAGCATATTTACCAAAGTTACGGCCTGCTCAGTCAAGCGCATAGTTTGGCGCTCAGTGACGATATATCAGGTTTGCCTAATCACCGGGCGGCCGAGTCGATTCTCGAAGAAAAACTGAATAAATCGATTGAAGCACAAGAACCTTTCAGTATCCTGTTTATCGATGGTGATAATCTTAAGCAGTATAACCACCTCAGTTATCAACGGGGCAACCTCATGATCCGGCATTTGGCGGAGTTACTGGCCGGGCAGCTACGGAAGAATGATTTTTTGGCGCGTTGGTTTTCCGGAGATGAGTTTTTAGCTGTTCTCCCCGGAGCCGACCGCCAAGAGGCTTTCCGGATTGGCGAACGCCTCCGCTCGGTAGTTGAAACCGCGACTAAGCACTGGCCGATTCCGGTGACGATTTCGATCGGGATGGCCAGTTACCCGGAGGACGGCAGTTCAATGGAAGAATTGCTGCGAAAAGCGGAAGAGGCGAACTTCCTGGCGAAAAGCAGGGGGAAGAACCAGGTTTGTGAAGCGAAAGGGGCGTTTGACCGGTTGACTTCTGCCCTGCCCCGCCGGCAGATGAGTTAGTGTAAAATTACTGTAGATTTTATGGAGGAGATATCTTTACAAAAAGAGAAGAGGAACCTCACATTCGGCAAGAATGAATACCCCCCGAAGGAGGTCGAGGTTCCTCATGGATTTAGTTCGTTTAGTAGAAGAAAAAATCCTTTCGGTTGTAGAAAGAATTTTTGCCGTATTAGATGGTAAAACCAACTATCATAG
>JAKOVI010000045.1 GCA_029782135.1 Bacillota bacterium
GTCTACGTATACAGCCAGTGAACTAGGGAAAGAACTTGCCCTCGGGCTCCGGCCATCGACCAATCTCGAGGAGATTAAGCGGTGGCAGGCGGAGACCACCGAGGCACGGCGCCTCTGGCAGACCGGTGAACGGATCCCCCTCGGGGGGATCTTTAATCTGAAGCAGGTTTTTCGAAACGCTGAGCTTGGCCGGGTTTTATCTCCGGAGGAACTCCTGGCGGTCGCCGCGACTTTGCGCGCCGGCCGCCTCTTCAAGGAGTTTTTCCGGGGGGAACAGCAGAAAGACGCGCCAACTTTGGCGGAGCTCGCGGCCGGGCTGACGGCTTTTCCCCGGGTCGAACAGGAGATTGAGCGGGCGATTGCCCCGGAGGGGATGATTAAAGATGAGGCCAGCCCCGAATTAAACAGACTAAGAACCCAGCTCAAAACCCTGCAGAACAGGATCCGTGACAAGCTGGAAGCGCTTGTCCAGGGGGCGAACACCAGAAAATATCTCCAGGAGAACCTGATTACCCTGCGGAACGGCCGGTATGTCCTGCCGGTCAAGCAGGAATACCGACAGGAGATCCCGGGGATTGTCCACGACCAGTCGGCGAGCGGGGCGACCCTCTTTGTGGAACCGATGGCTGTTGTCGAGCTTAACAATAAGCTGCGCCAGGTTGAGGCGGAAGAGGAGAAGGAAATCGCCCGGATCCTGGCTGCATTGAGCGCGCTGGTCGGCGAGGTGGCCGGACCGGCCCTGGTGAATCTGCAGATCCTGGCCCGGCTCGACCTGGCCTTTGCCAAAGGCCGCTATAGCCTGGAGTTGGGGGGGAGCGAACCCTTGCTCAATGACCAGGGGTACCTCCGGTTCATCTCCGCCCGTCACCCCCTCCTCACCGGCGATGTGGTACCAATCGATCTGGAACTGGGGAAAGACTTTCACACCCTCGTGATTACCGGACCGAATACCGGCGGGAAGACGGTCAGCCTCAAAACCGCCGGCCTGCTCAGCCTCATGGCCCAGTCCGGGTTGCATCTCCCGGCGGCCTCCGGTTCGGAAGCCGGCGTTTTTGCCGGAATCTACTGTGATATCGGTGACGAGCAGAGTATTGAGCAGAGTCTCAGCACCTTTTCCTCGCATATGACCAATATCGTTTCGATCCTGGAAAAGGCGAGGGACGAAAGGCACCTGGTGCTCCTGGACGAACTGGGAGCCGGGACCGACCCGGCCGAAGGGGCGACACTGGCGATTGCGTTGCTGAGCGAGTTTCACCGCCGCGGGGTGCGGACGATCGCGACGACCCATTACGGCGACTTAAAAATCTTTGCCTATAATACCCCGGGGGTGCAAAACGCCTCGGTCGAGTTTGATCCGGAGACTTTGGTGCCGGCATACCGCCTGCTGATTGGTCTGCCCGGACGGAGTAACGCCTTTGCGATCGCTTCCCGCCTGGGCCTTGACCAAAAGATTATTGAGCATGCCCGGCAGCTCTTATCCTCCGAGGAGCGGAAGGTCGAAGACCTGATCGGCGAGATGGTCAATGAACGCCGGCTGCTGGAACAGGAACGGCGGGACGCTTCCGCGCTTCGCCAGCGGGTGCAGAAGGAAGAGGAAGAATTAAAGGCCGAGCTTACAAGGTTGAAGGCCCGGCGGGAACAACTGATGAAGGAGGCGCGGGAAGAAGCCCGTGCCCTGGTGCGGGAGACCAGGCGGAAGATGGAGAACCTGCTCCGGGAGTTGCAGGAGACGGACAATTCCGCTGAGCGGAGCAAGCTGGTGAATGTAGCCCGCGGCGAACTCCAAGCAAAACTGGACGAACTGACGGAAACACCGCCACCGTTCGAAGAATACCACGGGGAACTGGCCGTCGGCATGCGGGTCAAGCTGCTTGCTTTTGGTCAAGAAGGTGAGATCGTCGACTTGAATGCCGACGCGGCCTTGGTCCAGGCCGGTCCCCTGCGTATCTGGGTGGAACGGGGAAAACTGGCGCCGCTCGCGCCGGTGAAAACACAAGACAAACCGGCAGCGGAAGCCGGTGTAAAAATGGCCGGCCTCAGCCAGGAAAAGGCGAAACAGATCTCCCCCGAACTGGATCTCCGGGGCTTGACGGTGGAGGAGGCCCTGCAGTTAACCGACAAATACCTGGACGAAGCGCTGCTTGTCGGGTTACCGTGGGTCCGCCTGATCCACGGCAAGGGGACCGGTGCCTTGCGCACGGCGATCAATGATTATGTCCGGAAACACCCGCGGGTGAAAAAACACCGTTTAGGCGAGACTAACGAAGGCGGCCTGGGTGTCACCGTGGTGGAGTTGGAGAGGTAGATGCCGGCTGGACTGGAGCGCCGGAGCAGGCCTTGTCACTGCAGTTGGAGGAAAAGAAGGAGAAACCCGGAAGTAAGGCGTAGACGGTAAGACTTTTGAGCAAAGTTGAGAACAGGCGAACAAAAAGCGGTTTTAGCGTAACTAAAACCGCTTTTTTGTTTGGGAAAAAGGTACCTCAAAGAGGCCGCAAACTTGCACAAGAAAGGCGGAACGGAAAACTTTAAGGACTGAAAACGCGCAAGGTAGCGATGGGAGTCTGGTCTAATTCCGAGACAATAAAGAACCGCCCATTAAAACAGGGCGGTTTTTCGTAGGGATAATTATTATTCTTGAATCTTGCCAACACCGGCGCCGGCTACAACGATGCCGGGTACATCGTCAACATCATCAAGGTCGTAATTGTAGTCTGAACCAAAATTGATCTCGCAGGTTGAATATTCTGGAGTATCTGATTGGCAATTAACGAATTTATTGTTCTTTACTTGCCACTTGCCGCTCGGATTATTTCCTGTATCAAACCAATAACCAATAGCATGTTTGCAGTTTTCGAAATAATTATGTTCGATCAGGAGCTTTGAACCGGTGCGGCAGTTGATAGCACTATCGTTATTGAGGTAATAGTTATTATAGATATGGCCATGACCGCCACGGTAGAGCGGGAGGCGGGAGCCGCAATCATGGATATAGTTGTGGTGCATAATCAGTTTCCGGTCGGGCAGCGCGTCCTCGTCATCATTACTGCCGACCAGGATCGTTTTGTAGCTGTCATAGAGTTCATTCCAGGAGAGGATCACGTATTCGGTCTGGTTCTTCAGGCTGATTAGCTCATCATATTTATCTTTTAATTCCTCTGATGGGTTTTCGATAATGGGATCATTATATAAAGTGCAATGGTCGACCTTGACATACTTGGCGTTATTAATCTGGATGCCGTCGGCGCCGAGGACATGATGGATTGTTAAGTTTTGAATGATAATGTTTTGACCGCTGACTTTCAAGCCGATCCCGTCGAATTCGCCATTGGTGCCGACGCCGATGATAGAAAGGTTCTTTACATTAATATCAATATCTCTCCGCGTGGATCCGGAGACAGTTTGGTATTCATCATATGAAATCTTTCCGTTTACATGGATGATTGACGGTGCGTTATTGGCGGCTTTCACACTGGTTAACGCCTGATAAAATTCTTGGGCATTGGTCACGGTGTATGTATTCTCGGTAGAATCGCCTGTACCGCCAGTGATCTTCTTATCCATGTCGGAAAAACCGGTAACTCCGAATTCCTGGAAATAAAGATAAATCCCTTTTACTGTGATACTTCCTTGCCAGGGAATGGTCAGTTCAATATAAACTTGATCTTTGGATTCGTTGATCGTAGTATGAAAGATCAGGTCCGATAAAGCTTTAGGTTCAGGGATATCCCCTCTGACCTGGGCATTGGAGTCACTGACCACTGTCGTCCCACGTAATAATTTTGCCCATATTCCGTTGGTGGTATTGCTTAAATCAATATCAGCCAAAACATCGATGCCAATTTTCCCCACTTGAAGGGCGGTTAAATCAATTATGCCGGCGTTATTTTTGTAAGCTAGTTTCACAAAACGGTTTCTTTGATTACTCGGGACATCATATTTGACCAGACTGGTAAAGTTAATCCCCTCCGCCGTCCGGGTAACGACAATGTCGGGATCGCAGGCGTATATTCCTTCCAGGTCCGCTGCCGACAGAAAATAAGCTTGCGCATAGATTTGGCTCAGCGTATCAACCGGCGGTCGATAAACTTGTGTTGTTAAAGTAAGTGGATCACCAGGTAAACTGGCCGTATATTGGGGAGTAATGACAATTTTATCAAGAACAATATTATTTGATTTTTTGGTTTTCCCGCACCCGGCCAGGAACAACACGAAACTCAACAGTACTACAACAGTTAACACCCAGCCCTTTTTCAAAACTTTTTACCTCAAAGACAATGTTTTATTAATATTATATATATTTCCATATTATGCTTATGCTTGTCCGATGTCAAGATCTGGAGAACATACGGGAGATTGTTTATCTCTCATACAAAATGTATACGAATTGTAACTAATCTTGTTGACAAAGCCATAGCGCCAAATTATAATTAGTCTATACATTTTGGTAGGATTTACATAGTTTTTGAA
>JAKOVI010000007.1 GCA_029782135.1 Bacillota bacterium
AGACAAGAAGCTCACTCCTATGTAGCGATTGTTTTATGTGTGTTTTAAGATCCTATTCGGTTTAAAGGGAAAGACTCTAAAGGCATAAACCTTTTCCTAAATTTTATTTCTGTAGAACTTTTTGTTCTCCTGCCTGCTGCCTGAATTATCGGCTTTGCAACAAACTTCCGCACAAAAAGGTTTGATCATGACCTTCACTTAATTGTAAGGCAGACCGCCAGAGCAGCACGCACGGCTGGAGTGACGAGCGGTAGCTATATCATAGAAAGAAAAAGTATGATAATATTACTTAAAAAAGATACTATTGTGGTTAAATGAAAGGATCGGTTGGCTGATGCATTTGAAACTGATTGCTTGTGAAGTTCTCACCCGGGAGATCTGTGCCCTGATTGCCACCACTCCGCATGTGATCGACCCGGAATTCACGGATAAAGCCGCCCATGAGCAGAGCGACCGTCTCCGCACCATCCTGCAGGCCAAGATCGATCAAGCCGCCCAAAGCGGGAAGAACTACGATGCGATTCTCCTCGCTTTCGGGCTGTGCGGGAATGCCACCGTCGGCCTGCGGGCCCGCACGACCAGACTGGTCATCCCCCGGGCGCACGACTGCGCCACGCTCTTCCTGGGGTCCAAAGAAAAATTTAAAGAACATTTTGCCGCGAACCCGAGCTTGGCCTATAGTTCGACCGGCTACTGCGAACGCGGGGCTTCCTATCTCCGCTCCGGCACAGTGCCGTCCGGACCCACCTACGAGGATTATCTGCAGCGTTACGGGGAAGAGAATGCTCAATACCTCTGGGAGACCATCCATGCCTCCTACCTGCGGCCAGGAGAAAAGGTTGTCTTTATTGAAATCCCGGAGACCAAGCACCTCGGCTATGCGGAAAAGTGCCGCCGTCAAGCCTGCGCGGAACAGCGGGAATACCAGGAACTAGCCGGGAATACCAGGTTGTTACGGATGTTGCTATATGGCGATTGGCCGCCGGAGGAGTTCCTGATTGTCGAACCGGGCCAGGAAACAGTCGGCCTCTATGACTGGGAGGAGATCATCGGGGTGAAAGCAGTGGAGGAAGAAAGCGAGGGAAAACCATGACGGACTTCACCATTACCATTCAACAACCTGACCGCCCACCGCGAACCATAACAGCTCCGGCCGGCCAGAATTTATTCGGCATTTTGCGTGAACACAATTTGTTGGTGCCCTCCCCCTGCGGGGGCAAAGGCCTTTGCGGAAAATGCAAAGTCAGGATCAACCACGGACCCCGGACCCTGGCTGCCGCTTTGGAAAGCGAAAGCCCTTTCTTGTCTGCTGAAGAGAGAAAAGCGGGGTACAGGTTAGCCTGCCGCGTACCGGTCTTGGAAGATTTAACGATCGAGTTGCCGGCAGCCGAAGCAGGGACTGCCCAAATTATGACCGCAGGCGATCACCAGGTTCCCCTCAACCCGCTGATCACCAGGCAAGTGGTCCAACTTTCCCCACCAACCATTGGCGACCAGACCGCCGATGTTGAGCGGGTAGAGCAAGCATTGGGGCTCCCCGGCTCGATCAGACCGGAGCTTTTTTACGCCCTCCCTGCTACCCTGCGGGACGGCGGTTTTTCGCTCGCCGTAGTCCTTGCCGGGGAGGAAGTGCTGGCGCTCGAAGCCGGGACGGAAAATACCGCCGTCAAACCGCTTTACGGGGTCGCCCTCGACCTCGGTACCACCACGCTTGCCGGTTATCTCCTTGATTTGACCACCGGGCGGCAGCTTGATACCTATGCCGCTTTGAATCCGCAACAACGCTACGGTGCGGATGTGATCTCCCGGATCGATTATACGCTCGAACACGAGCAGGGCCTTGCCGAACTGGCCCAACTGGTCAGAGCGGAGATCAACAAGATGATTGCCTACTTCAGCCGGAATGATCCGGCCGTGGCTTCGAACATCTATCAGTTGGTGGTCGCCGGCAACACGATTATGCTCCATCTTTTGGCCGGTCTGGAGGTTAAAAATATTGCCGTCTCGCCCTTTATTCCGGTCGTAGCCCGGGATTTTACCTGCCGCGCATCAGATCTCGGCCTGGAGATTAATCCCCAAGGTAAAGTCATCTTTCTCCCGATGATCTCCGGCTATGTCGGCGCCGATACCGTGGCCGCCATCCTCGCCTGTCACCTGGCGGACCAGGCGGAGACCAGCCTTCTACTCGATATCGGCACGAACGGGGAGATTGCCCTCGGTAACCGGGAGCGGATTTTAACCTGCGCCGCCGCCGCCGGTCCGGCCTTTGAAGGGGCGAAGATCCGCTATGGAATGGCGGGGCTCCCCGGCGCCATCAACCGGGTGCGGATCGAAGAAGACCTTACCTACACAACGATCGGTGGAGAACCGGCCAGGGGTCTCTGCGGTTCGGCCGTCGTCTCCCTCACGGCGCAGCTTTTAAATGCCGGCTTAATGGAGCCCTCCGGCCGCCTGAAAACTCCGGACGAACTGGGTGATGATTATCCTGCCCCGCTCAGAGCGCGCCTCCGCACCGTTGACGGCAAACCGGCGCTCCTCGTCGCTGCCCAGGCTGAAGGTGCGGTTAAAGATATTTTCTTTACCCAACAGGATATCCGGGAGACGCAATTGGCCAAGGCCGCCATCGCCGCCGGGATCCGTATTTTATTGAAGGAGATGGGCATGACGGCCTCTGAAGTTAAAACCTTGTATTTAGCCGGGGGTTTTGGGAATTACATCGACCATCATGAAGCTGTGCGGATCGGTCTGCTCCCGGAGGAACTGGCGGATCGGGTGGTTCCGGTTGGGAACGGGGCCGGCGCCGGGGCAAAAATGGTTCTTCTCTCCCGGGATTACCTGCAAAAGGCACGAGAGATCCGGGCAAAGACTACATATCTCGAGTTATCCACGGACCGCGATTTTCAAAACCACTTTGTGGAGTCTCTTGAGTTCCGGTAATTTTTAAATATCAAAATCAAAAGCTCGAAAGCCATTTGTTTCACCGCCGGTTTTTCCCCCATCATCTTTATTCCTTTGGGAGCAGGAAGTTTTATAAAACCGATTACCTCCGGAAAAAGACGTAATCATTCACCTTGACACCCAGGAGGGTGGCAATCGGGGCACACTTGGCTTTTAAGAGGAAATAGATCCCACGTTCCAGGTCACCCAGGGTTTCATAGTTCCCCTGCCCTTTACTGATAATCAGATCAACCGTCCTAAAGATTTCCTGGAATTCCGGGGTACACTCCTCCAGGAGCAATCCCGGCACGTTACAACCGGTCGACACAATCCGCGCCACCTCCGCCAATCCGGAGGCATACGCATCCTCCAACGTGGCATCATTAATCACCGGCTCGCTGCGGACCGCATAAATCAGCTCCAACCCGTCGGCAGCGAGCTTTTCCAGTAGAATCCGGTCGAAGACCGTCTCCCCGGCGTTATCGCCAATGAGCAGAAGCCGCTTGGCCTGCCGCAGTTCCTCGGCAAAAGACTCCAGGTCGCAAAGGGCCAACTCCTTTGTTAATTCTGCTTCAATCTGCTCTTTAATCTCGATTTTAGTACTGACCGCCGCATCGATACTATTCCCGGTCACCGCAATCTTCAGCGCCCAGTAAAGTTGGTCCTGTTGCCCGGCTAGAAATTCTTTCAGCACCGGATAAAGTTGGAGCGCTTTGGCGATACTCTCCATTTTAATCCGTTTGTAAGGGTCAGCCGCGCCGGTCCGTTCCTTCACCAGTTGGTGCACAACCCGGCCCAACTCCGGGGAAGACTTATATTGCGGGAAAGCAGCCAACAGCCGGACTACCTCTTCCATAATCGCCTGCTGTAGAGCCCGGTCGCCGGTTGCCATGCGGGATGCTTCGATCGCTTGCCGCAACGTACAGGGTAAACACTCCAGAAATACTTCCATAGCTTATACCTCCAACACAAAATGGCAAAATGTTATAGGTCAATCCTCCCGCCCATGGCGCCGGCAATGCCGCCGGCAGAACCCTTTTTTCTCCTGACGGGTACAGACAATCCTGCTCGAATTACACACCGGACAATTAATTCCACTTTGAATGATCTGCTCGAAGTTTTCGTAACCTTCACGCCACTGTTTTCCACAATCAAGGCATTGAACAGGGCAGATATTTCGAGTGTAATCTCCGCCTTCAATCCGGATGGCTTTCCCATGAATCAAACTGTCGGCGACCTTTTTTCTGGCTTCACTTAGGATGCGTTGAAAAGTCTGCCGGGAAATCTCCATCTGCGCGGCACAACTTTCCTGCTCCAATCCTTCAAGGTCTTTCAAACGGAGCGCCTCCAATTCTTCAATCCGCAAGATATTCTGCCGCTCACCTGGATCGATCCCCCAAGGAACAAAATATTGGATCCGGGGAATAAAGCCTACTTTTCGTAATTTCCGCGGTCTGACCACGACTTTTTCTACCCCTTTCACCCCGTTCGCTTACTTAAGACAATTATCAACAATTATAAGCAAAATCAATTATGAATTGCTAAAGGCCTTGCCTCTCATTTTACCATACTTAATCTCTTTTTACAGTCATTGCTTTTGTAGAAAAAGGAGGTAGAAATGCAGTCCTACCTCCTTTTTAACTAAAGTTCTATGCTTCCGGCTCTTCATCCAACTCCTGTAAACGTTCTTTAACCCGTTGCAATTGCTGTTCCAGTACTTCCGCCTGTTTGGTTAAATAGTCTTTTTCTGCCCTTCCCGTCATGTTGCCGCCGTAGACTGGAAGGCCTGCCGGTGCTAGCATCAGAGGAAACATTCTGCAAAAACCCCGGCCAAGTCCGAATCTCCGGCCATAGCTTGTTCCGCAGCCCGGGTTAATTAAGGCAGGTAAAGCAAAACCGGCACAAAACCCCATTCCACGCCCGGTCCGCGGTCCTATCCCCAGCGGTCCGGTCCGATTACCGCTTGACAAAACCAACACCCCCTCCCGTGAAGAGTAATTGTTGCCTCGGCTTTATTGGCATATGCTCATATTTATTCTACAATTGTTTTGGGCATATGTCAATAACCTTCGCTATGTCGCCAATAATCAAACAACCCTGCCCGATGAGACGGACAGGGTTGATTTCTTTCCGGTTTTTAAAATCACTAACACTCGAAGACCTTGGCCTTTTCAAATTCCTCCTGAATCGCCGCAGACGGCTCCGGCGAGAGGAGCGAAACGATCACAATCGCCAGACACGAGAGGAGAAAGGCCGGGAGCAGTTCGTAAATTCCAAACACGCCGCCAAGGGGTTTCAGGAGCAGCTTCCAAATGAAGACCATTCCCCCACCGGTAATCATCCCGGCAATCGCCCCGGATCTGGTCACCCGTTTCCAGAACAGCGAAAACAGCATAATCGGCCCGAAGGTAGCGCCGAAACCGGCCCAGGCAAAGGAGACCACCGTAAAGATCACACTGTTTTCGTCTAGCGCAATGATCATCGCAAGCGCTGCGATCACGAGCAAGGTGATCCTGGTCGCGTATAAGACCGCCCGGTCCGAAGCTTCTTTTCGCACTATCCTCTGGTAGATACTCTTTGAAAACGCCGAAGCGGCAATCAAGAGATAGGAATCGGAGGAACTAATCGTCGCCGCCAGGATCCCTGCCATTACAATCCCGGCAATAAACGGGGGGAAGAAGTTGGTTGAAAGCAGGATAAACACCTTCTCCGCCGCACTTTGAGTCAGAAAGGCTGTCGGATAAATGGCCCGTCCGATCATCCCAATCAACACCGCCGCCCCCAGCGAGATTGCACACCAAGTGGTCGCAATTCGACGGGAGAAAGCAAGTTCATTCGTCTTGCGGATCGCCATGAACTTCAGCAAGACCTGCGGCATTCCAAAATAACCCAGTCCCCAGGAGAGCGTGGAGACGACGGTCAGAAAACCGTACTTCGCAGCCGGACCAAATAAAGGCCTACCCGCCTGCACAACTTGCTCTCCATTCGCCATGACCGGCTGGGCAATCCCAAAGAACTCCAGGAACCCGGGGAACGCCCTGACATTACTGAGCACCCCGGACATACCACCGGCATAGGAAACGCCGGCAACCATCACCACAAGCAGGGAGAAAAACATTATTATCCCCTGCATAAAATCAGAAGCGCTTTCCGCTAAAAACCCGCCAACAAAAGTATAGCTAACCACAAATAGAGCCCCGATAATCATCATGAGCTGATAATTAGTCCCGAACAAGGTGGAAAAGAGCTTCCCGACTGCCACAAAGCAGCTGGAGGCGTAAACCGTGAAAAAGACCAGGATGAACAGGGAAGCAATCACCATGATCACTTTGTTTTTTTCATGGAACCGGTTGCTGAAAAAGTCGGGAATTGTGATCGCATCGTCGGCCACCACCGAATACCCGCGGAGCCTTTTCGCGACAAACAACCAATTCAGATAAGTCCCGATTAACAGGCCGATCGCTGTCCAGATTGCATCACTCAGCCCGAACCAATAAGCCACTCCCGGTAATCCCATCAGCAGCCAGCCGCTCATATCGGAGGCTTCCGCCGCCATCGCGGTGACCCAGGGGCCGATTGCCCGCCCGCCAATGAGAAAGTTACTGCTCGTCTCACTCGCCCGCTTGGCATAATACAAACCGATGATAATCACCGCCGACATGTATAAGGTCATGGCGACGATAAACTGGATCTTTTCTCCACTCATTCGCTTTCCTCCTTAAATTATAATTACTCTTCTGTTTGCGTCTTCCGGTTGAATCTGCATTGCATATTTTTAAAACAATGTTACATATTTTTTCTTCCGCACTCCTCAACAACTTACCAGCTACGTGGCTGGCAGTTGGCGGGTTGCAAACACCGTTTTAATAAAACCAAAGTCTAACTCGTTCTTTACCACCCGCCAAGCAACAAGACTCACACCCGGAATCAAAATATATAAGTCATATTTATTCGCTTCTTTTCGACCCATTCCTTCAAATTAGTTTAATTAAAAACTATGATTCCGGCTTTGCCCGGTTTTCCCTAGCCAGAATAACAATTTTGTATTATAATTGAAAACGGCTATTAGTATTAGGTATAATGAGGTTTTAAAATGAAAAAACGTATGCTTAAGAAAAACCGGCATGAGCTTCTCTTAAGCCTGCTGGAAGGGAACCCGCTGCTCACTGACGAAGAACTGGCCAACAAATTAGAAGTCAGTGTCCAAACGATCCGTCTCGACCGGTTGGCTTTGGGTTTGCCGGAATTAAAGGAAAGGGCGCTGCGCCTTGCCTCCCAGGCGCTCAACAGTCCGAACCCGGCTTCCCAGGAAGTCGTCGGTGAACTGCTTTTCTCCGAACCCGGAAGCGAAGCCATCTCCCGGTTAGTTACGGATGAAAGTATGAAATTATCCCGTTATAACATCGTACGGGGACACTTCATCTTTGCCCAGGCCAATTCCCTGGCCGTCGCGACCGCGGAAGCCCCCGACGCGATCACCGCTTCCGCAAAGGTGGATTTTGTCTCCCCGGTCTTTCCCGGTGAGACGCTAATCGCCCGGGCGCGGGTGGAACGGAAAGACGGGAAAAAAAGCTGGGTTAAAATTCAGACCAAGGCCGACCAGCGAGTGGTCTTCCGTGGTCAATTTTTAGTGATTGGACTGGACGATCCCGAATCCTTCAATCAATCCTTGCACAAGCTAAAACAGCAACGGCAACTGAGCTTTGACTCCACTGAATAAACTTCATACTCCGACATAAGCTAAGAGCGGTTAAACGGCGTAATCTGCAAGGGGAGACTACCGATGAACGTGCTCGACAGCCAAATCTACTATCCGCTCTTTGCCTTTTTCCTCTTTTTCCTGGTGCTCGCCTTTGTCCCCAGGGCAGAGATCAAGAAACTCTTCTGGTTTAGCCTCCTGTGGGGCTCGACGGTTGACTCCATCATTATTTTCCTGATGCGCCGGTTAAACTTGTTTCACTATATCAAGCTTGAACCCTTTAATCTTTTTGGGGTGCCGCTTTGGATTCCCCTGGCCTGGTCCCAGGCGATCATCTTATTCATTTACTTCTACCCCAACCGCAAGGAATGGTATTATAACCTTTTTTATATCGCGTTTTTTGCCGGCGCCGGGGTCGGCATCGGGTTTTTCTTTTCCCAGGCGGGCTTGATCGTCAACGTCCGGTGGAACGAACTCTTCCGCTTCCCCATCCAATTCCTCTGGTTCTACGGCGCCCTTAAGCATTACCAGTACCTGGAGGGCAGCGCCGCCCAAGAAAATCCGGCCTCTTAGGCCGGATTTTCTTTGTGAAGGCCGAGCTTCTCCGCCGCCTGCTCCCGCATCTTGTACTTAAGAATCTTCCCGGCGGCATTCATCGGAAATTCTTTCACAAACTCAACATAGCGCGGGGTTTTATGCTTCGCCATATGCGAACGTACATACTCCTGTAACTCCTCGGCGCTCATTGTTTCGCCCTCTTTTAAGATCACGCAGGCCATAATCTCCTCGCCGTATTGCGCGTCGGGCACCCCAATCACTTGTACATCCTTGACCTTGGGATGGGTATAGATAAAATCCTCGATCTCTTTGGGATAGATATTCTCCCCGCCGCGGATAATCATATCTTTAATCCGCCCGGTAATTTGGAAATAGCCGTTGGCGTTCCGCCGCGCCAGATCCCCCGTATGCAGCCAGCCGTCCTCATCGATCACCGCTTTGGTGGCCTCCGGCATTTTGTAGTAACCCTTCATCACATTGTACCCGCGAACGACAAACTCCCCGTCAACCCCGTCGGGAAGGTCCTCGCCGGTCCGCGGATCAACAATTTTACATTCCACACCGGGCAGGGCGCGCCCCACCGTCTTCACCCGCAATTCAAGCGGATCATCCACCCGGCTCTGGGTACAACCCGGCGAAGCTTCCGTCAACCCGTAGACGATCGTAATCTCCTTCATGTTCATCTTATCCACGACATCCTGCATCACCTTCACCGGGCAGGGACTCCCCGCCATGATCCCGGTGCGCATCTGCGAAAAGTCGGTCTTGGCAAAATCCTCATGCCCGAGCATCGCGATGAACATCGTCGGCACCCCGTGACAAACGGTGATCTTCTCCTGATTAATGGCAGCCAACGACGTCTTGGGCGAAAAATACGGGATCGGAACCATCGTGGCGCCGTGCGTCATCGAAGCGGTCATTGCCAGCACCATGCCGAAGCAATGGAACATTGGCACCTGGATCAGCATCCGGTCGGCTGTGGAGAGATCCATACAGTCGCCGATGCATTTCCCGTTGTTCACCACATTGTAATGGGTCAGCATTACCCCCTTGGGGAAACCGGTCGTCCCCGAGGTGTACTGCATATTACAGACATCATGTTTGCTGATCGCCGCCGCCCGCCGGTAAACCTCCTCCACCGGTACCCGGTCCGCATACGCCAAAGCTTCCTCCCAGCTCAAACAGCCTTTCTGCTTGGACTCGACCGTAATGATATTGCGCAAAAATGGGAGACGCTTCGCCCGCAGCGGCCGCCCCGGCTCGGTGTTTTCCAGTTCCGGGCAGATCTCCTTCATAATCGCCACATAGTTGGCGTCCTTATACCCGTCGCACATGACCAGGGTATGGGTATCCGACTGCCGGAGCAGATATTCCACTTCATGAATCTTGTAGGCGGTGTTCACCGTCACCAGCACCGCACCGATCTTCACGGTCGCCCAGAAAGTGATGAACCACTGGGGAACGTTCGTCGCCCAGATTGCCACATGGTCGCCGGGTTTCACCCCCAACGCAATCAACGCCCGGGCAAAAGTATCGACATCATCCCGGAACTCGGTATAGGTACGGGTATAATCATGCGTCGTATAACGGAAAGCATACTGGTTGGGGAACTCCTCCACCACCCGGTCAAGCACTTGCGGAAAGGTCAGATCAAGCAGGATATCCTTCTCCCAGATATACTTCCCGGTTTTCGTCTTGTTGTCAAAAAGGCGGCCCCGGGTGGCATGCTTTTCCAAGTAGCGTCCCATATAGTTAATATAGTGGGGGAAGACCACACCGGCATCGCTCAGCTCGCCGGCCCACCGTTTTACCCATTCCAGCGAGATATACCCTTCATAATTAACCGAGCGCAAGGCCAACATCATATCGTCGAGCGGGAGATCGCCTTCGCCCAGCATTTTATACTTGACCACGCCGTTTTCTACGACGGAATCCTTGATGTGCACGTATTTAATATAAGCGCCCAGATTCTGCACGGTCGTCTCGGGTTTTTCCCCGGCAAACCGGTAAGGATGGTGCAGATCCCAGAGGGCGGCAACCGCATCGCTCCCCACCTCATCAAGGAGCCTGCGCAGGCGGTTGGTGTCGGCGTAAACCCCGTTCGTCTCGACCAAAAGGGTCACGCCCTTGGCCTCCGCTTCCGGGACTAAACGGCGTAACGCCGCCAGGACCACCTCGTCATCCACCTCGCCCTCCGGATGCGGCTTCTGGTCGGCCAACACCCGGACATAAGGCGTTCCCAGCTTTGCAGCAAGGGTGATATACTCGATAACCTCCCGGTGATTCGCTTCCGCTTTCTCCGCGTATTTCAAACAACATCCGGAAGAAAGGCAGGGAATCTCCAGGTGCAGTTGTGACAGCTTGCGCATGGTCTCCGGCAATTGGCTGTCCGTAAACGGCGGCGCCTTGACGGCAAAGATCTCCTCCCCCAACCCCCGGATTTCAATCCCGTCAAAGCCTAAGTCCTTGGCCATCGAATAGATCTCGTTCCAACTGAAATCCGGACAACCTAGGGTGGAAAAAGCAATTTTCATTGTAATCGCCTCCTTGTTAGCACAGACATTGTTTATT
>JAKOVI010000034.1 GCA_029782135.1 Bacillota bacterium
ACCCAGCGTAATCGATGAGACAAAAAAATAGATCGGTGATGTCTTACGGAGCGTAATTTTGCGAAAAGCGACAAACTCACCGATCAGGGCAATTATTCCGCCGGCTAACATTGAGATTAAGACAATCGGGACCAGCGACCAACCGGTCCGCACGGAAACAAAATAACCGATAAAGGCGCTTAAGGTCATAAGGGCTCCATGGGAAAAGTTCGAAAACTTTAAAATATTAAAGATCAGCGAGAATCCGGTTGCAATGAGCGCATAGACGGAACCTAAAGCAAATCCATTGATCAAAATCTGGAGTGACATTGTTTTCCTCCTTTGTTACCAATCCCCCCTGCCAAAGCAGGGGGGATTGATCCTTCGTCAAAGGTTTGAATCAGTCATTATTCGGGAACAGCATAACGTTTCAGCATCTTGGGAGCTTGATTTTCAATTTCATGCATCACCATTTCCAGACCCTTTGTTTGGTGGGTCTTGGGATCAATGGTAATATTCCCTGTCAACCCTTGATAACCCTTCAAATTCTCAACAGCATTTCTGATGGCGACCGGGTTATCACCAACTTCACCGATGACTTTGGCGATAATCTTCATCACGTCGTAACCGAGGAAGAATTTGTTGGTCGCATCATTACCGGTCTTTGCCTTGTAATCCCGGATAATCCCCTGGATTTGCGGCTCGGTTTCGGTGATATTGTTGATGTAAATCACGCCGTTCGATTCGGGGCCGCAGAGTGCCGGGAACGGAGGACAAGCATCCAAGCCGCAAACTAACTGGCCGTCAAAACCAATAGCCCGGGCTTGCTGCACAATTAAGATCAGCTCTTGGGTATAGTTGGGGGCGTAGATCGCATCAACTTTCGCGGAGACGATTTTGTTGAGCATCGTTTTGAAATCCCGATCTGTCGGCTGATACGGAACCTCAATTACGATCTGCGCACCGGCCGCGCGGGCAGCGTTCTTAAACGGCTCAAGCAAGGATACGGAATAGGCGTTTGCTTGGTTATAGATAATCCCAAACCGCTTTAAGCCTCTTTCTCTGACCGCAAAGTTGGCCATAATTTCACCCTGTTGTCTGGCCGAAGGCTGGAACAAAAACATGTTCTTATAGGGCTGGCCATTATCTTTCATCGTCACGCGGTCATCGATCGCAAAGCCAAGAACCGGAACATCGTAGTTTTCAGAGATTGGGGCAATGGCAATTCCAATGTTGGCAACCGGCGGACCAATAATGGCTGCGACCCGATCCCGGGTGCACATTCTGGTAAACGCATTAATCGCTTCCTGGACGTCTGCTTTCGTATCGTATGTAATCATTCTAAGCTTGCGGCCGTTGATTCCACCGGCAGCGTTGATTTCATTGAGCGCCCAGAGTGCTCCCTCCTGAACCATTTTGCTGCACAAAAGTTTATCCTTTTGATTTTGATGGTTTGCAATCGATTGCAATGTTTCTTAAAAAATAATTCTTCCTCAATTCAACTTTACGAAACTGGACAAAGGGTTTCTGAGAACGATTGCAAAAACGTCCACAAAAAAATTATGTACGGGGTAGGATAAGTTATAACAATTATTTGGTGCCCGATCCTGTTCTCACCAATATGGTACACTATCCCGATCACAATTGTCAATATTATTGTTACCAATTATTGATGGTTTTTTAAGATACAGTTTTGTCATAACACCTTACCTGGGTTTGTCATAACAACCTTCCCAACCAAACTAAAAAACCAGACCCGGGCTTAGACCCGGTTCCGGTTTTTATTCCTCCGGAGTAGGCGGTGGATTAAGCTTAATCTTTCTACTTTCCGAGTAATGCCGGATCGTATGATCCCCCGCCGGATACTCAACACAGACCGTCCAATTTTGAACCTGATTCAAGCGGAATTCGAGGCCCAAAAGGGTAAGCTTCTCATTACCGTTTATAAAAACCGAAGTTCCCTCTGTTATTTTTTCGATTGGAACGAAAGTAAACAAAACAGGTATATTTAGATTTAGACGGTAAGTCGGTTTTACCCCTGCCCGACCATAGACAGTCCATTTAAACTCGAGAGGCCAGTTGTCCTGCCCAATCTCAACATCATCATCCGGACTCGTCAGACCGAATCCATACAAGCCCAAATCGATCTGGCCTAAGTTATTATCGCCCTTTTTCACTACGTACTCATAAACATACGTCTCGCGAAAAGCCCCGGTAACCTCGTTTGCTTCAAAATAAAGTGTGACAATGGAACCGCGCGGCAAGTTCTTTAGCTACATTTCGGCAGTAACCTCGTTTGCTTCAAAATAAAGTGTGACAATGGAGCCAGGTCGACAATATTCGTGGTCCAATAACCCATTCCCATGTACAAATTTACCATTCTCTGAGATTACGTTACCCAGATACCATTTGTCATTTGCCCAGACTTTATGATTTACTTGTTCCGGCTTCGCCGGCTGCCCGTTGATCACGATCTGGCCGCGGATGGTGGTTCCACTACTGCCGCCGCTATTCTTCCCACATCCAGCCAGGAGTAGGCAGAGCACTAATCCGAAAAATAATAAAAGCCGGGGTAACTTTTTCAACTCATACCCATCCTTTCATCATTTTTTCTTTTCAGTGCTTAAATTTTTTTCTGTAGAATAATCTTCTTTCTGAAATCATTAAATATTTATTTTTTATATTATATAACAATATTTGACAAATGGCAAGGTTAACCCCGTTGGGATCCTCCCGGATTCTTCACCCTCCGCATATAGTATTGGGGAGGTGAAAACCGAATGACCGCTCAGTTCACTCCACACCGGACTGCCGGTTCGCCCCTAGGCTCAAAACCGAACATTCTTCTGATTATGGTCGACCAAGAACGTTATCCCGTGGTTTATGAAGACGAAGCTATAAGAGCCTGGCGCAAAGAACAGCTCCATGCCCAAGACCTCTTAAAAAAGCACGGCTTTGAGTTTAAAAACCACTATGCAGGGAGCACCGCTTGTTGCCCCAGTCGCGCAACGATTTATACCGGACAATACCCGTCCCTCCATGGGGTTACCCAAACCGATGGCGCCGCCAAGACAGCCTATGATCCCGATATCTTCTGGCTCAATCCCAGTACGGTCCCGACAATCGGGGATTATTTCCGGACGGCCGGTTACCAAACCTACTGGAAAGGGAAATGGCATGTCTCCGCCGCCGATATTCTTGTCCCCGGAACCCAGAATGCGTTCCTCTCTTATGATCCGGATAACGGGCTCCCTCTCCCCGCCAATGAGCGCATTTATATCAAGGCCAACGTCCTTGGCGAGTTCGGCTTCGCGGGTTGGGTCGGACCGGAGCCGCATGGGGCTAACCCGCGAAATTCCGGTTCTTCCGCGGCGACCGGCGTCAGCGGAAGGGATGTTGTCTATGCGGAGCAGACGGTCGAGTTGATCCGGGAATTGGACCGGCTCTACCGGACAACAGCCCGGGAGGAGTTTAAACCCTGGCTTGTTGTCGCTTCGTTCGTGAATCCCCATGATATCGCCATCTTTGGCGATATTTCCCGCCGTTCGCCGCTCTTTGCTTTTAAGGTTGACCCTTCGGTGCCTGCGATTCCCCCGGCACCGACGGCCACCGAGTCCCTGGTGACCAAACCCATCGCCCAGTTTAGTTACCGCAACGTCTATCCTTTTGCCCTCCAGCCCCTGCAGGATACGTTATTTTACCGGCAACTCTACTACAGCCTGCAGTTGGAGGTTGACCGCCAGATCGTCAAGGTTCTGAACGCGCTGATGGAATCGGCCTTTTACCAGAATACGATCGTCATCTTCACCTCCGACCACGGCGAACTGCTCGGCGCCCACGGCGGTCTCTTCCAAAAGTGGTACCAGGCTTACGAGGAAGCAATCCATGTTCCGCTAATCATTCATAACCCGGTCCTCTTCCCGAAACCGGCAGGCACCGAGATGTTGACCAGCCACGTCGATCTCCTCCCCACCTTACTGGGGATCGCCGGACTGGATCCCGGGAAGCTCCAAGCAGAATTAAGGAAAAATCACACCGAGGTCCACCCCTTGGTCGGCCGCAATCTTACCCCCCTCCTGCTGGGCAAGAGAGTTTTTAAGGGGGCAGGGGAACCGCTTTACTTCATGACCGACGATAATGTAACGAAGGGGCTTAACCAGGTCAGCGCCTTTGGCATCCCCTACCATGCCGTCCTCCAACCCAATTCCATTGAGACTGTCATTACCACCTTGCCGACCGGGAGGGGCGGCGCAACCGAACTTTGGAAATACTCCCGTTACTTTGCCAACCCCCAATTTCAGAGTATTCCGGGGCGCAGCGCCCAGTTTCCTTACCGCGGGCCAACCATCTATCCCTTCAATCCCGGCTGCCAGCCTGATCCGCCTCCGAATGGCCTGCCTGTCCCGGACCAATATGAAATGTATAACCTAACCCGCGATCCCCTGGAAGTAGAGAATCTAATCCATCATCCCGCCCCGGCCCTGAAACGGATCCGGGTTATCCTCAACAGGCTTCTCCGCGAACAGTGCCAACAGAAACGTTTATACCCAACGAGCGGCGAGGTTCCCAACAAACCTTCCTGTTCCTAAATGCTTCCGGCTGCTTCGAAACCTGCCGGCCGCCTCTTTTTTCTATTTGTTGATTAAAATCAAGCCCGCGATACACAGGATGACGCCCAGAATTTTTTCAAGGCCAAAGCCTTCATGATAAAAGATGATGCCGACCGGGATCAGCGCAATCGCCAAAATGATATTGGCCACCAACGAGCCGACGCTGATGTTCCAGCCGGCCCGGTAAGCCATGATATAACCCAATTCCAGCCCGACAATGGCCACCGCCAGCGCCAGGCTTGTCCAGTTCAATTCCCGGAAAGACTGGAGAAGCGTCTTCTCTGGTCTGCTAAGATAGAATGCCGCTACCGAAATAAGCCCGGCCAGCACATAGGTTACAAGCAAGGCGGAGAACGGATTGGCCTTCTCCGGTGTGGATTTCTGACTGATATTATACAAAATATTGGAGGCGACGATCAGAACAATCGAGAATACGTACATAAACACCGCAAAAACTCCTTTGCACCATCTTCGCCCCTCAGGCGGGGAGGCCAAACAACACGGCCAAACCTGAGATCAGCAACAACTCAATAATAAGCGGGGGTAAAAGCCTGGTCCAAAACGGAAATAACTCTACCCGGAAATACTCCACCGTTAGGACTAAACATAAGTGGAGCGGCGAGAGCATGGTCCCAACGTGCCCGGCGACATAGGCCAGCATTAACGCCCCCGGATGCAGCAAACCCCCAGAGTTGAAGACAGGGAGTAAGAGCGGATAGGTAATGCCCACAAAAGCGGAAGGCATTCCGGTCAAGAGCCCGATCAGGAAGGGGAAGAGCATAATAAGGACGATGCTGGGAATCCCGGCTTTGGTCAGCAAGGCCGGGATTACCTGTGATGTCCCGGTCCACAGAAAAGTGGTTTTAAAGATAAACACCCCGAAAACCATCCACAACAATGGAAATGACCAGATCTTTTTGTAAAGGCTCAGGATAAATTCTTTATCCTTACGTGTACGGTAGAGTAAGAACAGGTTGGTCAACAACAACGGCCAGAGCATCGAGATCTCAAAAACAACCACCACCAGCATAATTAGCAGAACCGGCCAGATGATCCTGAGCAATCCCCGCAGCGTGCTCCCGGCGCTAAACCCCGAAACCGTCTTCGCTCCGGTTTCGCCATCCACGGTTTTACCGCCCTCTGATGCTTCCCGGTTCTTCATTAAGACCGGGCGCAGGTAAAAGAGATAACCCAACGCAATAAAGATGAGGGTGGCCGGGATCATGAGCAGGATATACTTCCCCATCGCAACCCCGGCTAAATAGATGACCAGAATCACCCCGGGAAATAAAGGACTGCCAAATTCCCAGATATGCCGGAACCAGAAGTTCAAAAGGGACTTCTCCACGGGATCAATCTTAAGGTCCTTTCCGGCCAAATCGACCAAGGGCGCGGATATTTTTGCTCCCCCGTAGGCCGGGATCAAACCAAACAACGCCGGAAAGACCGCCATGATCTTCGCCCTGTTTTTGAAGCTCTCCCGGAGAATCTGGAGGGCCTGTTCAAAATAAGAGACCTTCCTGAGTAACTCCTCCAATAAGTTGATCAGAAGTACAATCCCGATGATCTCAAGAAAGTAACTGTCTGTAACTGTACTCCTGGCAATGTTGAGCACATCAGCCGGTCCAATCCCCGCGCCGATCATTAGAACCCCGGCTGCAAGGATCAGTGCCCAGCCAAGATTGACTTTGAAAAGCACCAAACCGGTTAAGACGATAACTGATATAACCAGTGTCAATAGTTGATTCAAGTTCACTACTCCCCATTCTCGTTATGCCTATCCCTTCGCTCCACGGTACAAAGCAGCGCAAACGGCCACCACACTATTGACACTGATCAGACTGCCGCCCCGCTCACCACTTGCCAGGCAGCGATGAGGATGGGCGGCAGTTCCAGTATCAACGCCGTCTCGTCTTGGGAGAAAGCAAACATAATATTTAAGGCAACGCCTGCTCACTTATAAGCCAAGCAGTATCGTGGCAATCTGGAAATAAATCAGTAACGACAAGGCATCAACAATCGTCGTAATGAACGGGCTGGCCATTACCACCGGATCGAAACCCGCCTTTTGCGCAATCAATGGGAAGCTACACCCGATCAACTTTGCCACAAAGACCGTGAGCATCAAAGTGAAACAGACGACCAAGGCAACCAAAAGGCTTACTCGATCAAGAAGCATTAACTTAACAAAGTTAAAGACCGCCAGGGTAAAGCCTGCCAAAATCGCCACCCGGAACTCTTTCCAAACAACCCGGAAAAGATCGCGGAACTCCAACTCATGCAAGGAAAGACCCCGGATGACCGTAATCGAGGCCTGGCTGCCCGAATTACCCCCGGTATCCATCAACATGGGAATATACGCCGTTAATAAGACATAAGCCTTCAAAGCATCTTCAAAGTGGCTGATAATTAGGCCGGTAAAAGTGGCAGAGATCATTAAGACCAGAAGCCAGGGGATCCGGCTTTTCCAGATCTCCAGAACTGAGGTTTTCAAATACGGGCGGGCGGTCGGGGTAATCGCCGCCATTTTTTCAAAGTCCTCGGTGGTCTCCTCCTGCAGCACGTCAAGGGCATCGTCAATCGTCACAATCCCCACCAGCCGGTTCTCGCCATCGACGACCGGGAGGACGGTTAGATCGTACTTAGCAAACAACCTGACCACCGACTCCTGGTCTTCCGTCGTCCGCACCGACACCACATAGCGGTTCATTATATCTTCAATCCGGTCCTGCTCCTCGGCTAAAATAATTGTCCGGATCGAAACGACCCCAATCAGGCGCCTTCCATCGTCCGTCACATAACAGACATTAATGGTCTCGCTGTCAATCCCTTGCCGGCGGATCCGCTTGAGCGCCTCGGCCACTGTCATATGGGCGCGAAGGCTCACAAACTCCGTGGTCATGATGCTCCCGGCTGAATCTTCCGGGTACTTTAGGATCTCATTGATCTGCCGGCGGGTTTCCGGATCGGCCTGGCGCAGAATCCGCTTAACCACATTGGCCGGCATCTCCTCGATCAGCGCGGCCACATCGTCGACATAAAGCTCGTTGATAACTTCCTGGAGCTCGGTGTCGGAAAAGCCTTGGATTAAAAGGTGTTGCCGGTCACTGTCCATTTCGACAAAGGTTTCCGCCGCCAAATCTTTCGGCAATAACCGGAAAACCAAAGGCAGATTTTTCTCCGACAGTTCGGCAAAGAGCGCGGCGATATCCGCCGGTTGCATGGTGGTGAGAAGATCCCGCAAGCGCTGGAAGTTTTTTTCTTCAATCAGTGTCAGAACGGTTTTTTGGATGTTGACATAATTTTCCATCACTGGTCTCTCTCCTTTCTGTAGGTACTATTGGTACGAAGAACTCACTGGATATACGTTTCCCATCTCGAAGGAGTAAGACACAGTTAGGCTAAAGCTTTAAGGAAGAAAAGTGGACGCTGGCGTAGTAATCGTCCCTTTTCTCAAGCTTCGGCCTCGCGCTGTGCCATTACTACTGTCAGCGTCCATCTTTTTCACCTCTCTTTTTTTCTGGAATTAAAAGATCCCTTAAATCATAACCTCTTCCCCAAATTACTTTTATAATGCCGCCGGCCAACAATCCGGCACTACAGCTTACGCTTAAGTTATTTTCCATGTGCAAGTGTTTGCCGGAACAGCGGCTCTCAAGTCTATTTTATCGCAATTTCCTTACAAACTCCACAACCGGGTTGAGCGCTTCCCGGGAAGTCCAGTCGCACTCGCCGGCAGCCTCCATGAGCGCGGCTTCCCATGGTTCATAGGTTGCCGGATCTTTTTTCGCCACCGCTTTTTTTAACAGCTGGCATAGAGTCCGGTCCAGCCATGTCATCTTCGCCTCATTCCAAGCCCCCCGGCAGTAAAAGCAGGGAACCTCCGCCAATTCCCGCTTGAAGTTACGTCCCCGCAGTTCGGCCATTCCCTTTTCCGTGTAGGGGGAGGCGCCAACCGCAAACACAACCAGCGTTTTATTTTTGATTCTGGGATAGTGTTTCTTTAGAAAAGAAATGCCCCGGATTCCGGTGGCATAGATCCCCCCGCCCAGAATAATCACATCGTAGGTTTCAACCTGGTCGATCCGGGCGTTTTTCGTCTTGATCAGATCGCCGCCCAATTCCTCCGCCAGCCATTTGGCATACTTCTCGGTCGCCCCGTACTTGCTTTGGTATAAAACAACTGTCCTTTTCATCCGTTTTTCCTCCGGTTATTAATCCGCCCTGCCATTGGTTAAATTTCTTTCTTTTTGCCCGATTCCTGCTGTCTTTATATAATTTTTCCGTCAGTTAACAGTTAACCCCCAAAAAAAGAAAGGCCTGCCGATGCTCTGGTTTATCATTGGTTTCTTTCCGGTACGCCGATACAAAAGGAGATCGAAAGAAGATCACGAACCATATATTGCCAGGAATAATATAAATGGTCTTGTGGGTAAACCATTCATTTGGTTTTAAAAGAAGGAGGAAGATATAATGGGTTCTCTGCGACCGGTCTTCAAACTTATTCCCCGCCTTATTTTGTTATACCTCTTGTTTCTCGTCTTTTATGTAATAGGTTCGATGTTTGTTTCCGTTCCGGAACCAGCTGTCTCCGGAACGACCGGAACCGGAACAGCCGTCAGCGAACCGGGTCTAGTCTCACCCGCCAGCGGCCTTTTGATCACCGCCCTGGTTAACCTGATGATCATCGTCCCGTTAATCAAGACCTCTCGTTGGGGAGGTTGGAGACTGGCGCTGATTTTAGCGTTGTCCTACTATGGAGCAGTAACCTTTGTGATTCAACTTGAATCATGGTTTTTTCTAACGGCCAGAACCATCGACGCCCAAACCCTTCCGCGCCTGTTTTTGATGGGTATTCCGCCGGCTTTCTTCTTTGTTCCCCTTGCCGTATGGATTCTGGGTAAAAAACCTGCAACGGTCGACCTTACCCCTAACCCCGTCATGATGAAGATGCCTCTTGGCCAATGGGTTTGGAAGCTCATTACCGTGGTCGCTGCTTATTTAATTCTGTACTGGCTTGCCGGTTATTATATCGCCTGGCAGAATCCGGTGTTACGCGCCTTTTACGGACAACCCGGGCCGGCCCTTCCCTTCCTTGAACATACGCTTAATACGATCCGCAATCCCCGGTTGTTTGCCTTGCAGATCCTCCGCGCTCTTCTCTACATATTGTGTATGGCGCCTGTAATCCGCGGCTCAAGGGTTAGCCCTTGGTGGACGGCGCTGTTGGTCGGCGCTTACTTAAGCCTGCCGCAAAACATCGCATTGATTTTAGAAAATCCCTTGATGCCCAGCGCCGTTGTGCGCCTTACCCACCTGATCGAGACAACCTCTTCGAATTTTATTTGGGGTCTTTTCATGGTCTGGCTCTTACACCGGAAACATCATTCCTTCGGCGATCTCTTTGGTTCGCCTCCTATCACAATCTCTAAACATTAACTCCTTCCTGCATCACCATTCGACTCCCGGCTTCCAGGCGCTGGGCACGGGGTTGTCTTTAACCATAAAGGCCAGGTCGACGTGTAAAAAGGCGTCCTTGTATTGTTTATGGCCGAACCTGGGTTTAAGGAACCCTAATTCCTTCGCCGCCTGGGTGAAGTAGGATTTTAATTGCAACACCGTCAGCCCGTATGGGATTGCCAAGTCCATGGCCACGCCGTAAGTATGGGGACTGATCTTTGCCGCATTCGGGTTACTCCCTTGCAGTTTTTCCTGGTATTCGGGACAACGGTAAAAAGAATTTATATTGATGGGTTTGCCGTAAGCCTTCCGCGCCTTCTCGAATAATTTAATCACAGGCTCGTACAACCTGGCCTCCCCGCAATGGCTGCAGGCCGCCTCATTGTTGGTAATATAAGGGGAAACCGTACCCTCTCTGGTTTCCTCCGTCCAATCCTCTCTGATCAGGGTGTACAACATTGGATTTCCTCCCACTTTAAAGCAGATTTGAATTTATTCCAATGTCCAATGGGTTGTCTTCCCTGTTAAATACTATGTTGCTTCCTATCCTGGCGTCCTTATGTTCATATACTTTTTAAACCCCTGACAATTGTCGAAAAAACCGGCCTTACCCTCCAGCAGACGCAAAACATTTCCGGTATGCATCTCCTCTAACTAGAAGACTTAAGCCAAATATAAGAAAAAAAATTTATTCATTATATAATCGGTTTTGTTAAAAGAAGGCACAAAAAAAGAGGGGGTATCCCCTCTTATCGCAAAGTTTTCGCTATTAAATACAATTAACCGAACTCTTGAATAACCCCGCCTTCCCCGCTTCTGCCGGAAAATAAAAAAAGAGGCTTCTGTCCCGCCTCTTTATTTTTGGTAGTCCTAACGGGATTCGAACCCGTGTCTCCGCCGTGAGAGGGCGGTGTCCTAGGCCTCTAGACGATAGGACCAGATGGCTGGGGGAGAAGGATTCGAACCCTCACTAACGGGGCCAGAACCCGTCGTCCTGCCGTTAGACGATCCCCCATTGCGACAATCGCATTATTTATTATAACACCCATCTTAGCGGCGGTCAAGGAATTTTACGACCGGCGCCGCTGATCATTTTCTCCTTTATGCCCTTTTCCTGGCCTTCCTGCCGCAGAAGGATTGCAAGTTGGCGAAAAGTGCTTTTTTGCCAAAAGCTGAACACCGGGGATCCATTTTTTCGGGATCGCCCAAAACAATTATGGAGCATTCCGGGCCGGGGAAAGCTAACTTCAAAACAGCCTCATCTTGCCGGTGTATGGATCAGGTATACAAGATATTTACTTAATGTTTAAGAAGAACTCTTTTTTTTTCACCCGGGCTTGTGTTAAAGTGTAATTAATTAGTATTATGGGGAGAATTCGGTTTTTTACGCTACTGATGGATATTTGGTAACGGCTTTTCCGGACTCTCCTTGCCTAAGGGTTGATCAAAAACAAATTTCAGAATGTAAGGAGGATTTGCAGATGGACAACGTAAATAGAGCAAAACTGGAGGCTCTGAACAATCCCAAAGTAATGGAGTATGTGGAAGAAGCGATTAAACTTTGCCGTCCGGCGAAAGTCACCGTGATCACCGATTCCGAAGAAGACACCAATTATGTACGGGAATTGGCCCTCAAAAACAAAGAGGAAGCACCATTAAAGTTAAAAGGCCACACCATCCATTTTGACAGCCCGAAGGATCAAGGCCGTGATCCGGCACATACCAAATACTTACTCTCGAAAGAAGTCGATTGGGGTTTAAAGATCAATTACATTCTCAAAGACGAAGGTTTGCCGGAAATCCGTTCGATTCTTGACGGGATCATGGAAGGCAAGGAGATGCTGATCGCTTTCTTCTCCCTCGGCCCCACCAACTCTCCTTTCTCCCTGCGGGCGATGCAAATCACGGACTCCGCTTATGTGGTCCACAGTGAGAAGATCCTCTACCGGAGCGGCTATGAAGAATTCAAACGCCTGAATGGATCCGACGATTTCTTCTTCTTCCTGCATTCCGCCGGCCGTTTGGTCAACAACGTCTGTGCCGATATCGACAAACGCCGCATCTACATCGACCTGGAAGAGAACCGGGTCTACACCGTGAATAACCAATACGCCGGGAACAGCGTTGGTCTGAAGAAACTGGCTTTCCGCCTTGCCATCCAAAAAGCCCAGCGTGAAGACTGGCTGGCCGAGCACATGTTCCTGATGGGCGTCCACGGGAAACCCGGTCGGACCACTTACTTCGCCGGCGCCTTCCCCAGCGCTTGTGGGAAGACCAGTACCGCGATGCTTCCCGGGCAAACCATCGTCGGGGATGATATCGCTTACCTCCGCAAGATCGACGGCCAAATCCGCGCGGTCAACGTAGAGAAAGGAATTTTCGGCATTATCCAGGATGTCAACCCCAATGACGATCCGTTAATCTATGAAGCGTTAACCACACCGCGGGAGGTTATCTTCTCCAACGTGCTGATTAACGACGGCACCCCCTACTGGTTGGGCATGGGGATCGAGCCGCCTGCCGAAGGCATTAACTTCTCCGGTCAATGGTACAAAGGGAAGACCGACGAAAACGGGAAAGAGATTCCTTACGCGCATAAAAACGCCCGTTACACCATCGCCCTTAACGAACTGGACAATGTCGATCCCAACCTCGACGACCCGATGGGCGTGCCGGTCAAAGCCATTGTCTACGGTGGCCGTGACTCCTATACCACGGTGCCGATTGCCGAAGCTTTAACCTGGGAACATGGTGTTTTCCTCGGCGCCACCGTCGAGTCGGAGACCACTGCGGCGACGATCGGACAAGAAGGCGTGCGGACCCATGACCCGATGGCCAACAAAGACTTCATCTCCGTACCGCTCGCCACTTACCTGGAGAACCATATCAACTTTGTCAAAGGGCTCAAAGAGGTGCCGACCATCTTCGCCACCAACTACTTCTTGAAGAACGCGGAAGGTAAATTCCTCAACGGCAAACTCGATAAGAAAGTCTGGATCCTCTGGGCGGAAGGCCGTGTCAACGGCGATTACGACGCGATCGAGACGCCAATCGGCCGGATCCCCAAGTATGAAGATTTAAAAGCCCTGTTTAAAGAACAGCTGAATCAAGATTACACGAAAGAAGCCTACGACCAACAGTTCTCCATCCGGATCAGCAAATACCTTGAGAAGATGGACCGGATGACCCAGGCTTTCAGCCATATTAAACTGCCTGCGGCCTTTGCCGCCGAAATGGAAAACCAGATTAAACGGCTGCAAGAGGCAAAAGCCAAATACGGCGACGTGGCAACTCCGGA
>JAKOVI010000038.1 GCA_029782135.1 Bacillota bacterium
TTGAGCAAAGGAACGCCGCAGGCGGACTGAATATGCCGTGGGGCAAAGTTAAAATTGAATACGAAGATATGGACGATGAAGCCAACATCAATACTGGGGTTAGAAGGTTCCGGTACCTGAAAGACCAGGGCGCCCACGCTGTGGTCGGACAGACCTGGGCTGCGATCTCGTTGGCCATTAACGAGCTTTGCCTTAAGGATCCCTATCCTTATTTCCCGGTGAACGTTGCGCCGTTGGATTCTTACAAGAAAGGGAAGATGGGTGACTGCACCTATGCAGCCGGTTACACGCCGTGGACCGTAGGTTATATGGCCGGTGCGGCTGCGATCAAAGACCTCGGGAAGAAGAGAATCTTCTACCTTGGCCGTTCCGACTCTTGGGGTTGGGACATCAGAGCCGGTCTCGAAGCTGCTGCTAAGAAATACGGCGGGACGATTATCGGCCAGACCGAAGTCGCGCAAGGGACCAGCGATTTTACAACCGTTCTTGAACAAGTGCGGGCGGCGAAACCTGATGTCTTCATTTCCGCTCAGTTTGGCGGCGACGCCATTGCTCTCTTGAAACAATGCTACGACATGGGTCTGAACAAGCAGATGATCATCTTCAACAGCTTCCTCACCAACGTTGTGGCGGAAGGGTTGCCGCCGGCTGCCCGAGAGAATATCTACGGCATGCACTTCTTCTATTATGACATGACCGGCTTCAAGGATCAAGAAACGGTGAAACTGGCGACTGAATATAGTAAAGCGTTCATGGACAAATGGGGTACCCCGCCGGATGCTTATGCGACGATCGCCTACATTGCCGTCCAGCAACTGTTTGACGCGGTGGAAAGAGCCGGCAGCTTTGACCAGGCAGCGATCCGGAAGGCCATCGACGAAAAACGGGACTTTATGTCGGTTAAAGGGCCTGCCAAGTGGAGAATTGACCATGAGGCCGTCTATGACTATGCCGGGTTCCTCGTTCGCGGAAAAGGCCCGAACGAGTCCAAGGGTAAATTCGACTACTTTGAGGTTGTTTCGGTGCAAGGTGGCGAAGAAGTTTATCCGCGGCTGGAGGATTTAGGGTTCTAATCCTAGTTACCTGAAGCCTGCTCCGGAGTTCTCCGGAGCAGGCCCTAAAATACGAAGCGAGAGGAAAAAGGGGTTGCGAAGATGAACAGCAATTCGGAGATGATTTTACAGGCCGAAAAGATCACCAAACGTTTTGGCGGAATGACTGCGGTCAATAATGTTACCTTTGGCCTCAAAAAGAATGAGATTGCCGGTTTAATCGGGGCGAACGGGGCTGGAAAAACAACCTTTTTTAACATTTTAACCGGTAATTATATTCCGGAAGAAGGTGCGGTCTACTACAAAGGCCAGGATATTACCAGACTCAGCCCTGAACGCCGTGTTGATCTGGGGATTATGCGGACCTTCCAGTTGGCGTCCACCTTTGACAATTTGAAGGTGCTTGATAATCTGCGCTTGGCCTTCTACCGGGCTTATAACAAAACAACCCTGCGTAACATCTTCTTTTCGCGGATGGACAAGATTGTCTCGGAAAAGATCGATGAGTGTTTGGAGACTTTTGACCTCACCAAATTGGCCGACCGGATGACCGGCCAGATTTCGCTGGGTGAAAAACGGGTTTTAGAGATTGCGATGTCAATGGTGACAGACCCGGAAGTGTTACTCCTGGATGAGCCATTTGCCGGATTAAGTGAAGTTGAGATTGACGAGTGCCTCAAAGTTCTGCATCAACAGGTGCACAAAAAGACAATTCTCATCGTCGAGCATAAAATCTCCAAAATCGAGGACTTGGTGGAAAAGATCGGTGTCATGGTCGAGGGCGTGATGATTGCCGCCGGCGAGACCCAAGAGGTGTTAAACAGTGAACGGGTCAAGCGGGAGTACTGGAAAACCGAAGAATGTTAACTGTTTGCACTGTCTCTTTTTCTTAGGATTCGTGGGTTATCGTGGGATCAAGGGGAAGCCGGGTTATCGTCGATTGTTACTTTTTACGTGAAATTTCAAGATAGATTATTTCAGAGAGCTCCAACGGAAACTCTTGGTTTTCTAGACCGCATGACACAGGGGATGAATAAGAAAAATAGGACAAGGATGCTGATTGATTCTTCTTGTTCTTGATTGATATGGGAATTAAAGGGGAGGAAATTGATGACAAATATTGTCGAAGTAAAAAACCTCAATGCCGCCTACGGGCAATCGAAAGTGCTCTTCGATATCAGCTTAACAATTAAACCCAACGAGCGCGTGGCGATTGTCGGGCGGAACGGCGCCGGGAAAACCACATTGCTCAAATGTATGGCCGGTCTGTTGACCCCCACTAGTGGCACGGTGGTTTATAACGGGATCGAACTCGGGCAGAAGCCTCCGTATGAGATTGCCCGGATGGGACTGAAATATATCGACCAGGATAAGCACGTTTTTCTCGATTTGACGGTCCGGGAAAACCTGCAACTTTCCAGTTATGCGACGAATGATTACGACTGGGACAAGGTTTTTGCCCACTTTCCGAAACTCAAGATCTTGCTTGAGCGGAAAGGCGCTTACTTGAGCGGGGGAGAAAGACAAATGTTGATGATCGGCCGGGCGATCCTCGGTGATCCGAAAGTGCTGTTGATTGATGAACCAACCGAGGGACTGGCTCCAAGTATCGTCGATGATCTGGTTACTACCTTCCATGAACTCAGTAAAGACTGCGCCATCCTGACTGTCGGGCAGAACCTTTCTTTCGTTTCCCGCGTTGCGGAGCGGATCTACGCGATGAAGGAAGGGAAACTGGTGGCGGAGATTACGGATGAAGTAGAAATTAAAGATTGCCGGTACAGTTGTTATCTATAATCTGCGACAGGCAAATTTTAGACCGGAAGGAGTAGAAAAATGAAACGGTATTTGACAGGTGCAACGGGGATTATACTCGTTTTTGTCCTTCTGTATTTCCTGAAGGGTGTCCTGCCGCCTGCCTTTTTGACGGAGGTTGTGATTTACAGTATCTATGCAATGGGCTGCAGTTTCTTGATTGGGTGCTTGGGACTTACCTCCTTCGGGCAGCCGGCATTTTTGGCCTTTGGCGCTTATGGCGCCGGTATTTACCTCTACTATTTCGGCACCAATTCGTACGTTGCCATCCTGGTGGGGATGCTGGTCAGCCTGCTCATTAACATGCTGGTCGGTAAATTTCTGGTCCGTTTGAGCAGTTCTTATTTCACCCTTTGTAACCAGGCCTTTTGTGTGGTAACTTTCTTCCTCTTCCAAAAGGCGCTGGTCAAGTGGACGTTCGGTGACAACGGGTTGCTGTTGATCAGCCGGATGAAACCGACCCCAATTATCGATTTAACAAGCAGCAAGGGGTTCTACTTGTTCGCCTTTTTGGTGGCGATTGGGGTTTGGTTATTCTTCTACTATTTAACGAAAAAATCGGTTTTCGGTGCGACTTGTCTCTGTGTGAAAGACAATGAACTGAAGCTGCGCTTTTTGGGTTACAATACCTTCAATATTAAATGGTTTGCCTTTGTGATTGCCAATACGGTGGCCGGTCTGGCCGGAGCGCTCTATACGGTCTACTTTTGCATGGTCAATGCGAACATTGCCAGTGTCAGTTCAGCTTCGGAAGCCGTGGCGATCTCGATGTTGGGGGGCGCGGGAACGCTCTTTGGTCCCCTGGTCGGCTCTTTCCTCTTTATCGGCTTAAAGGACATTGTCAGCCAGTTCATCAGTCACTGGGAGTTACTGGTTGGCTTCTTGTTAATCGTCGTCATGCTGGCGGGACAAAAAGGGATCGTCGGTTCGCTGGAGGAATACCTGGCGAAGCAAAAAAGTGAAAAAATTCCGCCGGCGCCGGCATTGACGAAAGAAGGGGGCTTATAATTCGGATGAGTACGCAATTATTAATCTCAGCAATTATTTTAGGGTTAAGTATGTCCGGGATCTACTTCCTCTTAACGGTCGGCCTTTCCCTTTGCTACGGTTTGATGCGGATGATCAGCCTTGACCAGTTTTTATACTATGCCCTGGGCGCCTATATGGTTTATACCATCAAGACGCTGACCGGCAGTTACTGGCTGGGAATGGGCGGGGGAATCATTATTACGCTGATCGTGGCGTTCATCATCGAACGGTTGATTAATAAACGGGTCTACTCAAAGCCGGTGATGTTCTCGATGATTCTCACGTTCGGGGTTAATTTAATGGGTGTCGGCTTGATTAAATATATCTGGGGGTTGACTCCCAAACCGGTGGCTTCACCAATCGGCGGTAGCCTGAACATTTTCGGCACCGGTGTTCCCGCTTACCGGATCTTCGTGATCTGTCTGGCTGTTGTTGTTTACTTTGCGGTGCAGTTGTTCCTGAATAAAACGATCGTCGGAACCGCCATCCGGGCCGGGATTGACGATGCCGAAAAGGTGGAAGCCTTGGGGATTAATATCAAGCGCTTGTTTACGCTTACTTTCATTATCGCCGCCGCGCTTTCGGCGTTAGCCGGTGCCATTCATGCGCCCTTTGTGATGGTCTCGCCGGAAATGGGAATGAGTATTACGGCCTTTGCCTTTATGGTTGTGATCATCGGCGGTCTGGGCAGCATTAAAGGAACGATGGTCTCCGCGCTCATCGTCGGTCAGGTAGTTTCCTTGGGGGCGGTGATCTGGGCCCCGCTCGCTGAGATGGCGCCGTTCCTGGTGATGATGATTATCCTGTTGATTAAACCGACCGGCTTGTACGGTAGTAAATTAGCCAGCCGCTAAGAAGAGAGTAAGTTCGTTGAGGAAGTGGTTGTCACGAAAGCAATGGTTTTGCGGGAGTTTAACCGGCCGCTGGTCCTGGAGGAGGTTGACCGGCCCGTCTTTGGCGAGGACGAGGTCCTGCTGAAGGTGAAGGCGGCCGGGGTCTGCGGGACGGATCTCAAAATCCAGCAAGGATTGGTACCGACGAAAGAACTTCCTTTAATTCCCGGCCATGAAGTGGCCGGGGTCGTTGCCGCCACCGGGGAAAAAGTCTGCCAGTTTAGGGCCGGCGATGAAGTCCTGGTCTCCTTTTACCTCCCCTGCAACCGTTGCCGCACCTGTTTAAGCGGGCGGCAGACGATCTGTGAAAACCTGCGGGGGAGAATCGGCTTTGAATTCAACGGCGGTTTTGCCGAGTATGTCGCCGTTCCCGAAGCATGCCTACTACCGAAACCGCCAACCCTTACTTTCCGGCAGGCTGCGGTCATCCCGGATGCGATCGCCACCTGTTATCATGCCCTCGTCAAACGGGCCAAAGTTAAAGCCGGTGATGATCTGCTCTTGATCGGCGCTGGCGGCGGACTTGGCCTGCATGCCCTCCAGCTTGCCCGGTGGCTTGGTGCGCGGACGATTGGGGTTGATGTCAGTGCGGAAAAACTACAGCTCATGCAGGAGTATGGCGCAGAGATCGTCATTGATGGCCGGGACCCGGACTGGAGCAGCCGCGTGCTCGCCTGCACCGGTGGGCACGGCGCCCGCCATGCCGTCAACTTTGTTTATCATGAACAGAGTATTGCCGGAGCGATCAAAGCGCTTGGCAAGGGCGGGCAACTGGTGATGGTCGCCTATGCGCCGGAGTTTAAATTCGATGCGCTCCGCGCGCACCTCTTCGAGCTCGATCTTTTGGGGACCAGGGCGGCGACGAAAGATGATATTGCCGAGTGTCTAAGCCTGGTCGTCGCGGGGAAGGTCGAACCGGTGATCGGTGAAGTGTTGAAACTGGAGGACCTGAATGAAGGACTCCAATTGATAAAAAATGGTAACTTAAAAGGAAGATTAGTTCTAGACATCGAATAGTTGGCGTATTAGAAAGATTGCGAATTATGTGCGTAGGTGAGGGAAATGGAGAGTATGGATTTTAAACCGGTGGAGACGGTCAATACTTCGACACAGATCATCGAACAATTTGTGGAGATGATTCGCACCTCCAAGCTGAAACCGGGAACCTGTCTTCCTTCCGAAGCCAGCCTGGCGAAGAGCTTTGGGACCAGCCGGGCGACGATTCGCGAGGCTTTAAGTGGACTTAAGGTGATGGGGCTTTTACGCTCGGTCCCGGGCAAGGGTAATTTCATTAAAAAACCGAGTATCCATTATCAACTGGAGAACATTATTGAAACGGTCAGAAGTCGCATGAGCTTTCTGGAAGCCCTGGAAGCCAGGCGGGCGATCGAAGGGGAAATCTGCTATTTAGCAGCGAAACGGCGCACCGCAACCAATTTACAGGAGATTGAAGCAGCGTTGGAAAACTGCCGCGAGGTCACCTCCGTTGACCAGTTTATCAAAGCGGACTACGAATTCCACCTAGCGCTGGCCAAGGCCTCGGATAACAGCCTTTTTATCCAGTTTATTAAAGAGGCCCTCTTGAAACTGGACCAGCCCTATTATAACGTCATCCGTCTCGCGGAAGCGGGGGACGACTCCACCTCGGTCAAACGCCTCTTCGGAATGTCTTTTGACGACCATGAAGCAATTTATCAGGCAATTGTCAAAGGGGATTCAAACCAGGCGCGGAAAAACATGCTTAACCACTT
>JAKOVI010000048.1 GCA_029782135.1 Bacillota bacterium
GAATCCTTAATTTTTTCTACCAAATCGGACCGGACTTCAGGGACTTGCGATAGTTTCTGTTGAATTAGATTTAGCTCTCTGGCTTCCGGCGATAGTATCAAGGAATCACCCCGTCGTGTAGACTCAGTCGGCGGCATAGTCCGTTTTTTCTGTCCCGCAGCTACGCCATATGCCTTAATAATAGAGTTAACTTGTTGGTTAGAGATGATCATCTTCTAGACCCCTTTCCCTCGGAACCTCTTTCAAAGGATATATCGGTCACCCTGACCTGAATGTTTAGCGAAATTTACAGTTAATTTACAAATAAAGTTAACACCGGCAAAACCGGCCATCTTCCGGGAAAAGACTAGTAATCACCGATTGAAGTGGCCGGTTCGCCATCATTGGACTGCACAGCCAACCGCCCTTCCCGGAGAAATCTGTTAATCACCTCTGGTTTTACTCCGGTATTCCGGCTCAATTCGAGGACGGAAACTCTGGGGTGGGTGCGCATATATTCCCAGATTTTATCAAAATCTTCTTGGTCCTTGATCAAACAACTCTGGCAGACGTTGTGTTGTTGAAATTTGAATAATTTACCACAACGCTTACAATTCTTGATACTCAATACGATTCCTCCTTTTCCCAAAATTTCTTACTTGGAAGACCCAAACCTATCACCCCAGCTATTCCTCTTCCAAGACACCAACCGCAACCGTTAAGGCCCGCACGCTGACCGCACCGGCGATAAGGAGCGCCTGTGCCGCCGCGGACAGTGTGTACCCGGTGGTGCAAATATCATCAACCAAAAGAATCCTTTTCCCGGCGACCGCCGCATGGTCTGTTACCACAAAGGCATTCGCCGCATTCACTTTTCTTTCCTGACGGTTTAATTTGCTTTGACTCTGGGTCGGTTTAATCCGGTGCAGTACTCCAGTCAGCAAGGGACGGCGAAGCGTCGCGGCCAGGGGTCCAGCGATTAACTCCGCTTGATTGTAGCCCCGCATTATTAACTTCTGGGAATGGAGGGGGATGGGAATAATCGCATCGACCGGCTCCAACCGTTTTTCATTTTCCGCCCAGGCCGCCAGGAGGGTACCGAGACCGCGCGCTAAATCGGGGCGGTAGTAATACTTGGCCGCGTGGAGCAATTCGCGCATCAGCCCTTCGTAAACCGCCACTGCCATTCCCCGCTCGTAAAAAAGCGTCTCCACCCGGCACTGCCGGCAAGGATCGTTTTTTTCTCCCCGCAGCGGCCGGTTGCAACGGGAACAGACCGGACCGGTAATCAATGGCATCCGGTTTAAACAGCGCCGGCAAAACGCCAGTCCATAGTATGGTTGGTAACTGTCCCCGCACCAAACACACCGGGGAAGCGCCGGAAAGAAGAAATCAAAAATGTGGCGCCCGATCTTCCACATAATGATCCCCTAACCTTTTATCGGGTGAAATTCCTCTTTTCTTAATATTCTTTAGCTTCTTCACCCCGGAGTCCTATCTAAGCTGGAAGACATGTAAAACTTTTCAGGGGTAAAACTCGCATAAATGATCAATTGCTTTGCATTTACTCCCGGCAAAAGTGTAGCTTGGGAACCTGCTTACAACAACTTACCGGGCTGGAGAACACCCCGATATTTCACCGCTTCTTTGTTCATGCGGCGGATAGCTTCCCGCGCTTCCTTCATCTCCGGCGAAATGGTTTCGGCCACAAAGTAAACCTCTCCCCCCGGATCATCGGCGCTTCTCCCCACCCGTCCGGCAATCTGAACCAATGTTTCGGCCGAAAAGATCCGCCGCTGATCGGCAAAGAGAATCATCACATCCAGGTCTTGGAAATTAAGCCCCCGTTCCAGCAGGGTTGTCGTAAAGAGAAGATAAATTTGTCCGGCGGAAAACCGGCCAATCTTCACGACCCGTTCCGGATCGCGGGCGTGCACATAAGCAAAACGGTCAGCTTCCGCGGGAAAGTGACTCTTCATTCTGCGGCCGAACTCTTCCGCCCAGTCGATGGTCGGTAAAAAGATTAAACCTCGCCGCCGGCGGACTGAAAGACGGTGGAGGAAATTGGTCACCACCGGCGGCAGAAACCAGTGGTTTTCCCCGGGCAGCCTGGTCCGGACTAGGGTCGGAACCGGCAACAAATGGCCGTGATAACGTAGGGGAATCTTAGCGACCGTAATTTCGCCCCGCCTGGCGCGTTGGCGCCAGGACGCATCAGGCGTTGCCGTCATATAGATCTTTTTGCCGGTGGGCAACAGGACTTTTTCCAGAGCGGCGTTGAGCATTGGATTGCCATACAAGGGGAAGGCATCGGCTTCATCCAGGATGACCAGGTCGAAACAGGGCCCGAAGCGCAGGAGCTGGTGCGTGGTGGCAACAACCAATAACGACTCCGGAACCTCTTCTTTCTTCCCACCATACAACAATGTAAATTCAAGCCCCGGAAAACTGAAGCGGAGGCGTTCTGCCAACTCCCGCAGGATCTCCCGCCGGGGGACGGTCAATAAGACCCTTTTGCCTTGGCCTAACGCCTCCTTGAGCACCGGGAAGACCACTTCCGTCTTCCCGGCGCCGCAGACCGCCCAGACCAAAAGGGTGCGGGCCTCTGGGTCACGCCAGTAACGAAGCGCCTTCTCCGCCGCCTGCTGTTGCCAGGGCGATAGTTCCGGGAGAACGAGCGTCAATTCCTGCTTTACGGTTTTTACGGCCGGCCACTCCCCACGCCACCGGTAAAGGGGTACCAAATCCGTAATCGTTCCAAGGTTGCAACAAGCCGGGCAGATCCGGCAGGCAACCGGGAGCGCCAATCCCTCCTCACATTGAATCCGCTCACGCTCACCGCAGCGCCGGCAATAAAAACGGCCCACCTGGTCCAACCCGATCCCTGCCACCCGGTCGACAACCCCGGTGAGCAGGAGGCGGTGAAGGATCCGCTCCAGGTGCGCCTCATTGGTCTCAATTCCCCGCCGGGCACAAGCACGGACCAGTTCAAAGGGGGTTAATTCCCGGCCCGGCAGGACCTGGGCGACCAGATCCGCAACTTGGTTCCCGACGTCAGCCATTATTGTTGGGCGGGGAGACTCCTCGCGTACCGGTACCCACTCGCCATCAGTCGGCCACGCATAACGTTGACAGACTCTTCCGAGCACCCGCCCAAACCGGCGCCAGGAAAAACGGGCCATTTCCGCCAGCATGGACTGGCTTTCCGCCATAATTTTCTCCGCCAGCCAGAGCGGAAAAGGCCGGTCCCAACACCAGACTTCCCCTTCTTCGTTCTGCTCTGCCAGCCATTCCTTCTCCAGTTGCGGGTCGGGGGAAATACTCAAATGATAGCGGCACGCGCCCAAACGCAGGGTCAGATAATAGCGGAAATAAAGCAATGGTACCTCCTTCTCCGCCACCCCTCAGCGCCGGAATAAGAGATCCGCCGGCCCAGCCGGCCTGCCGCGAAAATTGCCGATCCCGCCAAAGATCTCCCCATTAGAGACTGCCCGCTCCTTCAACCCGCCGTTTCAGCAACTGCTCCAAATAGGAGTAGCGTTCTTCAATCTTGTTGTTTTTGACGGCGATGGCCAGCGCCTTTTTGGTTCCGACCAGGACCACCATCCGCTTCGCCCTGGTGATGGCGGTGTATAACAGGTTTCTCTGCAGGAGCATATAATGCTGGGTCGTGACCGGAAGGACGACCACCGGGTATTCGCTCCCCTGGCTCTTATGGACCGAGATCGCATAAGCCAGGACCAGTTCGTCCAGTTCCTCGTACTCATATGTAACGGGAGAATCCTCCTCGTCAAAACTCACGGTTAAAACTTGTTCCTCCGGTTCAATCCGCACAATTCTTCCTAAATCACCGTTAAAAACATTCTTTTGGTAATTGTTCCGGATCTGCATCACTTTGTCCCCTTGGCGGAAGATCCGCTCGCCGAATTGAAGTTCCGGTTTCGAATTCGACTTCGGGTTCAAGACTGCTTGGAGGGCGGGGTTAAGGTTGTCCACCCCGGTCAGCGTCTTCCGCATCGGCGAAAGGACCTGGATCACTTCCAACGGGTTACACTTTAAATAGCGGGGCAGCCGGACCGTCACCAGTTTGATAATCGCCTCGACAATCTGGGCCGGCTCCTCGATCCCGATAAAGAAAAAATCATCGGCGCCCTGAAAATCCGGCATTAACCCCTCGTTAATCCGGTGGGCGTTCGTCACAATCTTGCTCTTCGCCGACTGGCGAAAGACCGTCTTCAAGCGGACCGTCGGCACCACCCCGGAGGCAATGAGATCCCGCAGGACCGAACCGGGACCGACCGAGGGCAGTTGATCCTGGTCCCCCACCAAAATTAAGCGCGTCCCCGGGGTAATTGCCTTCAAGAGCTGGTAAAAGAGGGGAAGATCAATCATCGAGACCTCATCGATGATCACGGCGTCAGCCTCCAGGGGATTTTCCTCATCGCGCCCGTATTTGAGGCCACTCCCCGCCGTATAACCGAACTCCAAAAGGCGATGGATGGTTTTCGCCGGCACACCGGTCGCTTCCGTCAGCCGTTTGGCCGCCCGGCCGGTCGGCGCCGCCAGCAGCACTTCTTCCCCTTGCAACCGCAGTAACCGGATGATACTCCGTACGGTAGTGGTCTTTCCGGTACCGGGGCCGCCGGTGATGATCAGCACGCCGTCGGTGAGCGCTTTTTCGACGGCAAGCCGCTGCTCGGCAGTGAGAGTCGCCAGTTCCGGACTAGAAGGGAGCGGGAACGGAAGCTTTTTCGCTTGGTAAGCACCGAGCAAGGTGTGTAGCCGTTCCGCGGTTTTGCGTTCACTCCAGTAGAAAAAGGAAAGATAAAGCCGGCCTTCTTCGAGATAAACCTCTTTTTCCTCCACCAAGCCGCCAATCCCCCGGCCAATCACTTCCTCCGGGACTTCCAACTCCTTGGCCACCGCAGTAATAAACTCTGTCTCGGGAAAATAGACATGCCCGTCCTCTGTGTACCGGTGCAAAAAATAAAGGATGCCGGCCCGGATCCGCTCGGCGTCCGCCGGATCCTTCCGTCCCAACAGGCCGGCCAGCCGGTCCGCGGTACGAAAGCCGACCCCAAACAATTCATTGGCCAGCCGGTAAGGGTTTTCCCTCAGGATCGTCACCGCTTCTTCCCCATAGCGGTGATAGATCTTCGTCGCCAGCGCGGGCGTGATCCCCACCCCCCGCAGAAAAACCATCATCCGGCGGATATGTTTCTGCTCCTCGAGCGCCTTGATGATCTTTGCGGCTTTTTGCGGGCCGATCCCCTCGATCTCCATCAAACGTTCCGGCTTTTCCTCAATCACTTTCAAGGTCTCGAGGCCAAACTTCTTCACAATCTTCTTGGCGGTCACCGGACCAATCCCCTTAATCATCCCGGAACCGAGGTACCGTTCGATTCCCTCCTTCGTCACCGGCGGGATGATTTCAAAGGATTCCACATTAAACTGCCGTCCATAGGTCGGATGGATCGTCCAGTCCCCGCTTAAAGATATACTTTCCCCGTTCCGGACATGCAGCAGATAGCCGACAACCGTGACGCTTTCCTTCCCGGTTTTTAAACGCGCCACCGTATAGCCGCTTTCTTCATTGTAATAGGTGATCCGTTCAATAACCCCTTCCAACTCCACCATACTTCGATCCTCCTTCCCACGGCAGGCGGGAAATGATTTGCCGGGCTAGAGATCCGGTCAGCCAGCCGGAAGGGAGCGCCAGCAAGAGCGCCCAGGGGAGGAATGATAAAACACCGGCGCTGGGCATTAAACCGAACAAAACTGCCAACTGTCCGCAATTGTGGGCGACCGCACCAATGATACTGAGGCCAATCTCACTGAAAACCTTTGGCACCAATGGACGAAGGAGGCTCATCACGGTGAGGGCCGCGACCCCTCCACCAATGCTCAACGCAAATGGAACGGAAAAAAACGTCCCCGTCAGGAGCGAAGCCAGGATGATCCGGCCACCGGTGACGATCCACGCTTCCTTCTTCTTTTCCGTCAATAACACCACCAGCGTCACCAGGTTGGCCAGGCCAATCTTGGCGCCGGGGAGCGGAAGGATGAGGCCAAGCGGGATGAGATAGGTTTCCAAGAGATTAAGGCAGATCCCTAAGGCGATATATATACTGATTTTACTGATGGTCCGGATCCGAACCTGGTTGGAGCGTTCGTCATTCTTTTTCATCAGTGTAATAAGCAAGGCTCTCCAATTCTAATGTCACATCGGAGTGGTGCACACGCACCCCCGCCGGGGGGACCAGTTTCACGGGGGCAAAGTTAAGAAAGGCTTTTACCCCGTTCCGTACACATTGCTCAAAAACCGCCGGAGCGGCATCTGCCGGGACCGTCAGGATCATAATCGACAGTTCCAACTCCCGGATCAACTCCGGCATTTGCTCAATGGGATAGATCTTCACCCCGGCAATCTCCTGGCCGCATTTCCGTTTGTCCTTGTCAAAAGCGGCGACGATGCGCAGGCCTTCCCCGGAGCCGGGTCTTTTTTGTTTATTCGCCCGGTAACGGAGCAAAGCCTGGCCGAGATTACCCACTCCCACCAGGCCGATGTTAATCACCCTGTGCAGACTGAGAATCCGCCGCAACTCCGCCCGCAGAGTGGAAGTATAATAGCCAACCCCCTGCTTCCCGAAGACCCCGAAGAAACTGAGGTCCTTACGGACCTGCCCTGAAGTAAACCCTGCTTTTTCGCCTAGTTCCTGGGAGGAAATGATCGGTGATAAGTGGGGATCAAGTTCATCTAGCACTCGCAAATATAATGGTAAACGGCGAATTACTACGTCCGGAACTTTCCGTGTCGCCACCGTTCTTCCCTCCTTTGCTGGTTTAACCTACAATTCGACGCGTCGCGGCAGCATTCCTTCCGTAAACCGGGTTCTTCCTTTCCGGCCGGCCGCAGAAAGCTTCGGCAGTCCTAAATCGTTCCGCTCCTGAATACTTATATTTAGAGTAATAGCCTGCGGCATCCAGACAGGGGGTATCAAATAATGTTACCAGGCACAAACCCGGGTTTCCCCAAGCATTTCTGGTTCCTCTTAGCGGTAGGACTGACCTTCTTCACCTTTCTCCTCGGGGTTGGCGTTTTTCTGGCCGACTTCGAGCAGAACCCTGCATTTTCTTTTCCCCTTCTTTACCTCAAACGCCTCACGCATTTGGATTCACAAGTCGGTCAGAATTTTTTTGCTCAGGTCATCCCCTGTTTTAAACGCTACCGTCTTGAGGAAGACCCTGATTTTATTCTAGAGACGAAAAGTGCCGATCTGCTCCTGCGGTTCTTGGTCAATCTGCGTAACCCTTCACCGCGGGAGATCTTTAAATCCCAGTTCCCCCTGCTCTCCTACCTCAAGGTCGAAGAAAAATACTCCCTAAAACCGGCGGCCTCCCGTCCCCTGCCCACACCCCGGACGCCCCCGGAGACCAGGATTATCCCGCCGGTCTCCCGCCTGCCGGAGGATCGAATTCTTCCCGACCCGCGCTTCGAGGAGAAGGTCCGGGTGCTTATTTATCATACGCATACCTCCGAATCGTACGTTCCGATGAGCGGCGCAACCCACCTGCACAACGGCCGGGGTGATATCGTTGAGATCGGCAGGTCTCTGGCCACCCAGCTCTACGAAGTATACGGGATTAAGACGGTTCATTGTGATACGATCCATGATTATTACCCCTTCCGCGATGCCTATAAACGTTCCGAGGAGACCGTCCGGCAGTTGCTGAAGGAAAACACCGAGGTCGAAGTGGTAATCGATCTGCACCGTGACGCCACCCCCGGACTTGACCACCGGGTTACCATTAACGGGAAAAGCGCCGCCAAACTTATTCTTGTCGTCGGCTCGGAACGTCTGGGGCTGGAACACCCGCACTGGGAGAAAAACTATCAGTTTGCCCAGTCTTTACTGGAAGTAATGGATCGCCTTTATCCCAACCTGGCGCATGGCGTCATTCTCGCTGAAGCGCGGTATAACCAACATCTTCATCCGCACTCGATCATCGTGGAAATTGGGGATGATAAGTCAACCAGGGAGGAAGTTTTTTATTCAGTGCAGCTCTTCGCCGAAGTCCTCGCTACTTACTTGAAGATCAGCCAGACCGGCTATTCGATGTAAGCGGTTTTTTTCACAAAAAAGTTTAGACTAACGACTGTCCACGGCACGCCCCAGATAGCAGACGAAATGCACAGGTTGCAAATCCGGTCAGTCCTTGCGCGCCGCCCGGCTCAGCACCCGGGTAACCTGCAATTGGTAGCGGCCGGTAGTTTGCAGCCGCCGGTCATAGAGGTTGATCCCTTTATAACTTAAGAAAAGAAAAATTAGGCCGCCAACGATCCCGCCGGCTTCTTCATACCCGGCCAATTGCCACATCCGGCTCAAATTCTCCCCAACCAGGTAGCCGAGGAGAAAAAAGAGCAAAGGTACACCGTACGCCAGGAGGCTGGCCCGTAAAAGCTGACCACTTTTCATCTCCACGGTAACCCGGTCGCCAACTTGCAAATCAAGCTTCGCATCATACGGAAGGAGCACTTCCTGTTCACCCTCGCCAAACATCGAACAAGCCCCGCAATCCCGGCAAAGGGAATGGCGGAGATACCGCAGGCGCACCTGGCCGCCTTCGAATCCCACCACCCAAGCTTCCTTCTCCACGCACACCACCCCTTTCCGTGCAGTCCCGCCTATTACCTAAAGTATACCATAGATCAAATTAATGCAGTTGTCTAACTGGTTGTTTAAAAACCGTTGCCCATCATTCGTTCAGACAAATTATTCTTGGTGGGGCGAAGGCTTAAGGGTGGTAAGTCACGCGTCGCGCCTTACTTTTTTGCCAATGTATCTCCATAGTTCACCAAAGATAAATAGGGTAAAGATTAAGCCTAAAACCGTTAACCATTCCGGGAGCGAGAGATTCCGGACCCGGAAAAGCCCCCTTAGTAAAGGTGTAAAGAAGACGAAGAATTGAAGTAAAAAAGCCCCGCCCGTGCTGAACAGCAGGTACCGGTCGCGGTTGGCAAACAGCCCGTGTTGACCGCCCGCCGGGTAACAGAAGGAAAAAACAAAAGCCTGAATCAGCTGGCCTAGTCCTAAGGTGGCAAAGGCCATCGTCTGTCCAGTCGCCACCGCTTTACGCATACCGAACCGGAAAGCAAGCAATGTAATTACCGCCAAAAAGACACCGTATACTGAGACCGTAATTTTATCCCGGAAACCAAAGAGCCTTTTCTCCGGAGGGAACGGCGGTCTCTCGAAACCCGCGTCGACAGGCGGTTCAATCCCTAAAGCGACGGACGGAAAGGTATCCGTCACCAGGTTTATCCAGAGAAGCTGAAGCGGATGGAGCGGCAGCGGCCAACCCAGCAGCAGCGCGCTGAAGAAAGTCAGGACCTCCCCAATCCGGCAAGCGAGTGTAAAACAGGCCGCCTTTTTAGCTAAGCATCCCCTGCCCCCTTGGCCTGCGCGCACAATCGTGCCAAAATCCTCCCCGTCCAGGAACATCTCAAGCCGTGGTTCCGGCCGGCACTCAAAGCCCAAGACTAGTCCAAGCCTGGCGAGTGCCGGTAATCCATCCGGAACTGCCACCACCGCCAGACTAACCGCGGCCAGGAACATCTCGTACGCATTATACCCCCTGACCAGTCCGAACAGAAAGACGAGGAGACAAAAGCCGATCACCATTAAGTTGAGTTCTTTAACGGCACCACCCAGTTTTTTTTGGGCCGGGACAGCATCCTGGGCTTCGGCGGCGGTTGATTTCCCCGGGACCGGTCCCCGGGTGGGAAGCGTGGGAATCCCCACCCTGGCCTCTGGCCCCACCGGCCCTTTTAACTCCCCCTTCGCTTTCCCACTCAGCATCGCTTGCCCGGTGCCCAACACCGTATGGAGAAGGGCAACCAACGTCAAAACAACCGCATCGTCCACCTCGTCCATGCGCACCGCGATCACCGTAGCGGCCAGTAAAAGGATGACCGGCAAATTCTTAAACTGTCGCGCCAGTTTCGCTGCAAACCTATACCACCCCGGCATCAGTTCCCCACCTGTCGTTAGCTATTGCGCAACCCATCTCACTAGTATCCTGCGCCGGCGTGGTCCATCAAATTCACATAAATACACCCCTTGCCAGGTACCAAGGAGCATACGCCCCGCCCTGACCGGGATCATAAGGGAAAACCCCATCAACGAGGCTTGCAAATGGGCGAGGGAGTTCCCTTCCATGTGCCGGAAGTTCGTGCTTGGCGGGAGCATCCGCTCGAGCGCCAGTTTCAGATCATGAAGCACATCCGGATCGGCGTTTTCATTCAAAGTTAATCCGGCGGTCGTATGCGGAATGTAAAGATACCCAACCCCGTCCTGGACTCCGCTCTGCCGCAGATCCTCCGCCAATTCCCGGGTAATCTCCAGGAAATCGACAGCAGCCCGGGTCGAAAACGTCAGTTCATGCCAGATCGTAATCACCCCCTTTCTGCCAAAAGAGCCTGTCCCCCCGGACAAGCTCCCCTTTATCCAATTTATAACTTAATACTTAGAAAAGTAACTCGTCAATCGTTTACCTGTTGATTTACTGACTTTTCTTAATCTTAACCAACTGGGACCGAATGGTGTTTGCCAGCGACTTGAATTGATTGGTTAAGTATTCTTACGACGCAGCGGTTGAAAGCGGGTTGAGCGACTACTTCGAAACACTCTTCTCCGTTCCAGTTGCAGTCTCCACTGGAGCTTGGTACAGAGTATTTACTCCTTCCTTTGCCTGCGCATCGCTCTCCATCCGCCGCAGTCTTCTTAACGAGTAGATCAGAAAAACAAAACCGATTACCAGGATTAAACAGCCGATTAACATCTTGACCCGTGACAGGAAGACCGAAGCCGCGCCCAAGACTGCACTGATTCCGTAGAGCAGGAGGACGCTCTTTCTGGTTCCCAGCCCGGCCGTAAGAAGCAAATGATGAATGTGATAGTCATCCCTGACCGCCAGTGGACGATCCCCCCGCCACCGGCGCCATACTGCCCAGACCGTATCGATGAACGGGATGCCCATCGCAAAGACAGGAACCACCAAAGCCAAGACCGTTGGTAGTTTTAGGGCGCCCAAGACCGAGATTACTCCAAGCAGATAGCCGAGAAAATAGGCGCCGGAGTTACCCATAAAGACCCGCGCCGGATAGAAGTTAAAGGGGAGAAAACCGATCAAAACACCGACTAAAATCGCACAAAGATAGACGGCCGCCGCCTGGCGCAAGCCCAGTCCAATAAAGAGGAGACTGACTCCGGCAATCGTCGCAATCCCCCCCGCCAGGCCGTCCAAGCCATCGATCAAGTTCATCATATTTATGGTGGCGACCAGCCAGAGGATGGTTAAAGGATAGCCGGCCCAACCAAGCCTGACCATCTCCCCGAAAGGATTGGTTAAATAGGTGATCCGGACGCCGGTAGCGGTCACGAATGTCGCGGCGGCCAGTTGGACCAGGAACTTAAAGCCGGGGGAAAAGTCGTAGCAATCATCAAAAAATCCCAGCGCCAAGATGAGTACTCCCCCGCCGAGGATCGGCCCCAGATACGGGAAGGAAAAACCGGCAGTCAACAGAAGAGTTGCGCTAAATGCAAGAAAGATAGCCAGCCCTCCGGTGAAAGGGCGGGGATCCGAATGGATATGACACTCCCGGGGCAGATCCAGTAATCCCCACTTATTCCCTAACCTGGTCCAACCGGCAGTGAGCAAAAACGCGAGGAGAAAACCGATCCCCGCCAGGGCAAACAAGTTCCAGCCAAACACTTCCCAGGACAAGGCCACTGCCGAGCCACCCCCTTTTTTGCTGCGCTGTAAGGTTCTCCGGTTTGGGTTTACTGCTTTCTTTATTTTGTGCCGAAAAGACGGTCACCGGCATCGCCCAGGCCGGGGATGATATAGCCATGGCTGTTCAAGCATTCATCAACAGCCGCCACGTAAATATCGACATCGGGGTGTTCCTTCTGCACCAGGGCGATTCCCTCCGGCGCTGCAATTAAACAGACGAGTTTAATATGTTTCGTTCCCCGTTGTTTGACAAAATCAATCGCCGCCGCTGCGGAACCACCAGTGGCCAACATCGGATCGACCAGGATCATCTCCCTTTCCCCGATGTCCGCCGGCAGTTTACAATAATACTCTACTGGTTTGAGGCTGTCCGGATCGCGGTACAAGCCGATATGTCCCATCTTCGCCGCCGGAATCAACTTCATAATCCCATCGGCCATCACTAACCCGGCGCGGAGAATCGGAACAATGGCAATCTTTTTCCCCGAGATCACCTTCGCTTTCGCCTTCGCGATCGGGGTTTCTACCTCAACCTCTTCGAGGGGAAGGTCCTTGGTCACTTCATAAGCCATGAGGGTGGCGATCTCCCCGACCAGTTCTCTGAATTCCTTTGGCCCAGTATTTACATCACGGATAATTGATAGTTTGTGTTGGATCAAGGGATGTTCCAAAACATGTACCGAACCCATCAATGAACCTCCTTCTGTGATTCTTCTTCCAGTTTTGAGATTTTATCCACCCGTAATTGGTGGCGTCCTCCCGCGAATTCAGCTTCCAGGTATGCTTCCACAATGGCTTCCGCGAGGCCTGGCCCAATCACACGTGCCCCCAGCGCCAGAATATTGCTGTTATTGTGAGCCCGCGCCATCCGGGCGGAAAAAACGTCATGACAAAGCGCGGCTCGAATGCCGCGGATTTTATTGGCCGCGATCGAGACTCCGATCCCGGTGCCACAAATGATAATTCCCTGATCAAATTCCCCGTTCGCCACTGCTCTGGCGACTATGGCCGCTTGATCAGGGTAATCAACCGATTCCGTCGAGCAAACGCCAAAATCTTGATATTCATAGCCTTTCTTCTTTAAGTACTCGACAATCGCCGCTTTCAGCTGAACACCGGCATGGTCTGATCCGATGGCGATCTTCATCTCTTCCTCTCCCTTCTTCTTCCAGAACCGTCAGCTTAGACGTTTATTTCCCTGGATTGGTTTTGCTTGTTTCACTCATCATCCAAAAGCTCAACCAACCCTTCCAGTTCCGCGTTGAGCAGTGCCGCGCACTGGCGGTATACCTCCAGGTCTTGTCCGAAAGGATCAGGAAGATCATAACCGGACGGGTCATTGCCGGTCCCCGGGCCACCGTCCTGACCGTCCCTCCCTCTTTTTTGCCGTTGCTCCGCCACAAACGCGCGTAAGACGTGTACCTTCTCCTTAATCTCCGGATATTCCCTTACCAACTGCTCTTTATGCCGGGCGGTCATCGTCAGGATGAGATCCGCCGCCAGGAGTTCTTCCCTCGCTACTCCGCGCGCCCGGTGGTCCGTCAGGTCCACCCCGTACTCCTGCATCGCCGCTACCGCCTCCGCGGAAGCGGGTGCACCGGGATAGGCATACAGACCGGCGGAGGCAATTTGGATCTCAGGACTAAGCTTGCCCCGTTTCTCCAGGATCTTACGGAGTAAAGCAGCAGCCATCGGGCTCCGGCAGGTATTTCCGGTACAAATCAGGAGAATTTTTTTGCTCATCCCAATCCTACCTTTTTGTTTAATCTTCTCCGGGAGTAATCTTAACTAAGCGTGAGGTTAACATCCCAACGGAACTTTTAATCGCAATTCTTAAAGGATAAACATTTTCATCCTGCGAATACCAGACGGTCACCTTGGAAACCGGATCCTCCACGACATCCGCCGTTAGATAGTCAGTACGGACCCGGATCGTCTGTTCCCCTTTATACAGGTATTTCACCGGGAAAGGTCCCTTCTCGCCCATATAATAAACCTGGTATTTTTTATCCTGCCAGGGACGGGCCCGCAGGTAATACACAAGCGAGATCCCCTCGAGCAATGGGTGGGCGGCTTCATAGGTGTAAACCTTAATCTCCCCTTGGGGGGTGCGCACCAACTTTTCGATGGTCTCTTCGCCAAAGAAATACTCTTCTTCCCAGTCCTTCCCTTGCTCACTGTACTTCCGCAATAAATAGACCGGGGTAAGACGCTGGGGATCCAAATAGAGATCCGCCGTTTCCTGGTAGGAAAAGAGGAAGGAAAACGCAGGATAACTTTTGAGCTGCATCTGGACATGGAGGACCGGTTCCTGTTGGTATTCACGCCACCCGGCAATGGCCAGACTCTGCTCGCCAACAGGCAAGCCCTTGGTAAAGACCTGATATTCCAGGCGCTCCCCTGGTTTGAGCAGGTTGTCCTGGGAAAAACCCGGTTCACTCAAGAAAAAGAGGACACAGAACAAGATAAGGACAACGAACCGGCCTCTCTCTGCTTTCATTTAATCTCCTCCACGTTCCCCCCCGACGCTTTCCAAAGGCGGTTGAAGACTGCTTCTCCGACGCCGGACCGTGGTGGCGCCACCGCATAAATCGCATCGACACCAATCTCGTCACATAAGCGCAGAAGATTAAATAACCTTTCCGCGCTTTCCGCCGGGTTGGCTCTTTCGCCAAGGGAAAAATAAGAAAGTCCGGGTAAATCTTGAAAGGCGTTCCGGTCTTCTTCAAAAGCCAGGAGCGCGATCTTCTTCCCCGCTGCGGTCTCCCGGCGGATCCCTTCCAATAAAGCGCAGTTAATCTTTTCACGGTCACCGGTATATAAACGGAGCGGCGCCTGGGGAGCATAATGGCGGTATTTCATTCCCGGAGCCAGGGGCCGGTCACACTTGGTAAACTGGGGAGCTTCCACTTCCCCTGCTCCCAAGACCGCTTCCAGCATTTCGAAGGTCACCCCGCCAGGGCGCAGGATCCGCGGGCGCGCACTGGTCAGATCGAGGACGGTTGACTCCAAGCCTACACCGGTGGGGCCGGCATCCAAAATCATCTCAATCTTCCCGTTAAGATCGGCAACCACATGGCCTCCCCTTGTCGGGCTGGGCCGCCCGGAGAGGTTGGCGCTTGGCGCCGCCACCGGCAGCTGCGACCGGCGCAGTAACTCCAGGGCTACGGGATGAGACGGGACCCGGATCGCCACCGTCGGTAAACCGGCCGTCACCTCCGGCGGAATCTTCTCTTTCTTCGGGAAGATCATTGTCAGCGGACCGGGCCAAAAATGCTTGGCCAACAAAGCCGCCTGTTCCGGAACCGCAGCAACAATCTCCGTAAGCTGTTCCCACTGATAAAGATGGACAATTAACGGGTTGTCACCCGGCCGTCCCTTGACGGTAAAGATCCGTTTCACACTTTCCGGGTGATAAACGCTGGCACCAAGGCCGTAGACGGTCTCGGTCGGGAAGGCGACCAGTCCGCCCCGGCGCAAAATCGTCGCCGCCCGGTCAAGAGCCTCTGCTTCCGGTGCTGCCGCGTTAACTTTGATGATTTCAGTAGTGATCATTTACTACCCTTCTTGCTTTTTTCTCTTCTCCTTAAGTCGTCGTGCAAGACGAGAAGACCCTTCAACAATGGTTCTCTCTTACGAAAAAGATTCCTCTTTTCCTGCCGAAAATATCTTGCCAAAAGAGGAGTAATTATTTGGTTGTCTAATTTTAAGCGCAACGGGTTTAATTTTAATCCGGGCAACCGGCCCCATCTCTCCGGAAGCGAGGTCACAACCGAATGAAACAGCCACTACCAAAACTTCGGTTCTTATGGAAGCCACTCCAACTGATTGGCGCTGTCTATCTTCTTTACTTCGTTTATCAAATTGCCTTCCTCCTGCTCTGGCAGATCCTCAAAGAACTGCTAGATCTGCCGTGGGTGTTGGGCAAGGCCAGCGCCGGGTCCCCGCTTCCTCATCTCCTAACCTATCTTTTTCTGGGATTATTCCCTTTAATCCTTGCCATTTTTACCGCCGAACGCTTCGTTTTCCGTTATCAATTTCTCCCCCGGTTTTTCCCTTCCCACCGGTTTGTGCTGAAAGATACGATCTTCGGTTTGCTTTTAGGCCTTACCCTCTTCGCTTTCCTTTTCTTTATCTTTAAAGGCCTGGGCTGGATTGAGGTGACCCGGGAGGCAGGCCAGCCTTTGCTTGGCCATGATTTTTATCTCCTGCTCTCAACCTTTTTGACTGCGGCGCTCTTTGAAGAACTGCTCTACCGTGGCGTGCATCTAATGGTCTTCACAACCTACTGGGGGTTACCCGCCGGGATCGCTTTTTCTTCCTTCTTCTTCAGCCTTGCCCATCTCAATAACCCCAACCTTAGTTTCCTGGGTTTATTCGGGATCCTGAACGCCGGGGTTCTCTTTGCCACCGCTTACCTGATGACCGGCTCCCTCCATCTGGCGGTCGCCCTCCATTTCAGCTGGAACCTGGGCGAGACCCTTTTCGGCTTTCAAGTAAGCGGCCTCTCTTTTGCCTCCCATTCCTTCTTCACCCTAAAACTTACCGGGCCGGAACTCTGGACCGGCGGGATGTTCGGTCCGGAGGGAGGATTGTCCGGGATCGGACTGATGCTGCTCGGAACCGCCGCAGTTTTCCTCTATGCCAAATACAGCCGGAAAAAGAGGCCTGTCCCTCCGGTCAAGAACAACCTCCGGCAGGAGTAACCCGCCCCCGGCAAGAACCACCAGGTCGTGAGCTTATACCCGTTTCCAGCGTACCCCCTGCGGCGTATCCTCCAAGATAATCCCCTTTGCCTTTAAAGTATCGCGGATCGCATCAGCAGTCTTATAATCCCGGTTCGCGCGGGCGGCTTGGCGCTTTTCCACCAGTTCCTGAATCTCTGCATCGGAGAGGCCGGGCGTTGCTTCTTCCCCGGTAAACCAGATCCCGAGCAGATCACCGCAGTCCTGCAGGACGGAGAGTGCTTCCGCCAAAACCGGCCGGTTCGTGGCGGTTAACTTAAAACTCTCGGCAAGTGCCCATTTGTTGACCTCTCTGATCAGTTCATAAAGGACACCCAGGGCCATCGCCGTATTAAAGTCATCGGCCATCGCCGCGTTGAACCGCGTTTTGCTGTCGCGGATCAACTCAACCAGCTCGGAAGGTGCTTCTTCCCCGTCTGCCTGGTCCGGAGTGGAGAGGAGATAGCGCCAGTTTGCCAGCGCCGTCTCCAACCGTTCCAAACCGCGGGCTGCTGCCTTCAATTCTTCCTCGCCAAAACTCAATGGGTTGCGGTAATGGGTCCCAAGCAGCCAAAATCGCACCACTTTCGGGGTGAAACGGGAGCACGCCTCCCGGATCGTCACCACATTCCCTAACGATTTCGACATTTTATCCCCGCTCATCGTGATAAAAGCCGAGTGCAGCCAGTACCGGACAAATGGTGCGCACCCGTTGTATGCCTCGGCCTGGGCAATCTCATTTTCGTGGTGGGGGAAGATCAGATCAACCCCGCCGCCGTGGAAATCAAAGCCGCTCGCCAAATACTTGAGCGACATCGTTGAGCATTCAATATGCCAACCCGGCCGCCCTTTCCCCCACGGGGAATCCCAGGACGGTTCGCCGGGTTTCGCCGCTTTCCAGAGGGCAAAATCCATCGGGTTACGCTTCCGCTCATCAACCTCGACCCGGGCTCCGCTCATCATCTCCTCCGGCCGGCGTCCGGAGAGTTTCCCGTACTCGGGGAAAGAATCGACCGCAAAGTAAACATCCCCCTCCAGTTCATAAGCATGGCCCCTTTTGATGAGCCCCTCTACCATCTCTATGATCTCCGGGATATGCTCCGAAACTTTCGGGTAATACGTAGCCGGACGGACCCCAAGCGTCGCCAGGTCCTCCAGGTAGATCTCCGCATACTCCTGCGCTAAAGCCAGCGGTTCTTTCCCCAGTTCATGGGCACGCATGATGATCTTATCATCGACATCCGTAAAGTTTTGAACAAAAGTGACTTCGTAACCTTGCGCCTCCAGGAACCGGCGGATACAATCCCAAACCACCGGTGGCCGGGCATTCCCGATATGGGCATAGTTGTAGGGCGTTACCCCGCAAACATAAATACTTACCTTCCCCGGCTCCCGGGGGATAAACTCCTCTTTCTGTTTGGTCAAAGTGTTATAAACGGTGATTACCATCACGATATCCTCCTTCCTTCCTGGCCCTGCATTAATTCGCCTGCTTTTCCTTCGCCAACTGGTCCTCCAGCGTTTCGATCCGTTTTTCGAGTTCTTTAACGAGTGTGAGGATCGGATCCGGCAATTTCCCATGCTCCAGATCGGGCGGGCCGACTTTGACGCCGTCCTGCACGACCACGCGCCCCGGAACGCCAACGACCGTCGAATTGGGGGGGACCGGTTTAATCACCACCGCCCCGGCGCCGATCTTGGCATTGTCCCCAATCGTAATCGAACCTAAAACCTTCGCCCCGGCGGCGATGATCACATTATTGCCGACCGTCGGATGGCGTTTCCCTTTTTCCTTACCGGTACCGCCAAGGGTGACCCCTTGATATATTGTAACATAATCACCGATTTCTGTCGTTTCACCAATAACGACCCCCATCCCGTGATCGATAAACACTCCTTTGCCGATTTTTGCCCCGGGATGAATCTCAATCCCGGTGAAAAAGCGGACCACTTGCGAGATGAGGCGCGCCAACAAAAACAGCCGATGCCGATAAAGCCAATGGGCAACCCGGTGGGCGAGGAGAGCATGAAAGCCGGGATAACAGAGGATAACCTCCCAAACACTGCGGGCGGCCGGATCACGTTCAAAGACCGCCTTAATCTCTTCCCGTAAGTAGCTAAACATCCTTCTCACCTCCGTTTTCTGATAAAAAAACTTCGTCTCCTGCAGAGACGAAGTCATTTACTTCGCGGTTCCACTCTGTTTGGTGCGCGGCCTGTTCAGCCGCAGCCAACCCTCTCTTGGTACGCGTTAACGGGCGTTCCCGGTAAGGCCTACTGATCTTTCAGCCCTCGGCTCCGGGGTGCACTTCACTTTGGTCTCCGCAGGGAAGCTTCCAGCCGGTGGCTTCCCCTCTCTGTCCGTCCGCCCAAAGTTACTCTCCCCATCCTTGCCTTTCCAAAAGATATCAAGTTGTTCCAATTACACGCACTGATCATCCAGGGTCTCAATCTGCGGGCAGTTCCTCTTTTTTTCCGGCCGGCCGCTCAACTCCGGCGGCCAAAGTTCAACCGGCCGCCCGGCGCGCATCGCCTTGGCTAGGTTCGGATAGACCCACTTATTTTCCGTATTGAGCTTTGCAATTAATTCTTTGACCTTCTGCCGGTAGGTCGAACCGGCAAACGGGCAGTTGTTCGCCGCCGGTTGGTAAGGAAGAAATTGCCGCGCCGCAATGATCTCGTGTTCACGAAGGTAAACCAGGGGACGAATCACCGTCACTTGGGAACGGTCAAGATAGGTTTTTGGTAAAAATGTCCGGATCTGTCCGGAATAAATGATACTCATCAGAAAAGTTTCAACCGCATCGTCATGATGATGGGCCAGCGCGATCTTGTTAAACCCTTGTGCCACGGCGAAGCGGTTCATACATCCCCGCCGCAGGTGCGAACAGTACGCGCAGTGTTCCTTCTTTTCCGCCACAACCCGGGCGATCTCCGTGGAAAGATAAGTGAATTTTACCCCCAACCGGTCGCAGAACTCCTGGAGCGGCCTGGGGTCAAGCGGCGGCTCAAACCCGAGGTCAACCGTGACGGCCGCCAGTTCCGCCTGGAAGAGGCCGGACTTGACCAACTGTGCCAAGGCAAAAAGGAGAAATGCACTGTCTTTCCCCCCGGAAAAACCAACCAAAACCCGGTCCCCGGGGTCAAGCAAGGCAAACTCGCGGCAAGCGCGGATAATTTTCTGGTTATACTTTTTCGGCAATGAAAGTCGCATCCTGCCATCAACTCCTGGTTATACCCCGGTCGGGCGGTTTGCTTATCCCTTCTTCGCACACTGCCGGCAATGACCGTAGAACTTCAGGAGATGACCGACAATCTCAAACTGGTGCTCCCGGGCAATCTCCGCTTCAACCTTTTCCAACAGATCATCGCTGAACTCCGTAATCTTCCCGCATTTTAAACAGACTAAATGATGGTGATGGGCTTCGCTTTCCAATTCGTAACGGCTATATCCCTCTTCAAAATTTAACTGGTTGATAATCTTCTCATTGCTTAACAGCTCCAGTGTCCGGTAAACGGTTGCCATCCCGATCTCCGGGTGGGACCGGCGCACCATCGCGTAAATATCTTCGGCTGCCAAATGTTGATTCGGATTATCCAGCAAGATCTTAATCACCGCTTCCCGCTGGGGAGTAAGGCGATAACCCTTTCTTCTTAACGCTTCTCTGATTTCCGTAATTTTTTCCCTCAATACAAATTCACCTCTAATAACCACACCAGGGTCTTCCAATTTTTATCTAGGTTATCAGTTTTTTGACTTTAAATCAATCGTTTTCATTTATAAGTAATCATATTGTAATCTACTCATCATATATCATATTTTACACCTGTTCGGGAAGGGAAATCATTCTCCCGGATAAAAGGAGGAATTGAGGGTAAAAGAATGAATAGATTACCATCAGGCTGGGTTTAGCCCTTGACTCTCCGCAACGGAGCGTCGACAATACAATAATTGGCACTATTTTGTTTACATTAAGGAGGAAATCAGAGATTGAAAGCTTTAGCCCTATTCTCCGGCGGGCTCGACAGCCTGCTGGCAATGAAACTGATTCAGGAGACCGGGGTCGAGGTCGAAGCCGTCTTTTTTCTCCAACCTTTTATCCCGCCGGACCGCGAAGAGCAAATCATCGCTCACCTCCAGGACTTGGTCGGCCAGCTAAATATAAAATTACATGTCGTCCGTTTGGCAGATGATTACCTGCGCATGTTGGAAAATCCGGCTCACGGCTATGGGAGAGCTTTTAACCCCTGCTTGGACTGTCATATCTTTTTCCTCCGGAAAGCCGGTGCTTTAATGGAAGAGATCGGGGCCAGTTTTTTGGTCACCGGCGAAGTGGTGGGCCAACGCCCCAAATCGCAATACCGGGCGGCTTTCCCGATTATTGATGCCGAAACGGGACTGGCTGGTTTAATCGTCCGGCCGCTCTCCGCCGGCTTGCTCCCACCGACAATTCCCGAAGAAAAAGGTTGGATCTCTTTGGCGCATTGTCCTTCGATCCAAGGCCGGCAAAGGAAAATCCAACTCGAACTGGCCCGGAAATATAACCTGCGCTACACCCCGCCGGCCGGCGGTTGCCTCCTCACCAATGTTGAGTATGGCCGGAAAGTCCGCGATCTCTTGCAGGCCGACGGCGCTTTGACCGTCGATTCCCTCCGCTTATTGAGTACCGGGCGGCATTTCCGGTTAAGCCCCAACTACAAAGGGATCATCGGCCGGAACCGCCAGGAAAACAGGGAACTCTGCCGCTATTTCTACCAGCACCGCTGGGATTCCAATCTCTATCTCTTAAAAGGACGCGGCGCCCCCGGACCTTTAACCTTAGGGGTGGGACGCCCCGACAGCGAGGCGCAAAAGACACTCGCCCACCTCACCGCCCACTACGGTGACCACCCCAAACAGGTTACCGTGACGGTCAAGGTATTATCCGCCGGACCAGACCATCGCCGTGAGGAGATTGCGGTGTTTAATGATCCAACGCATCTTGACCTTGATAAGTTCCGGATCACGTAAATTACTTCCTTTTCTCCCTTCCTGTTTTCGGTTCTTCTGCTTTCCGCCCCCCTGGGGCTTTTTTTACGCCCTTTTCTCCCCGCTTTTTACTTGTTAAAGATATACTGCCCGCTCCCCTTTTTATTCCTTATTTTGCAGTTCCCCTCCTGACCGCTTTTTCCGTTCGCTCCCGCATGCCATCAAAACCAATGCTTAATTTATGCTCATTTTCTTTACAAGCTTCAATAACGGCCCCTTGGCAATTAGCAAGCTTTCGTCTATCCCGGGCAGATGGTGTTTTCTTGTGACTTGAATTTCTTGGTACAAGTATTCTTAGCGAAGCGTAGGTTGAAAGCGGGCCGCGCGACAGGACGTCACGCGCCGCTTTTGCTTCAGGAGGAAGCATAAAGCGGTCGCCCGCTTTCGACCGGAGCTGAGCTTTAGAATACTCCAAGAAATTCTCCGGAACATAAAAACACCATTCTGCCTACAAAGACAACTGGGATGGACTCTGCCTAGATGGGGATGATAAAAAAGCCTTGCCAAGACTCACAAACCAGGTTATAATATCATCAGGTTTTATTATCAGGTTATAATATGTGGTTATATACTACTGTTCCGCGGCCTCGCGACGAGCCGCTTCCCACCCTAACCCTTAATGGAAGCTGAGAAGGGAGATTATCGATGAAGAAAGTTGGAATTGTCGCCGCCGGAAGTTATGTCCCGGCCCGGAAACTTACCAATGCCGATTTAGAAAAGATGGTCGACACCACCGATGAGTGGATCACAACCCGCACCGGGATCAAGGAAAGAAGGATTGCCGGCCATGATGAGCATGCTTCCGATTTGGCGTTCAAGGCTGCCCAGGACTGCCTGGCGCAGACCGCTTACCGCCCGGAGCTCCTGATCGCCGCGACCAGCACCGCCGAGAAGTGCGTGCCCAACCAGGCCAGTCTGGTCGCCCAAAAGTTGAACCTCACCAACTTGGCCGCTTTTGACTTGAATGCCGCCTGCTCCGGATTGGTTTACGCCTTGGCCGTCGGCTGGAGTTTAATGCAGACCGGAGGTTACGACCATACCCTCATCGCCGCCGGGGAAAAACTCTCCCGCTTCGTCAACTACAAAGACCGTACCACCTGTGTCCTCTTCGGTGATGCGGGGGCGGCCCTCCTGCTCAGCGCGGAGGAGCCCGAACATGAGATCCTCGCCGTTGAACTGGGCGCCGACCCGAGCGGAGCCGATTTGGTGGTCATGGGCGGCCTGAACGACGAGTTTTATTTCCGCCAAGACGGGCGTAACGTCTTTAAGTTCGCCGTGGAAAAAATGGGTAATCTGATCGACCGCTTGAAAGACCGGTTGGGCCTCACGGATAATGACCGCTATTTCGTCATTCCCCACCAGGCCAACAGCAGAATTTTAGAAGCCGTCGCCCGGAATAAGGGCATTCCGGAGGAACGAATGATCTCCAACATCGCCAAGTACGGGAACACCTCAGCCGCCTCCATCGGCCTGGCCCTCAAGGAGGCTTGGGCTGAAAAGCGCTTTAAAAAAGGGGATTATCTTTTCTTGATTGGCTTTGGGGGCGGATTGTCTTGGGCAGCCGCGGCGGTTCGGTGGTAAACCGCCGCCGCGCATAAATAGCCTCTCCCCCCACCCCCACCGTCCACCTGCGCCTCTCCTTCACTGCGACTTTCGTCTGAACCCTTTTGCTCACCTACTTAAACGTCCCGGAAAATGTTGCTTTATATTTACAAGCAACAGCCAAATATTAGGGCATAATCCGCTTAAATAAGCCATTTTGCTAAAATATACGTAAATATTCTTAAATATGGTTAAATATTAGTTTAAATCGGTAGAATGGCTGGTCAAAGATATATATAATTATGTTATACCTTATTACGATCTTCGATTCGTATTTGGGATGGACAATCTGTGTCGTGGACACCGATTTTTGCCTGTTATTTAGAAGAACGAAGTTGGAGGCGGTAGGGGAATGAAAAAACTGCTCTGGGCAAAATTCAAAGAATCCTTTTTAACTGTCCTTCCGATCATTGTTATTGTTCTAGTATTGGCGCTTACCGTCGCACCAATGCCCTTTTATAGCGTGGTTCTTTTTCTGCTGAGCGCCCTGATGATGATTCTTGGCATCACCCTGTTTAACCTCGGGGTCGATGTTTCTTTAATGCCCATTGGCGAACATATCGGCTCGGGATTGGTGAAAAGTAGAAATTTAAAACTGATCGTGGCCTTGACCTTTGTGATCGGCACCTTTATCAGCATCGCCGAACCGGACCTGCACGTTTTGGCCCGGCAAGTCAGCGGGATCCCTGATTCCGTCATTATCCTGGCTGTTTCCGCCGGTGTCGGGCTTGCGCTGGTCGGTGCTTTTCTCCGCATCCTGTTTCAGGTCCGGCTCTCTTCAATCCTTGCTGTCTGCTATATACTGGCCTTTATCGTATCCGGATTTACCAGCAAAAACTTTCTTTCCGTCGCTTGGGAGTCGGGAGCCGTAACCACCGGCCCGATTATGGTCCCCTTTGTTATGGCCTTGGGGCTTGGCCTGGCTTCAGTCCGGGGTGATAAAACTTCGGAAGAGGATAGTTTTGGTCTGGTCGCCTTCTGTTTGATCGGGCCCATTCTCACGATGCTCCTCCTGGGCCTCTTTTTTGAACCGTCGGGCGGAAGCGTCCTGGCTATTCCCGAACTGCTTTCGCTGGGTGATATCTTCCAACTTTTTCTGGCTAATTTCCCCGAGTTTATAGGGCAGGTGGCCCTTGCCCTCCTCCCGATTCTTTTACTCTTTATCGTCTTTCAAGTAGTCTCCCTTCGTCTCCGGAAAAGAACATTATTGAAGATTCTCATCGGCACCATCTATACTTACGCCGGTCTTGTTCTTTTCCTTACCAGTGTAAATGTGGGTTTCATGCCCGCCGGGTACCAACTGGGGGGGGCCCTCATTACGAATACGCCGCCCTGGGCCTTAATCCTGATCGGCCTGGCCACCGGTTATTTTGTCGTGGCCGCGGAACCGGCGGTTTTCGTCTTAAAAGAACAGGTTGAAGACATCACCGACGGCGCGATCTCCGGCCGGAGCATGGGCCTTGGTCTGTCCATCGGGGTGGCTTTCTCGGTCGGGCTGGCCATGTTCCGGATCTTGACCGAAACTTCCTTGCTTTATATCGTAATCCCCGGGTACACGATGGCGTTGCTCTTGTCACTGATTGTTCCGCCCCTTTTTACGGCGATTGCTTTCGACTCGGGTGCTGTGGCCTCGGGACCTTTGGCCGCCACTTTTCTCCTCCCGTTGGCGATTGGGGCCTGTGAAACGAGCGGGGGCAACATCTTCACTGATGCCTTTGGCATCGTGGCGCTGGTTGCGTTGACTCCGGTACTCACTATCCAGTGCTTTGGCTTGGCTTATCGGATCAAAGCCAATCGGGCTGAGAAACAAATTACAATTCCGGTTGCCGAAGATTCGATTATTATATATGATAAAGAGGACAACTTTCCAGAGCAATAATATGCAAATGAAAAGGCGGGCGCCATCGGGCAAACCGCAAGGAGCAGATGCTGCTTAGCTTTGGAGAGGTAAACAGGGGGTACTAATAAATGGTAGCAAAAGTGGAGCGTTGCTTGGAAGCATTAATTACCATTGTCGATTATAGTCTGGGGAACCAGTTGAAAAAGTTATATAGGCGGGATGAAGTGCCCTTTTATCTCCTAAGCCACGGGTACGGATCCGCCAATTCGGAGATCTACGAGCTCCTCGGCTTTGGTAGTCCAAAGAAACTAATTGCCATCAGCATCCAGAGTATCGGCATGACCCGGCAAATTCTCGCGCGCCTCCGCGAGCAGATCGATCTGCATCAGGTTGGAACGGGCATTGCCTTTACCATTCCTTTGGACAGTTCCAGCAGTATCCTATGGAAAATCTGCCAAGAAATCGATAAGGATAATACAGAGATGGGAAGTGAGGAACAGAGCATGGAGTTAAAAGAGCCTTATGCTTTAATAGTCACCATTGTGAACCGTGGCCATTCCGATCTGGTGATGACCGCGGCCAAAGCAGCCGGTGCCACCGGCGGAACGCTGCTCCACGGCTTGGGATTGGGTTCGAAGGAAGCGGAAAAGTTTCTTGGCATTACGATCCAACCGGAAAAAGATGTCATTCTAATCCTGGCCCCCCGAGCGAAGAAAGCCCAGATCATGGAGAAAATCACCCACGATGCCGGGTTGAACACAACCGGTCGCGGGATCTGTTTCTCGCTCCCGGTTAACAACGCCCTGGGTCTGGTCGACCAGGTTTAAACGAAAAGGGAAGTATATACCAAACCGCTATGTCGTCACCGCGGACTTCGTATATTGCCGACGGATCAAAAAAAGAAGCTATCCACGGGGATAGCTTCTTTTCTACTGTTACCAACCGGACCTATAAGCCGAGTTCTGTACCGACTGCGGAGGCAGTCGGCGGTAACCATTTATCTGGGACGACAGTTACCTGCCGCCTCATGCGACCGTACCCGAGGGAAGAACGGGCCATTCTTGCGTCTGCC
>JAKOVI010000100.1 GCA_029782135.1 Bacillota bacterium
ATGTTAAAACGCAAAAAGGCGAAATGCCGATGACCATTAAAGATTTGGTCCGCTTGGACCCGTCGACCGTTCGTTTGTGGAACGGGGAAAAGTGGACGCGGGTTCTCGGTTGGTCCCAAACGCCGCGCCCGGACGTAGCATACGAGATTGAATTGCGGAGCGGTGAGCGTATCGGCTGTACCGCCGGTCACGTATGGCCGACCGAACGGGGGAACGTACGGACCGACGAATTACAAGTCGGCGATGTGATTAAAACTTGTCGCTTGCCCGAACCGGAGAACGTAAAACAACCGTCTGGGTTGGACGATGAATTGGTCGGCTGGTTTGTCGGTTTGTACATCGCCGAAGGGTCCCGGAGCGGCGACGCTATTCAAATCGCAAGCCATACGCAAGAATTGGAGCGTTTTGAAAAACTGAAAAAGGTGGCCGAAGCATATCACGGGACGTGTCGAATGCATAAAACCGGCGGGAATGCGGCGACTATCAACCTTTATGGTCATGTATTGACCGGAATCATCGACACATATGTGTCGGGACGAACCGCGAAAGATAAGCACCTGTCCGTTCGGTGTTGGCAACGTTCCGACGGTTTCCTGATGGCTGTATTGAAAGGCTATTTGTCTGGGGACGGTCATTACGATGAAGCAAATAACCGTTATCGTATCGCCTTTACTAATAACGATAATTGGGTGGCAGACCTGCGGACATTGTGTGCGCGATTGGGCGTTTCCTTAAGGCTGAAGCGGACCAAAAACACGATAAACGGCAGAGAGTTTCCGGGATACCGAGGGCAAATCCGGTTGTTGGTGTCTGACCATCGTAACAACAAGCCAGATGGTGAGATCGTTGCTATTCGCCGGAGCCGCGCTCGGCAGTTTTGGGATATTGGTGTAGAGGATGAACCTCATTTATTCGCGCTGGCGTCCGGTGTTTTGACTCATAACAGCAAACCCAACGCTATGCCGGAAAGTGTTAAAGACAGATGCACTAAAGCACATGAATATAT
>JAKOVI010000101.1 GCA_029782135.1 Bacillota bacterium
GTCCGGTTGGACCAGCATAACTCCCCCGTGACCTGATCGAGGTTAAAACCGGCAACCTGCGCTTGGCGAAGATCAATCTCCCCGGAAAATTCCGGCCCTTGGAGCGTACCACTAAGCCGCCCGTTCATCTTTAAACTCCCGGCGATCTTCCCCAACAACCCGCGGTCGTCAAAATACTGGCCAATCACGGGTTCTAACAACCGCAGATCAAAATTCTCCGTTTCCACCTGTAAATCCAAAGCACCGTCCAGCTTAAGCCGGCCATCGGCTCTAACCATCCCGTGCGCCGCCGCGAGTCTCAGATCGTGCAGTTGAACCAGATCTCCTTCCCAGGAAATACCGGTTTTCCCTTGACCAAGATACTGTCCGTTCAGCGCTAAACCGGTCAGGGTGATCTCCCCCAGCAGTTTCGGTTTTTCCCAACCGCTCACCGCGAGCTTGATTCCCGCCAAACCATCCAGCTCGAGCGCCGGCCGGTTGGGGATAAAACGCCAGAGATCGGCCAAAAGGATTTGCTCACCGTCAATTTCAAGCTCATAAGCCGGCGAACGGCGCAGATCCAGCTTTCCTCCCAGGGTCAGCCGGCCGGCTTTGGTTAGGAGAAAGGAATCAGCCAGCCAAAACTGTCCGTTCTGCCCTACCCCTTGCAGTTTAAGGATACCAAGCTCTTGCCCATGATAAGTTAAATCATGAACTTCGAACCAGCCGTCTCCGGTAATTGTCTCCCGCTCCCGCAGATTGCCTTCGAGCAAGAGCGAACCGTTGACCAGACCGTTCAACGCCGCGGCTTCCCCGGGAAGCCACCGCGGATCGATCCTCAATTTCCGCACTAAAACATCGCCCTGGAAAGCACCGGTTTCCGGGGAGAAGGAACCGGCTGCAATCAATTTCCCGCCGTTCTCGTTCAGATGAAGCCGCCCGTCGAGCCGGCGGTGATCGCCGCTCAAATAAATCTGGGCTGTTTCAAATGCAAAACGGTCCACCGTTCCCTTGCTGATTTCCAGCTCGGCATCGAGTGCCAAAGCCGGAAGGCTTCCACGGAACTTGACCGCCAAAGCTGCGTTCCCGGAAAGGACCGGTAGTCCTAGGTTGGCAAGCATGTGCTGCGGAATCTGCCCCAGATTAACCCCTGCTGCTTTCGCCTCTCCCCGCAGCACCGGCGTACCGGTCAGGCGTTCAAGCACACCGGAGGCACTAATCCTTCCCCCAAAAGCCCCCACGGCCAACCGGTCAATGGTCAGGCGGTCGTTTCCCCACCGGTAATCCCCGGCCAACTTCAGTTCAGTAAAGGTTTCCCCTTGCCATTTAACCTCCCGGGCTGCCAGTTCACCACGGAGCAATGGAGCCGACAGCGGTCCGGTCACACGGAAACTTCCGTCCACCGGACCGGCAGCGACCGGAAGCGCGACCGGGAGAAAGCGTCCGGGGGGAAAGTTTTTCAGTTCGAGGCTCAGATCCAATTGAGGGGCCCGAAGGCCGGAGATCGTTCCTTTCAGGAAAAACGGCGCCTCTTCGATCCGCCCTTCCACATAAGAGAAGCGCAGCTCTTCCCCGGAAATCTTCGCCAGCACACGCAGCGCCTGCAAGGGGGCAGGACAACCCGGAATGGTCAGGCTCCCGTCACCCATTCGCACCTCCCCTTGGAGATGAGGGTTGCTCAGCCGGCCGCCAATTTTCAGGTTTAAATCAACGGTCCCGGCCGGTTGCCACGCCCGCAGTTCCGGAAAGAGGCTTGTCCAATCCGCCAAGTCGAGGGAGGCGGCATAGAGGTCCAGATCCAAAATAGCCTCAGTCGTTGCCAGTTTCCCATTCAGGCTGATCTGCCCATGACGGTACTGGGTATGGAGGCGGCGGACTTCAATCCCGGTGGAAGCAATGGTCAGTTCGGCCGTCAATTTCTCCAACGGGGATGGTAAAACGGCCACCGCCCACCGGGTGTCAGCCAATTCCAACCTGGTCGAATCAAGCGTTAACCTCCCCTGTTGGATCCGGAAGAGGATCTCCCCGCCAAGCTCCCCGCGCTCTACTTTCAATTCCTGATCATAACGGAGCAAGGGAAGCACCTTTGCTCCCCACAATGCCGCCTGCGCATTTACCGCTTTAATCCTCAGTTCTCCGCTTTTATCCGGTCCCACGTACAACAATTCCACCGCCGCCGTTGCTCCCGGATCAAGCAGGCTGACCGCTTGGACATTTCCCCAGATCCGCGGATAACTGCGCAGATCTACGAGCCCGTCAATCCGCTCATAATCGCCCCAAGCCCATTCTTCCTCCGTCATCTGCATCACGAGACGGCAATTCTTAAGCTCAACCGTGATCCGGGGCACCAAGTCTTGGCCACCCTCCGGCCTGTCGGGTAAAAGCGAAGCGGCGGTTAATTCCCCGCTCTCCCCTTTGGCCAATTGTACCGTACCGTTGATCAGTTCCAGACCGCGTAAAGCCCCGGTCAATGAACGGTTCACCAAAAAACTGAGCCAGTCAATCCGCGCCCTGAGCTTTTCGGCGGCCAAAACGGTTTGACCCTGGAGGGTCCGGACTTGGAGATTATAAATCTCCGGCGACCAAAAGGAGAGCCCGGCCCCTGCCACCTCAATATCCGCCCGGAACTCCCGTTCCAACTCCTGCTCCACCATCTTCGCCAAAGACGGCGAGAGGGAACTGAAACGGATTATTGCACCCAGTAACAGAGTAAAACAAAGAAAAAAAGCGGGAAAAAAGAGTAGAAGGAACCGGATTTTTCTCTTCGTTAACCGCAAATCCTGTTCCCTCCTTATCTTGCTTCTTCGCTTTCTTTAACCGTCGCGGTGCATTAATGCTTATGGTATTTTTGCGTAAAACCCTTAAAGATGAAGTTTCCCCCGGATCTTTTTAACGCACAGCCTTCATACTTTGTTCCGCAAAAGTATCCTCTTCTTCCTCCGGTAGCTGCTGATCATTATTTGAATCGTCCCCGGCAACCGCGGGGTTGACAATCTCGATAATGATCTGTTTTTCCCCGGTGAGGTAATAAGATGTATCGGCTGTCCAGTAACGCTTCTCTTCAGCGCGGCCGTCCGCCGCCTCCCTGTCATCATCCTCTTCCAGCAGGAGATCCTCCATTCTTTCCGCCGGTAATATCTCCGCAACCAGTTGGTTGTTTTGCGGCCTGCCCAGATAGTCTTGTAATACTTGCTCGAGGCTGGTATAGGTTTTGTAATATTCACCATTAAATCCTTGTTCTTCCGTATTCTCTTGCGTCTCTTCGTACCTCATCCCGTAATCGCTGCCATAAACATACAAGAGCCATTGTCCCGGGGTCGTCGGCAGCTCGATCTCCAAAGGAACTTCAATCGCGTTTCCACGAAACGGAAGGATCTTCCCGCGCAGCGTTACCTTTTCGCCGGGAGCAAACTCCTTCTTCGGCAACTCGACATCGATCAGACTGGCGCTTAACCGCTCCGGCTGAACAGTAATCTGCGTATAAATCTCAGTAATTTGCGGTTCGATAAATTCGTTATCCACAATCACCTCGAGGATCCTCCCGACCTCCCGGAGGACGGCCGCGGCCACATCCCGTCCGTAAAAAAGATTTTCCCGCTTGACAGGAGGGAGATTCGGGCCGTTAATCCGAAAAGTGATCTTCGCCGTCCCCTCGCCAATCAGGTCGATGGTACGATCGGTCGCATCCATCAAGCCGGCCAGGACCAATTCCGGAAGGAGGGACTCATCATGGATCACATCAAATTGATAGGTCTTGGTCCGCTGCGTGGAAAGATCCGTCACTTCTGTCGTCACTTTTACCGTCCGGGGGAAGACGCCGATCTCACCCGCAATTCCGGCTCCCCGGTCCTGGGTAACCCGCCCGAAACTCGGTAAGGCGATTCCTAGTTTAAAGGGGAAGACATAACTATCGATAATCTCAACAATCGAGGCGCCCCCGACCCCGTAATCCACCGGCCCTTTGTTTAAAAAAGGATGCCCAAAAGCCAGGAACTTCCCCTTTTCCAACCAGGTCAAGGTCCCCACCGCCGCGACCTTATAATCACCGTCGACCAGCGTGACCGTGATCGCACTTCCCGGTTGAAGCGCTTCCACGGGTAACGGCTCGACCGCACTGTTTGCCGCCGCGCCCAACAGCAACGCCGTCGTCAACAGACCCGGGGTTGTTCCGTACCTGTTCATCACCGGTGTTAAATAACCGCGTTTTGAAAAAACACTGATTAAGTAATCACGCGCGTCGGGCCCAAAACCGGAAATAAAGAGGGGTGTTTGCACGGGCTCCGCGACCAGCCAGGAATCATCGGGCGCCCGGCCAAAAGTTACGCCCTGTATCCCGGGGAGACCGCCTTGGTAAAAGCTGAACTGTTCCCCCTCCGCCACCGGATATTTCCATAAATCGAGCATCTCTTCAATCGGCGTCACCATTGCATAGCGCGCATCAGCGTACTCAAAGCCATAGCCGATCGCGCCGATTAGTCTTTTATTGATAAAAATCGGACTACCACTCATCCCGGCAGCGATTCTCTGGACTTTTGTCCCGGTCAGTTTAACTAAGATCAAATGGGAGACCGAGCCCGTCCCTTCCAGCAACCCTACTACTTCGATCGGAAAGGACTCCACCTCGGTTCCGGACAAGACCGTATAACCTTCACCGATCATCCCCGGTTTTAGATCCGACACGGTATAAAACCGGTGATCGGCCGCAACCAGCCCCCTCGCGAGCAGGAGGAGCAGCCCGATCAATAAAACCCGTAGCGCTTGTTTC
>JAKOVI010000103.1 GCA_029782135.1 Bacillota bacterium
CCAAACTTTGTACCTGGACATAACCTTCGTCATTGGCGGTATAGATCATCTCGACCGCCGAGTTTAAGGCCATCCCGGTAACTAGTCCTTTCTGGTGATCCACATGAGCCCCTAAAGGACAGATCCGGAGCGGGGATTTAACCATCCTGAGTGGAGAAGAGGAAATATGAAATTTCTCTTTAAACAGGGAGATCAGCTCAACCAATTAAAAGTCTCCTTTTCTTCTCTAATCTATTTACTCTTTGGTAGCCGCCACTTGTTGCTGCCCGGCGATTAAATCATCTCTCTTTCCTTGTCCGACCCCAAAATAGTAAAAACCGGCCTTTTCCATCATGTCTCGTTTATAAATATTGCGAAGATCAAAAAAGTAGGGCTCTTTAAGGAGTTCTTTCACGCGGGATAAATTCAAACTTCGGAACTGGTTCCATTCGGTCAGGATGACCAGGGCATCAGAACCCTTAATCGCTTCGTACTCATTTTGGCAGTATGTAATCCGGTCTTCAAGATTTTTTAAGCACCATTTTGCTTCCTCCATCGCTTTGGGGTCAAAAACTCTAAATTTTGCCCCATGTTTCGCCAACTCATTAAGAATCACAAGGGCTGGCGACTCCCGCATATCATCGGTATTAGGTTTAAAGGCAAGGCCTAGTATGGCAAGCTGTTTGCCCACTAAGCTGCCTAAACCCTCCATTATTTTCGCCACCATCAGCCTTTTTTGCGCTTCGTTCGCTTTTACCGTCTGTTCAATCAAAGTAATCGGCGCCCCGTACTCCCGGCCAATCTTCGCCAGCGCCAAAGTATCTTTGGGAAAACAACTGCCACCGTAACCAGGCCCGGGGTGTAAAAACTTCGGACCAATCCGGCCATCCCGCCCCATCCCTTTGGCCACATCCTGCACATCTGCGCCAACTTTCTCGCAAAGGTTGGCGATCTCGTTAATAAAAGTAATCTTCATGGCCAAAAATGCGTTCGAAGCGTACTTGATCATCTCTGCGGTCTCAATATTCGTTTCGATAAAAGGAGTCTCATTAAGGTATAAAACCCGATAGACCTGCTTCATTCGCTCAAGTGCCCTTTAGGATTCCGCCCCAATGACCACCCGATCCGGATGGGTAAAATCATAAACAGCAGATCCTTCCCGCAGAAATTCCGGATTGGAGACCACATCAAAATCGTAAGAAGCACCGCGTTTGGCCAACTCTTCGCGGACCCATAGCTTCACCAGTTGTCCGGTGCCAACCGGAACGGTACTTTTATCCACGACCACTTTGTAACCATTCATATAACGGCCAATATCCCGCGCAACGGCTTCCACATACTTTAAGTCGGCACTGCCATCCTCCGCCGGCGGAGTCCCCACCGCAATAAAGATCACATCTGACTCCTCAACCGCCTTCTTCATGTCCGTCGTGAACGCCAAGCGGTGGTTGGCTACATTTCGCTCCACAATTACGTCAAGACCCGGTTCGTAGATGGGAATGATCCCCTGCTCCAACTTTTTGATCTTTTCAACATTATTATCCATACAAAGGACGTTCAGCCCAAAATCGGATAAACAAGCCCCTGTAACCAGTCCTACATAACCAGTCCCAATAATCGAAATCTTGTTCACGGCGGTCACTCCTTAGACGTTTATTAGGGAAATATTATTAACTTCCCGGTACCACTGGATAAACTGTTTAATTCCATCCTCAAAAGCGGTTGCCGGTTGGTAGCCAAGGATCTTTTGGGCTTTTGTAATATCCGCGTAAGTCCTTTGTACATCTCCCGGCTGCATTGGCAAAACCTTTATTTTTGCCTTCTTGCCAATTACTTTTTCTAAGGTCGCCACCATCTCTTTTAAAGAGATCGTCCGGGACTCGCCCAAGTTAAAGATCTCATAGCGTCCATGGCCCGCTTGGACCCAATTGATGGTTTTAACTACTCCATCAATGATGTCATCAATGTAAGTGTAATCCCGCTCTGTGGTGCCGTCCCCGTAAAAGGGGATTTCTTCATCATTGAAAATTAACTTCGTAAATTT
>JAKOVI010000114.1 GCA_029782135.1 Bacillota bacterium
TCTCCGGTCATCGCCACCAGGTTATCAACCGGCCAGCCCGTAATCGCCGAATAAATTGCGGTCACGAGCGTAATCCCGGCCGACGGGCCATCCAAGGGAATTCCTCCCGGGAAGTTAATATGGATATCATACTGATCACAATCAAGGTGGAAATATTTCTTCAAAATCGTCAGGACATTCTCCACGGAACCGCGGGCCGTACTCTTCCGCCGGATCGTCCGGCCGTACTCGCCCATCTCTTCCTCATCAACGACCCCGGTGGTGATCACCCTTCCCTTCCCATTATACACCGGAATCGCCGCCACTTCCAATTCAACCAGGACGCCCAGGTTGGGACCATGGACGGCCAGGCCGTTGGCGTATCCTACTTGGGGGGTGGAGGGGACCCGTTTCTCGGGGCGGGGGGCATACTGCCCGGTATTCACCACCCATTCGATATCTTTCCGCCGGATCACCTTCCGCCCTTCCGTTAAAGCCACCCCGGCCGCGATCTGCACCATATTGACGCCATCCCGGCCGTTGCCGGCATATTTGACGATGATCTCCACCGCGCCCTCTTCCAATTCAAACTCAATCTTTTTCACGGCATTCAACACGATGGTTTTAATCTCATCCGGGGTCAGCGCCCGGAAGAAGATCTCGACGCAGCGCGAACGGATCGCCGGCGGGATTTCATGCGGCATGCGCGTTGTTGCGCCAATCAAGCGGAAATCGGCGGGCAAGCCGTTACGGAAGATGTCATGAATGTGCGAAGGGATATTCGGATCCTCCGAACTGTAATAGGCGCTTTCCAAAAAGACTTTCCGGTCCTCCAGCACTTTTAAGAGCTTGTTCATTTGCACCGGATGCAATTCCCCAATCTCATCGATGAAGAGGATCCCGCCGTGGGCTTTCGTCACCGCTCCCGGTTTCGGTTGGGGGATCCCGGCCATTCCCAACGGACCAGCCCCCTGGTAGATCGGGTCATGCACCGAACCGATCAAAGGATCGGCGATCCCGCGTTCATCAAAGCGGGCCGTGGTCGCATCCAACTCGACAAACTTCGCGTTGCTTTTCAGGGGGGACAACGGATTTCTTTTTGCTTCCTCCAGAACGACCCGGGCTGCTGCCGTTTTCCCCACCCCCGGTGGTCCATACAACAAAATATGCTGGGGATTAGGCCCGCAGAGCGCTGCCCGCAAAGCTTTCAGCCCATCCTCCTGGCCGATAATCTCTTCAAAACTGGTCGGCCTGGTTTTTTCAGAGAGCGGTTCCGTCAGGGAGATGCTCCGCAGGCGTTGCAACTTCTCCATTTCTTTCTTCGCTTCGCGGTCAACCGCCACTTTCGTCCCCTGTTGCGCGCGGAGCAGGTTCCAAAAATAGAGCCCGATCACAATGGCAAAAAAAAGATTGATCAATCCAATGATATTTCCGGTCAAACCCATCGCTCCCAACCTCCTTCACTCAACACCTCTTTCCCCAATTATTATCTCCATTGTCGCAATTTTCATAAGCAGATTAACAAAAAATAAACCCGCTGGCGAGCGGGTTTTAAGTGGATTCTTCGTCTTTTTTTAAGCAGATTCTTCTTTCTTTTGTTTGTGCGGCTCCGCACTGGTGGAGAGGAGCGGTTCTTTACTCTCCTCCACCACTTCCTTGGTGATCACACACTTTTTCACATCGGAACGGGAGGGTACTTCGTACATGACATCCAGCATCAATTTTTCAATGATCGCCCGTAGTCCCCTGGCGCCGGAATTACGCTTCATCGTCAGCTTCGCAATTGCCTCCAGCGCTTCATCGGTGAACTCCAGTTCCACCCCGTCAAGCTCCATCAGCTTCTGGTACTGCTTGACCAGGGCGTTCTTCGGTTCGGTCAGGATTCTAATCAACGCCGCTTCATCCAAGGCATCCAGAGTGACAATCACCGGAAGGCGCCCGATGAACTCAGGAATCATCCCGTATTTCAAGAGGTCCTCCGGCATGACTTGCCGCAGAATCTCTCCAATCGGTTTCTTCTGCTTGGGCTGGATGTCGGCGCCAAACCCCATGCTTTTTTTGCCGATCCGCTGCTCGATTATCTTTTCCAGTCCGTCAAAGGCACCGCCGCAGATGAAGAGAATATTGGTCGTATCCAATTGAATGAACTCCTGATGAGGGTGTTTCCGCCCGCCTTGCGGAGGAACGGAAGCCACCGTTCCTTCCAGGATCTTTAACAAAGCTTGCTGCACGCCTTCCCCGGAGACATCGCGCGTAATCGACGGGTTCTCCGTTTTCCGGGCGATTTTATCGACCTCGTCAATGTAGACAATTCCCTTCTCCGCTTTCTCGATATCATAATCCGCCGCTTGAATCAGTTTTAAGAGGATATTCTCCACATCCTCGCCGACATAACCGGCTTCCGTCAGGGAGGTGGCATCGGCAATGGCAAACGGGACATTCAAGATCTTGGCCAGGGTCTGGGCAAGAAGGGTTTTTCCGCTACCGGTCGGTCCCATAATCAGGATATTGCTCTTTTGCAGTTCGACATCGTCAAAGAGGCCTTCGGAATTGATTCTTTTATAATGGTTGTAAACGGCGACCGCCAAAGTCTTTTTTGGTTCTTCCTGCCCAATTACGTATTGGTCAAGGATTGCCTTGATCTCTTCGGGCTTTGGGATATTTTCCAGATCCAAGGAAGTGTCGTCGCTCAGTTCTTCGTCAATGATCTCATTGCACAGATCAATGCACTCATCACAGATATAAACCCCAGGTCCGGCGATTAGTTTTTTCACTTGTTCCTGTGCTTTTCCACAGAAAGAACATTTTAACTGCCCTTTATCATCGCCAAATTTAAACATTTTCACCACCTCTTTCTGTTGGAATCAAACCGTAAGCCTTTTCCGGAAAGTTCTTCGCTGTCTGAACAGGCTTGATTTTATCCACTCATGTGGGGCGGCAACCGATCAATGACTACTTTAGTTTACGCCGGTCAATAATCTCATCAATAATCCCATAGGCCTTCGCTTCTTCCGCACTCATCCAATAGTTGCGGTCGACATCCTGCGCGATCTTCTCGAGCGGCTGGCCGGTATGATGGGAAAGGATCTTGTTCGTCAGTTCGCGCAGGCGGAGGATCTCTCGCGCCTGAATTTCAATATCAGTCGCTTGCCCTTCAGCGCCACCCAACGGTTGGTGAATCATCACCCGCGAATTCGGGAGCGCATACCTTTTCCCTTTCGCACCGGCGGAGAGGAGAAGAGCAGCCATACTGGCGGCAAAGCCGACACAGATCGTCGAGACTTGCGGTTTAATATACTGCATCGCGTCGTAAATGGCCAGTCCAGAATAAATTACGCCACCTGGACTATTAATATACACCGAAATATCTTTTTCCGGATCTTCACTTTCCAGGTAAATTAATTGCGCAACAACCAGATTCGCCATATAGTCATCAATGGGTCCACCGATAAAGACAATTCTTTCCTTCAGTAAACGGGAGAAGATATCATAAGCCCGTTCCCCGCGGTTGGTCTGTTCAACCACCATCGGTACCAAGTTCATTCTGTCTTCACCTCTTTCCCTTTCTCTTCACTCTCTGGCTTTTGCACTGCATCAACCAGTAATTTGACGGTTTTTTCCCGTTCAAGAGAAGTTCTGATCCGCTCAACTACATTTTCCTTTTGCTCTTTCATCATCTTCTCTTGGGTTGCCGGGGAATAAAACTGCAATAAATATTCCAGTCGTTCCTTTATTTCGTCCTCACTCACCGTAATTCCTTCTGCTTTGGCAATCGCCGAAAGGACCAGATCGGTTTTCACCCGCCGTTCCGCTTGCGGGCGTAACTCTGCCCGTAAATCAGCCAGCGTTTTATTGGAATATTTTAGGTACTCTTCTAATTTTAACCCCCGGTCTTCAAAATCATGCTCCATATTATGGATCAGATAATTCAATTCCCGGTCAATCAGTGTATCGGTCAGCTCCACCTTGCTTCCTTCGACCGCTTTTTCCACAACCTGGTCCTCAAATTCCCTGGCCGCCTGGTACTCTTTCTCCGCCAGCCGTCTCTTCTTCAAATCTTCCTTTAATTCTTCCATTGTTTTGAAGTTACCGAGACTTTGCGCAAACTCGTCATCCAACACCGGATACTCTTTTACTTTTATCTCATGCAGTTTAACCTTAAAGACCGCTTCTTTCCCCGCCAGGGTGGTTTGGGGATAATCCTCCGGGAAAGTGGCTTTCACTTCCCGCTCTTCCCCCAGCGCCATCCCGAGGAGGCCTTCCTCGAAACCGGGAATAAAGCTCCCGCTGCCTACTTCAAGCGTATAACCTTGCGCGGCGCCACCGGGGAACGGTTCCCCGTCCAAGTAGCCTTCAAAATCGATCACCGCGAAATCGCCCTTCTCGAGCACCGTTTTATCGGCGCCGACCAGTTCGGCATGGCGTTCCTGCAAGGCTTTCAGCTCCGCCTCGATCTCCTCGTCAGTGACTACCGGATTAGCTTTTGCCAGCGCGATACCTTTATATTCACCCAGTTCAACCTCTGGTAAAACCTCAACTTTCGCTTGGAACTTAAAGGATTTCCCTTCTTCCAGCGGTTCGGAAAAATCGATTTCCGGATGGTCAACTGGTTCTAATTTATGTTCAATGAGTGCTTCATAATAACCGCGGGTAACTAAAATTTCTGTCGCATCCTGCAAGAAAACATCCTTCCCGTAATGCTGTTCCAGAACTTTCCGGGGCGTTTTCCCTTTCCGGAATCCCGGCACCGTCAGTTTTTGGACTACTTTCCGGTAAGCCTGGTGAAAAGCATCTGCTACTTCTTTCGGATCCGCTTCCAACTCTAATAAAACCCGGTTCTTCTCCAATTTCTCCAGCTTGGTTTGCATAATGTTCCTCCTTATATCTCCAGTATATTTTCACGTCTGTTCGTAGTTGCTCCAACATAAGCTCATACATTAATTCTAGGTTTTTCCATCCGCCTTTAAACATCCATTCGTCAACTTTTTTATTACTCTTAACAGCAATGAAGAGCCGTGTCCGGCCCGCCTTGTCTGCGCTGATAAAAAGCCGTAATCATTTTAACCCCGGGAGGGATCCAGTGTCAAGTTAAGGAATTGCATAATTCAATCCGCTTCAGCGTCAATAAAAAGTTTTCCCGCTTTCAAATAAAAAAAGAACAACGGCCGAAGCCGTTGAAAATGCTGGTGCGAGAGAGGGGACTTGAACCCCTACGGTTGCCCACTAGATCCTAAATCTAGCGCGTCTGCCATTCCGCCACTCTCGCTGAAAACTACTTATATTATATTACCATGGATAGCAGTAAACCGTCAAGGTTCAGCGGGCAAACAGGTGCCGCCCGATCTGCGTCGTCACCGGCCGGGACCAGATCCATTTCGAGGTCGTTTTGCGCGGGTTGTAAAAATACAGGGCGCCATTGGTTGGATCCCAGCCGTCCTTTGCCAGTTTCGCCGCCCGGTAGGCGGTTTCATCCGGCTCCAGCCAGATTTGCCCGTCCCGGACGGTGCAGAATTCTCCCCGTTTGAAGACAATACTCCATAAATCATCCGGGAATTTGGGGCTCAAAACCCGGTTCATCAGGACCGCGCCGACGGCCACCTGTCCTTCAAAGGGTTCCCCCCGGGCTTCGGCATAAATCACCCGGGCCAACAGGTTAATGTCAATATTCCGTACTTTATTGTTTCTGCCTGCAGCCGGAGCAGTTGCCGGTGTTGATCGGCCCTGCCGGTCGTTGGTCAAGGGCTGCACCGGCGGTACAACCTCAGTTGCTGCTTCCGGCGGCAGTTCGGCAGCAGGGACAGTCTGCTCTTCCGGCGCTGAAGCCGTTTCCGCTGCGGAGCGGCCGACCGGTTTTTCCGGCGGCGCCGCCTCAGCTGCTGCCAACCGCTGATCGGCCACGGCCTGCCCGCTTGCCATTAAACTAAAACCAAAAATCCCGGCCCATGGGATCACAAAGCTAAATAACAAGATTAAGGCCGCTGTTCTTGGCTGAATTTCTTTTAACAATTCCCTAAACTTCACTTGATGTCACCTCCATTGACTCCTTTTCCAAGTCTTAAATGGATGATAACATAATAAAGTGAAGCGCGTTAAGGATTAATCTTTAGCAATCCAGCCAGGATCCGCCAAGCGGGTTAATTATAGGATAAGCCGATGCCCAGGAAGAGGGTCTGGGTGTAACTGTCGTAACTCACATTCAGCAGCAACGGCTCGAGAAACTGATAGAAGCATTCGATCTCATACAACACTTCCTTGCTCGGCACCAAGCATTTCATCCCAGCCGAGATCATAAGCGGGGAATACCGGTCATGCAGCTTGAAACCGCCGCCAAAAGCAAAATCAAAACGGCCGTTGATCTTCGCCCCAACCATTGCATACAACCCGGCCTGGTTGTTAAATCTCACCATGGTGCTGCCGATTTGAATCTCGGAGGAAAATTCCCCTTGCCAATGCTGGGAAAGGATTTTGGTAAGCACTTGATCTTCATGGAAATAACCCATGCGGCGCGCCGCGTACTCAAGATCAGTCCCCAACCACACCGCACTATCCCCAAACCCATGGGAAACAGTCGCCGCCAAGAAAAGGATCATTACTGCCAACAGTCCGGAATAGATTTTTTTCATCCTCTTCGCCTCCAGTTATTTGTTTTTTTATGTAACATCCTTCAGCAACTTTTGATACAACCCAAGATGAGCTTCGGCCATCCGGAATATAGTAAAACCCTTCGTCACCCGTTTTCGGCCGTTTTCCCCCATTTGCCGGCGCCGCTCCGGCGTACGGATCAACTGCTGCAAAGCCGCTGCTAACCGTTCCGGGTCGGCCGGCGGAACGACAATTCCGGTCTCCGCCGTCACTAGTTCCGGAACCCCGCCCACGTTACTTGCCACCACCGGCTTTCCGGCCGCCATTGCTTCCAGAATCGCTACCGACATCCCTTCCTCCAAAGTCGGAAGAACAAAAATATCAAGTGCCGCCAAAAGCCCGGACACATCCTCGAGATAACCGGGGAAGAAAAGAACCCCCGACAGCCCGGTCCGGTCGGCAAGCGCTTCCAATTCAGCGCGGAAGGGACCGTCACCGGCCACGACCATCCGGAAATCAATCCCCGCCCGGCGAAGGATTGCGGCCGCTTCGATCAGATACTGGACCCCTTTTTGCGGGATCAAGCGGGCGACCGTACCGAGGAAGGGGATCCCCGCCGGAACCCCCCAGTTGGCCCTGGCCTTCTCCGGAGCCTGTTCCGGCTGGACCCACGGGTTAATCCCATTGTAGATACAAGAAATTTTTCCATCCGGCACCGACCACCGCCGGCGCGTCTCTGCCCCGATAAAATTGGAGATGACAATCAAATGGTCACTGGTCCGCGCCACCGTACCGGCCAGCATGGAACTGAGCCAATTTTTGAGCAGACTCCGGTAACGGCGGAGCGGATTATGAAAGGTACAGATCAACCGGTAACGCCGGCCCGGAAATAACCCGGCCCACAGGGAGAGAAACCCGGCTTTATACCCATGGGCATGGATAATCTCTACCCCGTAGGTTTTCGCCAGGCGGGGCAAAGTGAGGGCTACTCCTAAGTCGGCCCACAGGCTGAACTTCTCCCGGAACGCCAACGGAAAAATTTTCAGCCCCAGGTTTTGCCGGGCAAAGAACTCCGCTTCCGCCGGCGGGCAGACGACAAGCGGTTCGACTTTACCCCGGGCGAGATGCTGCCATAAGCCGATTAGATGTTGCCGCATGCCCCCGGAGACCGGACGGACTACATACAGAACTTTAATTGGCTTTCCCAGTTTAACCGCGCCCCTTTGCCCGGATGGGTCCTCGTACTCCTTGATCAAAAGCCGTAATTGTCTTTATTAACATTCGCTTTTATTCTACTTTTTTATGTAGTCCCGGGAGGGGCGACCGCCCGTGCAAAAAAGTGCTGAAAACAACATAGTTAAGTACGGCATTCAACTGTTCCGCCTGGCTTCTGGCTCAGCGGGTGCTCCTCTTCTCTCCCCGTGGAGCTAGTTTATCTTCAGGGAAACGGGTGGAGAAGATTCCCACCGGTTATTTATTCGCAGGACAAAAGGTAAATCCTGCTATCAAGCACGTAAAACATAAACTTTATCGTTGTAAAGGAGATCTCCGCCCACCCAACTTTCGCGCAGTGTCTTTACGAAAAACCCCCAGCTTGCGCTGGGGGTTTGGTTATACAGTCTGGCGCTAAATCGCAGTGCGCTTTACCGTTTGACCCGGGCGTTACCTTCCCAAATGCTCCAGACCTGTTCTTCATTCATCGGTTGGGCATAGTCAGTCAGGAAAGTAGTCGCCATCGCACCGGTCGCCCAGGCAAACTGGACCCATTTCTCCGGTTCCCACTCTTTGAGGATCGCATAGAGCAGCCCGCCGACAAAACCATCGCCGCCGCCGATCCGGTCCAGAACCGTGATGTGGCGAGGCTCGACAACATACCAATCATTGTCAACCAGCAGGATGGCACCCCAGAGATGGTTATTCGCATCGACCACCTCGCGCAGGGTGTTGGCAAAAGCGGTCGCATTCGGGAAAGCCTTTTTCACCCTGGTAATCATTTCTTTGAAGCCATCAATCTGGGCCTTGATATCTTTACCGCCGGCTTCCGGTCCTTCGATTCCTAAACAGAGCTGGAAATCTTCTTCATTGCCAATCAGGATATCGGAAAGGCTCGCAATTTCCGTGAAAACCTCCCGCAGTTCTTTTTCCCGCCCTTTCCAGAAGCTTGCGCGGTAGTTCAGATCAAAAGAGATGCGGGTGCCATATTTCTTCGCCGCCCGGGCAATTTCCAGACAGAACTGGCTGGTATTTTCGGAGAGCGCACCAATCAATCCGGAAAGATGGACGATCTGGACGCCCTCTTTCCCAAAGATCCGGTCGAGGTCAAAATCTTTCGCATTAAGAGTACGGCCGACTTCTCCCGCACGGTCGTTTTGGACTCTTGGTCCGCGGGCGCCGTAACCGCTGTCCGCAATATTAAACTGATGCCGGTACCCCCAGGGTCCTCCCTGTGGAACTTCCGGCCCTTCGTAAGTCATGTGCCGGCTGGCCAGATCGTTCTTGATAAACTGGGCAATCGGGCTGTCCTTGACAAAAGTGGTTAAAACTTTGACCGGCAGGCCAAGATAGGAGGCGATACTGGCAACATTCGTCTCGGCGCTGGTCGCCTGCATCATGAAGACATTACTGCAGTGGACTGGTTGCCCATAGAGCGGCGTAATCCGCACTCCCATGCTCGTCGGCACGACAAGAGAATAAGTAAAGTCTTTTCTGAGTTGAATACTCAAAATAAAACCTCCTTTGTGTTAAAATTTTTATCCGAAAACCTGTTTTAATTCTATCTTAATATATTTTGGATCCGATATCCACCGAAAGACCCGATCTTTACATCTCCTTTTCTTAATTTATTGTAAAACCAGTAATTATTGTTAATTAGCTAAAAAATGGTTACTGCGGAACAATTTCGCCACCCGTGCGTTTATATGGTTTTAGAGTAAAAAGAAAGCACCGGTCAGTGATGCTGAGAGAACAAGTTGGGAGGTACTTCAATGCTCGATGGATTGACGGCAATTAACGAAGCGGTCAAAACGCGAAGCGAGTTTGTAACTAAAATTAAAGCAGAGGTCAGTAAAGTGATTGTCGGCCAGGAGAAACTGGTCGACGGCCTCCTGCTCGGCCTTTTGGCCAACGGCCATGTTCTCCTTGAAGGAGTCCCCGGCTTAGCGAAGACCCTCTCCGTCAAGGCGCTCGCCGGGACGATCAAAGCCGCTTTTCAACGGATCCAGTTCACACCCGATCTTTTACCGGCCGATCTGATCGGCACCCTGATTTATAATCCCCAAACCGGAAGTTTCACAACAAAGAAAGGACCGATCTTCGCCCAGATCGTCCTCGCCGACGAGGTTAACCGGGCCCCGGCCAAAGTGCAAAGCGCTCTATTGGAAGCGATGGAAGAAAAACAGGTGACCATCGGGGAAGAGACTTACCCCTTGGCTGAACCCTTTATGGTGCTGGCCACCCAAAACCCGCTTGAACAACAAGGGACTTACCCGTTGCCCGAAGCGCAACTGGACCGTTTCATGCTCAAGTTGAAGGTCGGCTATCCCAGCAAGGCGGAGGAGCTTCTCATCCTGGAAAAAGCCGCCCGCACAAGCAGGAAGCTGGAGATCGAACCGGTGACCACTCCCGAGGAGATCCTGGAAGTCCGTCAAGTCGTCGACCAGATTTATCTCGATCCGAAGATCAAAGATTACATTGTCAAGATTGTGCACGCCACCCGTCAGCCGGAAGAGTACAAGCTGGAGATCGGCAACTACATTGAATGTGGTGCTTCCCCCCGCGCGACGATCAACCTGGCGGTCGCCGCAAAAGCTTATGCCTTCATGCAGGGCCGCGGTTATGTGGTCCCGAATGATATTAAGACAATCGGCCCGGATATCCTGCGCCACCGGATCAACATTACTTACGAGGCGGAAGCCGACGAGGTCGACGCCGACGCGATTATCAAAACCATCTTTGACCAGATTGAAGTCCCGTGAACGGTTCAAGCCTGGTGTTGTGATCAGTGCGCACCGCCACCCCGCATCGCATCGCCTGTGGAGAAGGCAAACGGCATGAATGGCTGTGAGCGGTTAGCCACCGGGAACAATGTCAAATGAGGTATGCCGATGCTCTCGAAAGAAATCCTGAAAAAAGTGAGAAGAATCCAGTTTAAGGTGAACCGCCTGATCGACGAAGTGATCGCCGGCCATTACGCGAGCGTCTTTAAGGGGACGGGCATTGAGTTTTCCGAAGTCCGGGAATACACCCCCGGCGATGAGATCCGGACGATTGACTGGAATGTCACCGCCCGGGCCGGGGCCCCTTTTAGCAAACGGTATATCGAAGAGCGCGAATTAACCGTCATGCTCGCCGTTGATCTGAGCGCCTCCCAGTGGTTCGGGAGCGTCAGTGCTTTAAAAAGCGAACTGGCGGCGGAAATCTCGGCGTTATTAGCCTTTTTGGCAATTAAGAACAATGACCGGGTCGGTCTCTTGATCTTTAGTGACCGCTGCGAGTTCTATCTCCCCCCCAACAAAGGGCGGCGGCATGTCTTACGGGTCATCCGTGAACTCTTAAGTTACCAGCCGGCCGGGCGGAAAACGGATCTGCCTGCCGCTCTTGCTTACCTCAATAAATTATTGAAACAGAAGAGTATCATCTTCCTCCTCTCCGATTTTCTGGTGCTCGATTTTGAACAGGCTTTGCGCCAGACGATCAAACGCCACGACTTGGTGGCGATCGGTCTGGAAGACCCGCGGGAAAGTGAACTCCCGGCTCTAGGGCTGGTTGATCTGCGCGATCCGGAGACCGGCGATCGGGTCCTGGTTGACACTGCCGACCCGCTCATCCGGGAGGAGACCGCCCGGCAAGCAATAGCCCTCAAAGAGCAGCGTTTAAAGTTGTTCAAACGCAACCGGGTTGATTTTATCCCGCTCTCCACGGCCGGCTCTTACCTCGAACCCTTGCAACGGTTCTTCCGCCAACGTGAAAAACAGAAACAAGCCGGAGGTGGCGCCGGATGAGCCAGTCTGGAACACGCCGGAAATTGAAACGGCTTGGTTTAATCATTATCACCCTGACTACGATCGCTTTGGGCGCTGTTTTCCTTTATCCGTTCCTCTTTCCGCCACCCCTTTCGCTCGCGCCGGAAGAGGAGATTAAAGCGGTCTACCGGATCTCGGAAGGCCCGTTTGCGATTGGTGATTTGATCCCGGTCACCCTGATCGTCGAATCCCGTGCGGGGATTAACTACCAAATGCCGGATTTGCCGGTCGGGCGTCTCGGCCCCTTGGAAATCCGGAAGGAAAAGCAGAGCACAAGCAAGCGCCGGCAGGGCGGGATCCAACATACCGTCATGTACATGCTGACCCCCTGGGAGACGGGCGAGCTTCCCCTCCCCCCGGTGACGCTTTATTACCAAGACCGGGAGGGCGCAGAACGTATCTACGAACTTCCCCCGGCGGTGCTTGTCGTCCACTCCCTGCTCCCGCCCGGGAAAACCCGGGAAGAACTATTGGCGTTACCGCTCAAGGGAGTAAAAGATCCGGTCGGCCTCCCGCCGGACTGGACGCCCTTCCTCTGGTTTTTACTTATTTTAATTGGAGCTTTCTTGCTTTGGCTCCTCGTCCGTTTTCTCCAGGCGCGCTTCGCCCGCCCCGCCTCCCGGCCGGAAGCCCAAAAACCCCTTGAACCGGCCGATCAGATCGCCCGGCGGCGCCTGGAGGCGCTCAGACAAGCCGCTTACTTGGAGCGGGGAGATTATAAGGGGTTTTACAGTGAACTCAGTGCGCTTCTCCGTGAATACATCGAGAACCGGTTTGAGATCACCGCATTGGAGATGACCACCGAAGAGTTTTTGGCTTACCTCGCCGCCCCGGAGCGATTATCAACCACCCCGCAGGCGAAGCCCCTTTTCCGTCCGGAACACCAGTGTAAACTGGCGGCTTTTCTGAGAACGGCCGATTTGGTCAAATTTGCCCGGTATATACCGGCCACCGCCACGGTCGAGGCTGACCTGGCAGTGGTGGAACAACTGATCACCGAGACGAGGGAAATACCCGCTCCCCCCGCCGGAACAGACGGCGGCGGTGGGGCAAGCGCGATTCTGATTGACCAGGAGCAGTGCAGATGATCATCCGTAATCCAAGTTTTCTTTTCTTTCTATTGATAATTCCGGTCGTCATTTACCGGATCAAAACCAGGAGCAAACCGGGTGCCATTCACTACCCGACCGCCATGCTCATCCGGGAGCGGCCCACCTGGCGGAGCCGGTTAGCGGTCTTCGTCCCTTATCTGCCGGTCCTCGCCCTGGTCCTTATGATCCTGGCCCTCGCCCGCCCGCAGAGCGGGCGGAAGGAGACCTTAATCCGGCGCGAAGGGATCGATATTGTGATCACGCTTGATGTTTCCACCAGTATGCTGGCGGAGGACTTTGTGATTAACGGGAAGCGCACCAACCGCCTGGAGATCGTCAAGCAGGTGACCAGGGATTTTATCGCCGGGCGCCCGCATGACCGGATTGGAATGGTGATCTTCGCGGCCCAACCCTATGTGCTATCCCCCCTCACCTGGGACCATAACTGGGTGGAGAGCAGACTGCAGGAGATCAGCGCCGGGATGATCGAGGACGGTACGGCAATCGGGACCGCTTTAACCGCCGCCCTGAACCGGCTGCGCGAATCCGCCGCCCACAGTAAAGTCGTCATCCTCTTGACCGACGGGGTGAACAATGCAGGCCAGATCCCGCCCGAACTGGCTGCCGAAGCTGCGCAAGCGTTGGGAATTAAAGTCTATACAATCGGGGCCGGCTCCACGGGCCCGGTTCCCTACCCGGTGCAAGACAGCTGGAGGCGGACAGTCTACCAAACCGTCGAACTTGACCTGGATGAGAAGTTATTGCAAAAGATCGCCGCCGTCACCAACGGGGCGTACTTCAGGGCAACCGACACCAAATCTTTAAAAGAGATCTTCCAGGAGATCGACAGGCTGGAACGCTCGGTAATTGAAATGCCACAGTACCAGGACTACATCGAACTCTACCCCTTGCTCTTACTGAGCGCCCTCCTGCTTCTCCTGGCCGAAACGATTCTGACGAACACCGTTTGCAGGAGATTGCCATGAGAATAGCCTATCCTTTCGCCTGGAGCTTATTGATTATTCTCTTGTTTTTCTGCTCCTTTCTGCGCTGGGCGCAAAAAAGGCGCCGGCAAGATTTAGCCCGCTTTGCGGCGCAAAACATCCTCCCGAAGCTCCTTGTTGACAGCCGGGATCAGCTGCGCCGCCGTCAGCATTGGCTCCGCTTCACCGTACTGGTTTTGCTGATCGGCGCCCTCCTCGGACCGGAATGGGGCTATACCTGGGAAGAAGTGACGCAACAGGGGATCGAATTGATCATCGCCCTTGATACCTCAAAGAGCATGCTGGCCACTGATCTGAAGCCCAACCGGTTGGAACGGGCAAAACTGGCGGTCATGGATCTGGTCAAGAGATTACCCGGGGATAAGGTTGGGTTGGTCGCCTTTTCCGGAACCAGTTTCCTCCACTGCCCCTTAACTTTTGATTATAACGCTTTCGGGATCGCGCTCGCCGCCCTGACCCATGAAACCTTACCCCGCGGCGGGACCGCGATCGGCGAGGCGATCAAAACCGCCCGGAGGGCCTTTCAAAACGGGGCCGCCGGCGAAAAGACCCTGATTATCATCACCGACGGCGAAAACCATGAAGGGGATCCGGTCAGCGAAGCGCAAAAAGCCGCTGACGAGGGAATTACGATCTACACGATCGGCCTCGGCAGCCCGCAGGGTGAACTGATTCTCCTCCGTGACGAAGCCGGTAACATCTCCTACCTGAAAGACCGGGACGGAAAGGTGGTCAAATCCGCGCTCAACGAAGACCTCCTCCGGCGGATTGCCGCCGCGGGCGGGGGGGAATATCTCCGGGGGACCGGGGTCTCCCTCGGCCTGGAAGAGCTATACGAAAAGCGGTTGGCCCGCCAGGTCAAAACCGAACTCAGCAGCCGGCGGCAGAAGCGCTACCTTAACCGTTACCAACTCCCCTTGCTTCTTGCCTGTCTTTTTCTCACCGCCGAACTGTTAAGCGGAGCACGTCAGCAAGAAGCGGTTGTCATCCGCAAACTCTTACGGCGAAGGGAGAGTGAAGCCAAGGATGAAAAAGAGCACTAAATGTTTGCTTGTCAGCGGCGGTCTCTTGCTCCTGCTCAGTATAGCCGCCCTGTTGACCGCGGGAAAAACCTACAAAATGTCCACCGCCAACCGGCTTTTTACCTCCCCGGAACCGGAGAAGCAGGAGAAAGCGCTCCGCCTCTACCAAGACTTGGCGGTCGATCTCCCGGCCTCCCCTCAGGTCCGGCACAATTTGGGCCTCGCTTATTACACCGCCGGACGTTTCTCCGAGGCCCTTGCCGAATACCAGAAGGTTGAGGCAGAATTAGCAAAAGGAGATCACCGGACGCACGCGGAATTAATCTTCAAATCCCATTACCATCTAGGTTCGGCCCTTTTTACCCTCGGCGAAACAGTACCGCCGGAGGAGGCGGCCAATTACTACCAGCAGGCACTCTCCCACTTTACCGAAGCCATCCGCGTTGATCCGGCCGATCAGGAGGCGAAATATAATTACGAACTGACCAAACTCCGGCTCGAAGCCGCCAGTCAACAACTGAGCGCGCAGCAGCCGGAGAAGTCCGGACGCCGGGAAGGGGATGAGGAAACACCGGCGCCGTCCCAGGAGGATGCCCAAACCGGCGCCGGTCCGGAGAAGGAGGAGAAACCTGCTCTCCCGGAAGAGAAACAACAGCACTCCGCCTCGGCCGCGCCGGAAGGCATGAGTAAAGAAGAAGCGGAAGCCCTCTTAGAGATGGCGGAACAACACGAGACCTACCAGGCCCCGATCATCATTTCTACTCCTACCCCGCCGGGGAAAGACTGGTGAGAAGGAAGGGAAGCGCTATGCAGCAAAGGATGGCAAAAATACTGTTTTACTTCTTGAGCACTCTTTGCATGCTCATGTTTGTCACGCCGGTTTTCGCCCAGTCCGCCCATCTCGCCTTGGAGGCGACGGAGATTCCCGTCGGCGGCTATACGGAAATGCGGATCATCCTCGAAAACGCTTCCGCGGCCTCCTCCCCGGAGATCGGGGAGATTGACGGCCTTCAGATCCGATCCCGCGGCGTTTCGCAACAAATGCAGATCATCAACGGGCAGGTTACGCGTACGACAACATACAATTACCTCATTTCCGGAGTAAAGCCGGGCGAATACCAGCTCGGGCCATATACCGTCAAGGCCGGGCGGCAAAACCTCACAACCTCTGCCCTCACTTTAAAAGTGGTGGAACAGGCCATGTCCGGCCCGGCCACGTCAACCGGAGAAGAGAACAGCCGGCCAAGTGGGGGTGACCCGTTGGATGGTCAATTATTTCTCCGCTTGGTCTTGCCAAAAAAACAATTCTACACCGGGGAAAAGGTCCGAGCCCAAATCAAGCTCTATGTTGGGGCCGTCGTCCTGCAGTCCCTGCACTATCCCCAGCTTAACCAGGCGGAAGTCCTGGTCGAAGGGATGGAGCAGCCGGTCAAATCCCGCGAGGTCATCAATGGCCAACCTTTTCAAGTCTTAACTTTCTCCCCGGAACTCACGATGGTCAAAACCGGCAAATTTACCCTGGGGCCGGTTCGTACCGATTGTTCCATTTTGGTCAGGAATCATCCGTTCTCTTCCTTTTTTGAAGAGTTTTTCGCGGAAGAGCGGCCGCTCCAGGTGCAAAGCAATACCCTTGACCTTGAGGTCTTACCGCTGCCGTCAAAGGAGCGTCCCGCCGACTTTTCCGGGGCAGTCGGCCAGTTCGAACTGGAAGTGATGGCCACCCCCACCGAAGTGTTGCAAGGCGAGCCGGTTACCCTAAAAATGATCATTACCGGGCAGGGCAACCTCTCTATGGCTAGCGCGCCGGTGATTGCCGGTCTGGAACAGTTTAAAGTCTACGACCCGCAAAAGGATTTTCTCTTAACTACCGATCCGTCCCAGGAAAAAGTGGCCTTTGAACAGATCGTCATTCCCCTGGAGGTATCAACGACGTCCCTTGGTCCGTTTACCTTTTGTTATTTTGACCCGGTCACGGCCAAGTACCAGCGTATAACCGTTCCGGCCCTCCCGCTCTCCGTCCGGGAAAATCCGGACTTTCAAAAAACGGTCTTACCGCCCGGCGGCCATGAACCGGGAGCAGAGTTCGGACAGGATCTGGTATTCATTAAAAATCACCCTGGCCGTCTCCGGCAGACATCGGAAGTGTTTTACCGCCAACGCTGGTTCTGGTTAATCCAATACCTCCCGTTCCTCTTCTTCCTCGCCAGCTACGCTTACCGCCGGTATCAACAGAAGCAGGAAGCGGATACTCCCGCCGCCCGTTCCGCGCGGGCTTACCGCCAGGCGAGCAAGGCTTTGCAGAGCATCAGTGGGCGCCTGACTACCGCCGGCCCGTCGCCGGGTTTATTGGATGAACTCAACCAGCTTCTCCGGGTCTACCTTGGCGCAACCTATAACTATGTTGCCGCCGCGATCACAGCCAATATCACCGATGAATTACGTACCAAGATCGATGATCAGTTGCTCCTGGCGATGATCAAAGAGTTCTTTGAGCAATATGATTACTATAAATTCACCGGCGCCACTTTTGACCGGCACGCCGCCCTCAAATTAATCAATCTGACCGAAGATATCCTTTATGGCTTAAATGCCGAACAGCACAAACAGAACAATACCGGTCGCAGGGGGGATCCGTATGGAAAATAAAATACACCGGCATAAGATCATCAGCCACGTTCTTTTAGTTCTAGGGCTTCTCTTCTTCCTCCCCCTGCTTGGCAGGGCGGAGCCGGAGAACCCCTCTTCTCCGGAGGCCATTTTTACCCAGGCCAATGCGCATTATGAAAAAGGGGAATACCAAGCGGCCATCACCCTTTACCGGCATTTGGTGGCAGAGGGTTACGAAAGCGGTCCCCTCTTTTACAACTTGGGAAACTCCTACTTTAAACTCGGGGAAAAGGGCTACGCGGTTTTGTACTATGAAAAAGCCAGGCGGCTCATCCCCCATGATGCCGATCTTAAAGCTAACCTAACCTATGCCCTCAGCAGCGTGGAGGAAGGAAGCATCACCTGGTGGCTGGCGATTAAAAGCGCGATGACCCATCTTGCTCCATTAGGCACATGGATCGCCGCCGCCGCAATCTGTTACGTTTTCTTCTTCCTCTGCTTAATCCTGAAGATGCTGATGCCTGCCCTCACCACCAACCCGGCCGGCCAACCGAAAACCTGGTGGCGGCGGAGCTTAATAACTTCCGGAGTGCTTCTTCTCCTGACCGCAAGCCTCGCCGCCCTCACCTTCTTGGAGCAGAACACCCCGCAGGGGGTAGTCCTCACCGCCGGTGACGCCCGCTTCGAACCGGTGGCCGGTGCTTCCATCCACTATCACCTTTCCCCCGGGACCCGGCTCCGGATCCTGGAGGAGAAAGGCGGGTGGCTCCTGGTCAGACGCCTCGACGGAAAGCGCGGCTGGGTGGAAAAACAGCTGGTTGGGGAATTGTAACTGCTTGGTTTAGCCTGCTTCCGGCCAAAAGCCCTTTCCCGGCGGTCACCAGCCGTCCGCCTGGCAAGGAGGAAATCAATTTTTCGGCATAACTAGAAAAGATGATCACAGGATAAAAACGGAGCCCGCCTTCCGGCGGGCTCTTCGTTTGTTAATTGTTCATTCCTGATCATGCAAATAAACTGATTTAAAAGATTTAGAACTTATAACCGGCTGACAAGCGGATTTTGGAATAATTGAAGGGTTGTTTAAAAATATAACCCAGCTCCGCCCGGTTCACCGCATATTCCACTTCCACCGCATACCGCGTGTTAAGATCAATCCCGGCGCCCAAGCTGTAAAAGAACCCCCCGCCGTAGTCCAGATTCTGCAGGCTTTCACTCAGGCTAAGGTAGTTATAGCCGATCTTTGCGGTGAAGTAACTGTCAAATCCCTCGCTGAGCGGCGCATGGAGTTTTAAAGTGCCATAGACCGGGATGAAACTGAACCCCGTATCCAGCCCTTTTACCCTCCGGTTGAACTGGTATTCAATCCCGCCGCCCAGTTCGACCTGCTCATTCAGGTTATGCAAGTATTCACCGGCCACCGAAAAGCCATAATCGACCCCGTAACCCAACATGTAACCACTGATGTTCGTGGAAAGATTTCCGCCGGGTTCGAAGCCCAGTTTTATTGTTCCTTTTGCCCAGACCGTACTGCTGCTGATGCTCAGGAAAAGTAGTGCAAATACAACTAAAATGCTGGTCTTTTTCATCTGCTAGCCTCCAAATAGTTTTTATGAAGAGAATTCAAAACCGGAGGCCACAGTTCCTCCCGGAATTCTTAATTGACAGCAATCATACAATGCAGGAATATGCTGCCCGCCCGGTGATTTCATACGCCGGCGCTTGCGCAACGGTTATTTATATTACTGAAATGTTATAAGCACCTGGCTTTGGCTTGCTCAGCGCATTAAGCCGGGGGTGAAAGGAAAAACTAGTTTAAATCTTTGGGCCGGAAGTAGGAATTACCTTCTTTTTGTGGAAAGGAAAAGCACTATGCAAAGGGGGATTGTACCGGAGTTCTTGATCCCTTGCTTTCAGTTATTTTGTTTGAATGAGGTGGAGGAAAGTGACGCAGGAATTGGTGTTAATTCTCGATTTTGGCGGGCAATATACACGCTTGATTGCCCGTCGCATCCGCGAACTGAAGGTTTATTCTGAAATATTACCCTATAATGCAACCATTGAACAGATCAAGAAGCTTAATCCCCGGGCCTTGGTCTTCTCCGGCGGGGCGAAGAGTGTTTATGAACCGCAAGCCCCAGGAGTCGACCCCCGTCTTTACCTACTAGGCCTCCCGATCCTGGGCATCTGTTATGGCATGCAATTAATGGCGAAGGATTTAGGAGGTGTGGTTGAGGCCGCGGAACAACGTGAATACGGGGAAACCTCTCTGTTCGTCCAGGGGGAAAACAAACTTTTTGCCGGGTTGCCCGAGAAGATGACCGTCTGGATGAGCCATAGCGACCGCGTCAAAGAAGCGCCGCCCGGTTTTACGGTCATGGCCGCCACCGGTAATACCCCGATCGCGGCGATGGGCAATCCGGATTCCAACTTTTACGCCGTCCAGTTTCATCCGGAAGTCATGCATACCCCGCAGGGAACGGATCTTCTCAAAAACTTCCTTTTTAAAATTGCCGGGTTGACCGGAACCTGGACAATGGAATCCTTCATCGAAAACACGGTCGCGCAGATCCGGCAGACCGTCGGCGAGAATGAACAGGTGGTCTGCGCGCTCTCCGGAGGCGTTGACAGTTCGGTCGCCGCCGTTTTGGTCCATCGCGCGATCGGTGACCGTTTAACCTGTATCTTCGTCGACCACGGGCTTCTCCGGAAACGCGAGGCTGACGAAGTAATGGAGACCCTCACCCGGATCTTTAAAATGAAGATCATCAGGGTGGACGCTGCTGACGAATTCTTAGGGAAACTGGCCGGTGTGCGGGATCCGGAACAGAAGCGCAAAATCATTGGTACCGAATTTATCCGGATCTTTGAACGCGAAGCCGCCAAACTTGGCAAGATTGACTATCTGGTCCAGGGCACCCTTTACACGGATGTGATTGAGAGCGGCACAGCCACCGCCTCTGTCATCAAGTCCCATCATAATGTCGGCGGTTTGCCCAAAGACTTGCAGTTTAAACTGATCGAACCGTTGAACCACCTGTTTAAAGATGAAGTACGCCAAGTCGGCAGTGAATTAAAGATCCCCGAAGCAATCCTCTGGCGTCATCCTTTCCCCGGACCGGGGTTGGCCGTCCGGACACTCGGCGAAATCACCCGGGAAAAACTAGAGATCTTGCGGGAAGCGGATGCAATCATGATTGAAGAGATCAAAAAAGCCGGGCTCTACCGGGAAATCTGGCAAGCCTTTGCCGTCTTGCTCGACATCCGCACGGTCGGCGTGATGGGTGACCGGCGGACTTACGCCTATCCCATTGCCTTGCGTGCCGTAACCAGCCATGACGGGATGACGGCCGACTGGTACCGTTTTCCCTATGAGGTCTTAGCCCGGATCGCCAACCGGATCGTTAATGAAGTACCCCATGTCAACCGGGTAGTTTATGATATTACCACCAAACCGCCTTCTACAATTGAGTGGGAATAGACCGGAAGAGAACATCCAACGCCGCTTCTTCCTCAAGGGGCTCGGCGATTAAAAAGCCCTGAATCCGGTCGCAGCTATGCTCCTGCAAGTACCGGAGTTGCCGGGTATGCTCGACCCCTTCGGCAACAACGCATTTGCCCATTTTATGGGCCATCGAGATGATATCCCCGGTAATCGCCTCTTCCGGCTTGACCAATAATTTATCGATGAAGCTCTTATCAATCTTCAGACAATCGATGTTTAAATCCTGTTGGCGGGCAAAAGAGGAATAGCCGGTGCCAAAATCGTCGATCATCACTTTTATTCCGGCCGCTTTCAACCGGCCAATCACCTTATTGAGTTCCGACCACTCCGTGGCAAAGACCGATTCGGTGAGTTCAATCCCGACATTCCGCGGATTGACCTGCAGATCATTGATCATGGCCAACAACTTGTCGAGAAAACCCTCCTCCAGGATCTGAAGGACCGAAACATTGATCGAAACACCGATCCGATCGTGCCCGTTCGTTTCCAGTTTGTTTAGGAAACGAAGGGCCTTTCGGATAATTTTTTCTCCCAAGGGAGCAATCATATTTGTCTTTTCGGCAATGGGAATAAACTCCAGCGGAGAGATCAATCCATGTTTCTCACTATGCAGCCTGGCCAACGCCTCGAACCCGCAAATTTTCTTGGCCGCCAGATCCAAAATAGGCTGGTATTGCAGATTAAGCCGGTCGGTCTTGACGCCCTCCGCGATTTCCTGGATCTCCCGACTGATCTCATTCTCACGGGTAATCTGCCGGTCAATCTCCGGACTGTAGAACAAAAGATTGGAACTTTTCCGTTCCTTCCGGACTGCCAACTCGCTTGTGTTCATCAGCTTTTTCAGGATCTCATCCGGGTTCTGAACAGTCAACTGGTCGACCGGCAGAACGCCAATCCCAAACTCGATACCATGGACATAGAGATAAGAATAGACCGTATTTGCTACTTTCTCGCACAAAGCGGTCAATTCTTTTTCATCTTCATAATTCTTCAGGTAATAAACAAAACGGTACTCGTTGATATCGAACAATAAACTCTGATCGCTGCAAAATGTCTGGAGCGCATAGGCAATCTTCTTCAGCATCGTCTGGTTATAATAATAGCCATAACGCACGCTTAAGGCATGCATCGCAAAGAGATTAACACAGACCAGTGCCCGCTTCACGGACGCGGGGAGGGTTGCGTCGCGGGCCAATATTTTCTCGAGAACACTACGGTTGTATAATCCCGTCAACGGCTCATGTTCACTGGTATATTTCAGGATATTTTCGATCTGTTTCCGCTCAGTAATATCGGTAATGATGCACACGTGGTCGCCCGGATTTTCGTTTGCGCTGGCAAACCGCGAAACGAGCATATCAACCCACACGACGGAACCGTCCGGCTTAATATAACGTTTTTCCCGCGAGTAAGCATCAATCTTACCTTGCTTAAACTGCTCGAAGTATTCGAGATCCGTAGGCAGATCGTCCGGATGCGTGATCTCGGTCCAATTGATCTTTTTCAGTTCCTCCTTGGTGCGGCCTACAATCTGTTCGTAGGCCGGGTTGATGCTGACATCACCATACTTCTCATTTTGGGCATATTTTGTGTCACTTAAAATTGCAATTCCTACCGGTGCTTGCTTAAAGACATTGGAATAGAATTTTTCCCGGACTGCTTGCGTGTTGATCTTTTTAATATAAGCCGTATTCTTCTCTTTATATGATTTGATGAGGGTGATGATCACAAGTACACCCGTGTAAGCAATAATTTCCACCAAAGAAGGAAGGAGCCCGTCCCGGAGGAAAACTGCAAACGCACCGGTCAGGCTGATCAGGTTCATGATCACCGCGGAAATATATCCCGGCCGGTTCTCTTTCAACACTAGGTATAATGAGATAAACATCTGGATCTGGACGATAATCCCCCGGAGGACTGTTTCTTCCAAAAGAAGCGGACTGTCGGTCAAGCGCTCGATAACGAGTAATCTTGGCGTCGCCGCTAGAATGATGTAGATCAAAACACTGATGTATAAGACCAGGTAACTAGTGTTTCTATCTAAGCCTTCGGTAATGTTAAAACTGTCTTTTTGGAGAAGATGAAAGATCGTAAAACTGGGGATCAGCATGACAACCGGCGCCATTTGCGGCAGCGCAATGAGACTGTTTAAAACGACATCGGTCAACGTCCCCAGCACCAATGCCAGCAAGAGTGCCCGGGTCATAACCCGCGCTTTCTTTTTCGTCTTGACATCGGCCGTTTCTTTTCCCCAACGGTATAAGAGCCATAAGCCAAGGATGATATAACCGATATAGTAGGCATAAAAGATCCAATCCCAAAGATTGTTACGGGATACGTTAATCCAACCGTACGCTGATTGCTGGAGATGGTAAGGGTAGGGGTTTATCTTATTGGGAATGGCAAACATAAAGACAGTAAGGAAAGCAGGCAAATAGAGACAAAAATAAAGCCACCATTTGCGGGTAGGGGCTTTACCAGTAATAATTAAAATAAAATGTAAGGTGAGGGCGTAAACTGTCCCCCAACCGAGGGCGGAGATGCGCCGTAAGGTTTCGCAGGTAGCCGCATCGGGCACCACGGTTGAACTGCCCATTGCAAACGACCATATGGCAAGCGCAATCGTGATCAACAAGAACACCCGATTGGTCAAGGCTTTATAATCGGCTTGCCAGGTAAAGATTCCACTCGCCAATACAACCGTACCCGCAGCAAAGAATAATAATGCAACCATCAATGTCGTAAGCATTTTCTTTCTCCTGTTCAGAACTTATTATGCTGCATAAAATGTTTGATGATGCCGGTATGTCCTTTCGAATGGCATGCATATCGCAAAACGATTTAAAAATTAAGGCAGTTGACATTATTACTTTTTACAGGCACTGTTTAAAAATAACAATTATTGCATTTGTAATTAATTGTACCCGATTTTTTACGGTTTGG
>JAKOVI010000136.1 GCA_029782135.1 Bacillota bacterium
AACGCCAGTTTCTCATAGTGTTTATACAGGGCATGGAACATTCCCCGGTAGTTCTTATGCCATGGTTTCTTTTTCCCGCAAAAATGGAGGATTGAAGTATTATTGATCACATAGTCCATGTCCACTTCGCCCTTACTCATCAAACGGTAGTAGATATAGAATCTGGTATCATAGTTATATTTAATTTCGCTAATCGGTTTGATTCCTTTCGCATACAGCGAATTGAGAACATCCTGATCCGGCAAGATCAACCGGTTTCGATATTTCTCCACATATTTGAAGATCTCTTGTTCGTCAATTACTTCCCGCTGCCGCACGAGGTTCATCAAAAGGACCCCGGAGTTATAGTATTCTTCCATTTCATAGGCGTTCAAACGGATGCGGTTAAGCTCTTTGATCGGAATCCGCTTATGATAAGCGGCCGCAAAAAGATATCCGGACAAATCAAGATCATACAAAGAACGCAGTTCATTGATGACAATAATATCCGGATCAAGATAGAGGATTCTCTCCAGAGCTGACGGCAGGAACTTGCAGGCTAATAACCGGTAATACATCTCCTTGGTATAATGCATCGGAACCGGGGCATCATTAAAGTAGTCATCCGGAATCGTGACTGCCGTGAATTGGTGGTTATGCCTTGTAATGAAGTGGTCGAGGGCAGCCAGTTCCTCCTCCTTGAGACTGGAATGGATCAGGTAAACATGAAAATCCTCTTGCGGATTATTGATAAACATTGATTTCAACATTACTTGAAGCGGTTTGAGATAGTTGGCATTGATTGTCACGAGAATATTCATGACCCGAATCTTCCTCCCCCCAATTTTTATCACCTTTCCCAATTTTTCTGCGAACAGCCTAACCTAAGCACGATACCGCCAGGAAAATTTTCTCCTCCTGCCGCGTCAGACAGCGGCAGAAGCAACCGCACCGGACGGATCAAAATCCGGGTTCAGGAGCTGTAACTCCCTCCTTCCACATGACCTTCAGTATTATCTTATCACTTTTTTGTTAACCATAACAAGGGTCCGGGGGAAACCGACAAAAAAACCGCCCACGGTTGGGCGGTTGGCCAAAGCAACCTAGGAGTTCTTCATCATCACGCTTTCAATAACTTCGGCGGCATCTTCACAGGCATCACAGCATTTTTCCATAAACTCCAGGGTTTCTTTCCACGCCAGGATCTCCACCGGATCCTTCGTATTGACGAAAAGATCCCGCGTCGCTTTGACGAACAGCCGGTCCCCTTCTTCCTCCAGATGGTTGATTTCAACAATCAATTTATGAAGGACTTGCGATTTCCGGAAATTGGGGAACTCCTCGAGCGCACTCTTCAGCGCCTCGCAACATTGGACAATAATGGAGGCCAGCTCAATCGCATCAGGACGTAAACTGGTAAAGTTAAACATGTAGAGGCGCATCAAAACGTCTTCAATGGTGTCCGTAACATTGTCAATTGTATCAGCCATCAAAACAATGTCTTCCCGTTCAATGGGCGTAATGAATTCCCGGGCCAGCTTTTTGATCATCCGGTGCCTTGCCACATCACCCGCATGTTCAATTTCATGCATCTCGCGCATCTTCTCTTCTACTTCGCCCGCCTGGAAATTATTCATGATTTCATTGAGCAGTTTAGCGGCGTCACACGAATAGGTCACCATCTCAATAAAGCTATGGAAATAATTCTCATTTTTTTTGGCCATGATCTCTGTTCTCCTTTTAATGTACTTTTCAGCTAAGCCTTAAAATAAGTGCATAAACAAGGTCGCCATGAGGAAGCCGATGATTCCACAACCTGGAAAGGTAAGGATCCAGGCCGTGACCATCTCGCCGACAATCCCCCAATTGACCGATGATAAACGCTTCGCGGCGCCAACCCCCATAATGGCCGTAGTCTTAGTATGTGTAGTGCTGACGGGAATTCCGGTAAGCGAAGCGAGAAAGAGGCAGGCGACCGCCGCCAAATCAGCAGAAAAGCCTTGGTGCTTATCGAGTTTTACCATATCCATACCCACCGACTTAATAATCCGCAAACCGCCAATCGAAGTCCCCAGCGCCATCACCACCGAGCAGAGCAGCATTAACCAGATTGGGATCCGGAAGGAGGTAACATTGGCTTGTCCCTGTGCCAAGAACATCCCAAGCATGAATACCCCCATAAACTTCTGGCCGTCCTGCGCGCCATGCATAAAGGCCATCCCGGCGGCGCCGGCAATTTGTGCATTCTTAAAAAAGCTGGAAGTTTTTCGCCGGTCCATGTTTTGGCAGACAAACTCGATCAGCTTCACGACCAGCCAACCGCTGCCAAAACCCAATCCGGTCGACAGGAACAATCCGTAGATTACCTTCACCCATTCGGCGGGGTTGATTCCGGCCAATCCGCCTTGCAAGGCAATAGCGGCCCCGGAGATCCCGGCAATCAGGGCATGACTTTCACTGGTCGGTATCCCGAACCACCAGGCGACCGTCGCCCATAAGACGATCGCAAAGAGGGCTGCGCAGAGTGCCACTAAAGCCTCGTGGGAATCCCCCCCGAAATCAACCATTTTATAAATTGTCTGGGCAACCGTGGCATTAAACATTGTCATCACAAAAACCCCAAGAAAGTTAAAGACAGCAGCCATGATAATTGAGATCCGGGGCTCCATAGAACGGGTGGAGATACAAGTGGCAATCGCATTGGGTGCATCCGTCCAACCATTAACCAGGATTACTCCCAAGGTTAATCCGGTAGTAATGAGAAGGGCGGGATTCGAGATTAGCTGTATTAAAAAACTCTCAAGCGAAATTGACATTCTTCCCCTCCTACGTCTGTTTTCGGTTTCCCGGCCAGCATCGGACTAATTTATCCTGATCAACCCTTCACGGCTCGCTTGGTTAATCCTCTCTATAGTATCCCATTAACGTCATAAAGTAGTGCTGGTCCCAAAAAAAAGCAAGCCCTTTTCATTTTAGAAGAGTTGGGCCGGGGTGACAAGGGCTTGAAGAAAAATCTAAATTTTTATTAATTAAGATTTTACATATTAAAAATATATCTTGAACTAAAAAAGAGGCAGTCGATCTTGATTCCCGCCGGGTCCGCCACCTCGAGCACAAACCGGACGGTATCACCTTGATGCAAGGTGTAGTTAATCCGTTTGGTATCATACTTTAAACCAAACCCGTCGCTGGCCGGGAAGAAAACCGGACGGACCGGGCGTCCGTTGACAAAGAGCAGTAACCGGCAGTCTCCGGTCGCCGCGTACCGGATG
>JAKOVI010000151.1 GCA_029782135.1 Bacillota bacterium
GGACCTAAAGTGAACGCCAGGAAACCCAACAACCACGGCATAATAAACAAGAAGCCGGCAACAATCTCCTTCCTACGCATTACACTGAGTTTCTTCAAAGAATTCACCTCCGCTGAAAATTTCTGCTTCAATTTTTAAAATTCGGCTCAGCTCCAACAATTCCCGCCGGTAATCACCGGCAACCCCATGGATATGATTCGAACCATAATTCCTGACAAAGCGCTCTAAATCCATATCGGTCTTTAAGACCAGATGCGGCCAGCAAGTGGTTGACTGGCGGACCAAGCCTTTCGTGTCAGCAACCACCTCGCCATAACCGATCGCCATCCAATAGCGGCCTCCTTTCCGGCAGAGCCTTGCCAACGTGAGCGGTCCCGGTTCACCGGTAAATTGAATTGAACTGCCACCGGCTTCGCCAAAGACATGCGGAACCAAAGTAATCCTGGAAAAGTTTTGCCCCGGATCCTCCGAACGCCCGGCAAAATAGGGCGCCATGGAACCGCAATTGTTTAATAAAAGGATCCCTTCTTCCGGTAAAACCGCCCGGATATCCATGAGCGCCGTCGGCATCCCGCCGGATAACTGATGAAGAATCATCATTGTCAAAGCACCGTCGCCGTCGGCTTCACAAGCGCAGGGGACAGCCGCTTTAATCCCGTCGGCGTCATACCGGTCATTCAATAAAGCAACGCTCAAACACTGTAAACAGTACCCATTACTCATTTCCGGCTGGCATTTAAGCCCGATAAAATCGAGGTTATGTTCGGCAACCAGTTCTTTGGTCCCCAAATAGCTCCGGATCTGTAACTCCAAATGTTTTTGCGTAAAAAGCCCGTCATTAAAGGCAAAGGTCAGTCCTTGCCGCTCCAGCCATGCCATTAATTTATTGACCTTGGCTGGATCTTGCTGGTCGGCCCGCCGGACAATTTCCAACTGATCAAAGTGTTCGACATCAATGCCAAAGAGTTGCTGCCATTGCGAGGGGTCGATCCCGGCGGAATAAATCCCTAAACTTCGCCCGCCAAGCAAACCGTATCGCAAACCTTTAAGCCGGTTAACCGCATGCGCCGCCCTGGCAAAGGACTGGATCTCCTGCAAGACTTTGGGGTCCTCTAAATTCCCCCAAACCCGCCGGTGCGTAAAGCCGATTTGATCCAGCGCCGCCCCGCACCCCAACATTCCAGGCAAACTCGAGGTAGCAATGTCATCATTTGCCAGCAGCAAAATCGGTAAACCAAGCAAATTCGCCATCACGGTCGCAAAATGTGGCGCCACCCAGATTGGGAAATAAAAGATCGCCCCGTCAAACTGGTTGATATTTATGGATGCAACAACTTCCCGTACTTTTTCCAGGGATCGAATCGGTTCAAAGAAAGTGCATTTCATGACCGGAGCTAAAACAGTTCGCATTTGGGCTGAATATTTTTCCAATAAAGGACGTCTTCTTTCGTAAAAATCATTCCGGTGTTCCGCAAAGGTAAATACGGCTATTTTTGGCTCGTTCATTCATATACCTCCCTGGAAAATCAATTAACTTTACTAAATCGTGTTACTTATAAAATGCTGAATTCCCTGAACACCGCCCCCTCAAGTAGTAAACTTGAAGCCATCAAATCCTTAAATCTTGCTAACTCGTGTTATTAGGTAAAAAAATTATTTTTAACCGATCCGGGCTACCGAACCCCGCACGACTAGTTCTGGAGAGAAAAGGAGCGTATGTTTAGGACCGGTCACGTTAAACCCCTTAAATTTGGAGATGAGAATCTCAGCCGCCGCCCGCCCCATTTTATAAGTTGGCTGCTTAATGGTCGTAAGCGGAGGATCAACCAGATCGGCCAATACGACATTATCAAAACCGATTAAAGAAAGATCTTCAGGAACCTTAACCTTTTTCTCTTTGGCCGCCTTTAATGCCCCGATCGCCGTCATGTCGTTAACGGCAAAAATTGCCGTTATTTCTGGATGCTTTTCTAACAGCCGTAAAGTCAGCCGGTAACCGATTTCAACCTCGTAGTTGGTATCGCGGCCTTCCTCTTCAACGCAATCATCCAAGAAAACATAGGAGGAATTTAAAGCAATCCCTGCCTTTTTCAAAGCGTTTTTATACCCTTCCAAGCGGTCGCTCCGGCTCGAAATATTGATCGGGCCGGACAAGAAGGCAATATTCTTATGGCCTTCCCCCAAGAGATATTCAACCGCCATTTCGCCACCTCTGATATTATCAAACAAAACCGAATCAACGTTATTATCGTTAATCCTGCGGTCAAAAGCGACCATCGCCACGCCTTGTTTGCGTAATTCACGGATATAACCGGCGCTGGAAGTGATCGAGGTGAAAATGATCCCGTCCACTTGCTTGCTGGCTAAGGCGTTAATATATTTTTTTTCTTTTTCGGGATCGCGAAAACTATTGCAGAGAAAGATATTATACCCGTGCTCATTCGCAACATCCTCGACACCCTGGGCAATCGCCGGGAAAAACGGGTTGGTGATTGACGGGATCACCAAGCCGATAATTTTGGAACGTTTAGTTTTAAGGCTTTGCGCCAAAGCATTCGGCTGATAATTCAATTCCGCGGCCGCTTTCAACACATTCTGCCGGGTCTCCTCGGAAATTCGCGCATTGGGATTATTATTCAACACCAAAGAAACTGTCGTCCTGGATACCCCGGCTAAACGAGCTACGTCTTTGCTTGTTACCTGCCCCATTACTACAAACCTCGCTTCTTTGGTAACACGTGTTATCGATATATCCTATTCTCCCTTCGCCAAAAATATCCTCCTTTTTTTTATCATTTTATAAAAAAATTTTTCCGGGTCTTTAGAGGAACGGGTGAACTTCGGAAGATAAAGGATTTAAGGATAAACCAGCGAAATTAAGACTTAAAAATGACCTTTTCCCATATTGTCTCGACAACCGTATCCTTAAGGGAGATGTTTAAATTGAAAGCTAACCGGCAGTCGAAAATAAAGAACCCAATCATCTTTATACCACGAATTCAGGCCTTGGTTTTCCTGGCCTTTTTTACTTTATCCTCTGTATTTCCGCTCAGTGCTTCCGCTTCCGTAGCTTCGAGACCACCGGTCGCCTTAGTCTTAGGCGGCGGCTCGGCCTGGGGTTTAAGCCATATTGGCCTGCTGAAGGCCTTGGAAGAAAACGGTGTGCCAATAGATCTATTGGTCGGGACCAGCATGGGAAGTATCATCGCCGGCCTTTATGCGGCCGGCTACTCCGTGGACAATATCATCGAGATCTTTGCAAGCCTGGAGCCGGCCACCTTGCTTGATATCCCCTTTCCCCCAAGGGGAGGTTTTATTGAGACCAAGAGGTTACAGCAGTACCTTGATACTCTGCTCGGCGGCAAGACTTATGATCAGTTGCCCATCCCCTGTTATCCGGTGGCTGTTAACCTCAAGACCGGTGAGGTCCAGGCTTTTAACCGGGGTAAGGTCAGTAGCGGCATTCAAGCCAGTATGTCAATCCCAGGCGTTTTTCTCCCGGTTTTAATCGAAGGTGAATACTATGTGGATGGCGGATTGAAAAATCAAGTCGCCGCTGACGTCGCGGCAGATTTGGGCGCCGGGATCATCATTGCCGTCTATTTAAAATCCAAACTTACCGAAGCTAATTTCGAGGATCTAGGCGATAACATAATCCGGTCCGTTTTTACGATGGTCGAAGGTTATGTCGAAGAGAACACAGACCCCGCTGATGTCCTCCTTCAACTGGAGATGGACTTTGATTCTTTCATCGACTTTCACCGGGTTTCTTACTTCGTTGAGCAGGGCTACCGGGCAGGAAATGACGCCATGGCCCGGATCAAAGCAGCGATTTTAGCCCACGACCCGGCTTTTGAATTTATCCCTTATCAACAAGCCGGGGTTAAAAGCACCGAATTACAACAAATTCTGAAAGATGCAGAACTGGCCACCGCCAAACTGCCGAAACGCTTTACGATCAAACCGCGTTTCTCCTTCGATCACGATCATGATTTTACCAAATTCGAGCTTAAGATGACCAACGGTGCACTCGGCTTGTTCGGAGTTGGTTACCGTTATGGCTTTGACGCTGAAAAAGGCGGCCATGAACTCTTTGTCGACTGGGGAACGAAAACGAGAGGCGGCGCCGGCCTTTTTGTCCGGCAGAGCCCGAACCGGGAAGGTCTCACTTATGGTTTTTCCTTCAACAGTCCCGAAGTGAAGGAGCACGTTTTGGAAGGAGTCTATGTTTCCCAAGGGGGGCAGGCCTGGCGGGTTTCGATGGTCAAGCGCTCCTTCTTGGAATCCCCTTGGGCTGTTGCCGGATTATCCATGGATCTGGCCGGGCTGCGCCGGAACGAAACGGGTATTACCCCTCAAGAACAGCTCTTCCTCGGGCTCCGCCCGCAGGTTAAAATCTACCCTTGGGGAGAAAGATTCTTTCCTCTCTTCCCGGTCTTAGCAAAACCCTATGTAACCGCCGGAGTAACAATTTCTTCTCCCCTTTCCTCCTATCATCCTCAGCTTACCTATGAAGCCGGCATCGGTACCGATCTACTGTTATTTGGCCTCTACCCAAGGTTTTTTGCCGTGGGCGCACGGCTGGATCATGAACGCAAACTCCATTGGAAAGTGGACCTGAACTACTGATTAAAGGCACCGTCAAGAAAGGAGAAGAATAAACCCGAGCAATTGAAGACAAAAACCTTGGAACACAGAGAGGATTCAACTGGTAATCTATAGAAATTAATTGTAAAATCCGTTATCATAATCAAGGAGGTCGCGCTTGAGTACAGACTTGGCTCCTTACCAGGTTCACAACTGCATCAGGGGACCCGGGGACCCTCTCTATAAATATCTCCGCGCCTCCATGAAAGAAGCGTTCCGCATCCGCTTCCTGGTTGCCTTCATCACCGAATCCGGCGCCCGGTTGATGGCGAAACCTTTACGGGAAGCCGCCGGGCGGGGAACACCAATCACCATTCTCACCGGCACCTATCTTTATACCACCGAGCCTTATGCCCTCGAATACCTGCGCGAAAAGGCCGGTCCCACCCTTGACCTCCGCGTTTATGCCGAAACCGGCCGCTCCTTTCATCCCAAAGCCTACTTCTTTGACCTGCCAAATGAGAGTGAAGTCTTTATCAGTTCCGCCAACCTTTCCTGGACCGCGCTGACCACCGGGGTGGAATGGAGTTACCGCTTGCGCAAGAGCCTCGCCCCCCATGATTATCACTTATTTGACGAAGAGTACCAGCGGTTACTCGCAAACTTTTCCCAGCCGGTCACAGAAGAGTTCCTCCGCCTGTATTGGCGGGAGTGGAAAACGAGAAATCGTGACCGTTAATCAGCTTCACACAATATAGTTTTTTTTGACCAAAAAATATGGAAGCTCCAGTCTACCCGTTTACTGTGGTGGCAAAGCCAAATTTATAAAAGATTGCAAAGGAAGTGAACACCTTGGCCGGAATAAAAAAGACTGTGTTATTCCTGATCATTCTACAGCTTCTTTTCTTCCCCCTGGAAACAAAAGCCAGGCAAGGACAGCCGCCGGGGGAAGGAGAGTTCGTGGTCCATGAGGAAGACGGGGTTTTATGGGCCGGTAAGAGTTGGTCGACCAGGATCGGCGACCTGAGACTGGCCTATTTTACCGGTTCTCCGGAAGAGATCGGCGCACAAATGTTTCATCTGGTGATCGCGCCGGAGTTTGAGAAAATGATGGAGTCATTCGCAATCATTAAAGAACAAGGCCTACGCGGAGGCTTTTTTAAACGGGCTTTTAAAAGTTTCTATGCGAAGTTCAAATTTATCCCAACCTTTAAGCGCCTGATCCCCCGGGAATATCTTAGGGAACTTGAGGGGTTTGCCCGGGCCACCGGGGATCCCCGGACGGGAAAGCTTGTCGATGACCTTTTGATGAGCAATGCCTGGCAGGATGTAAGTCTGGTCTATGGTGGATGTTCCTTCTTTGCCGCTTGGGAGGAATCTACTGAAAATGGGATGCTAGTCGGCCGTAACCTGGATTATACCGGGCTGGGGCAGTTGGCAGAGCTTCAATCGGTTAATTTTTACGAACCGGAGAATGGGTATCGGTTTGTTACAGTTAATTACCCATCAATGGTCGGCATCATGCACGGGATGAATGAAAAAGGGATTGTCATCGCAAAGGCTTATTCCACTGTCGTCCCGGAGGAAGCAACCGTGGACGGGGTCCCGTTTACGATTATGCTCCGGCAAGCTTTGCAATATGGTGGGAGTATTGACGAGGTTATTGAGATCATAAAAAACACCCCGCGGACCGTCGGTTTAAACATTTTAGTGGCCGATGCCGCTCGCCGGGAAGCTGTTGTACTGGAGGTTTCCGCTAACCGGATGACCGTTCGCCACGCGGATCGTAACTCAGGTGTTAATTATATCTATGGTGCCAACCGGTTTTTAACCCCGTATCTGAAGGAATACCAGAAAACGGGCTGGCTCTCCTCAGCCTTCCGGGAAGACCGTCTCGAACAGTTGATGTCAGCTTTTTTGAATGATCTGAAGGTAGAAGATGCCGTCCGGATTTTACGGGACAAAGGAGCAGAAGATCCGGATTCGCCGGTATTTTTACCTTCGATCCAGAATTATGCTACAATCGCCAGTATGGTCTTTGACCCTGTCCGCCTGGAGATCTGGGTGAGCGCACCCGGTGGTTTTTTGACGACGGATCAGGTTTTTACCGGTATCTCCGCGGCGGAAGTTTGGCAGACCGGGCAGCCCCCTTCTCCGGTAGGCTATATTCCCGGCACGGAGACCACCCCGATGGTGCGCGCCTGGCAACAAGTGATGACCGCGGCCGGGTCTTCCCTCCAAAGACAAAAAGAACTGCTCACTCCGGTGGTCAAGCAGTATCCGGCGGCCGGATTCCCTCTGTGTTTACTTGGTGCGGCCTGTCTGCGGACCGGTGAGCTTCAGGCTGGTTTGAACTATTTGGAACAATGTGTCGTCCGTACCGACCTGCCGGATCCTTATTATTTACTTGTCGCCCATGCCTGGTTGGGCGTAGGTTACGATTCTTTGGGACATCGTGAAAAGGCTTTACAACATTACCAGGCCGGTCTGGATGTCGAACTACTTGAAGATGTCGATCCTTTATTCCCGCAGATCTGCCGGGTCGGGCTGAGAACCCCGTTGTTTATCAATGAAAAAGGCCAAATCCACAAGGCGCACCGTTAATAAGGGAGGTTTACCCAAAATGAAGCGAATCCTTTTGTCTCCTTTTCTCTTTGTTGTCGTGACCGTCATCTCCTTATTTTCTATTTCCATCCCCACTAACGCCACCGGTGTTGCGGCCGGCGGCGCCCGGATCGGCGAAATAATCATTCTTGGTAATAGCCGGACCAGTGAAGAGGTAATCCAGAAACAGCTCCCTTTTTCGGTGGGCGATTACTGGCGGGATGAATATCTAGATTTGACCCTTACCCGTCTTAAGGCCATGAATTGCTTTGACCCGATTTCCTTACGTGTTATAACTGAACCTTTACCCGGCGGTATACTCCGGGTCGTGGTGAGGGCCAGTGATACTCATATTCTTTACCTTGATCCTTTAGAATTTTTTATTCTCAATACGCAGAACCTCTTGTCGAATTACTACATACAAACCTTTTATAATCCCTTCGGTACCGGACTGAACTTGACAGTCGGCGGTGGTTGGGGTGCCAACCCCCGGATCAGCCTGGGGTTCAACCAAGCCCTCGCTAATGGGTGGTTCCTGAAGGGTAATGTCCAATGGTCTGAACTCAGTCGGCAGTTTTACCCCTTTAACGATCCGCCCAAGTTCTGCATTACCGGCTTTAACACCAGTGTTTCGCTTCTGCGTTATGCCCACGCTGACTGCGAATATGGTTTAATACTAAATTACGGCCCGGTACAGGTGGCACTGGACGGGGCTGAGCATCAAAGTCAGGCTTATATAAACTTTGGTCCGGATTTTATGTGGTGCCGGTGGCTTGAGGGTCAACTGTCTCTCCGGTACGCACTGGATTTAGCCGGTAATTTCCCCGCTTACCCGGCGGTCAGTGCCGTTTTCCTCCGCCGCCAGCCGCTGGGGAAGAACGAGCTTCTTACCACCCTTTATGCCGGGCAGATGGCAAAAGCCGCCCCTCTGAACCGCCGGTTTGTAACCGGTGGTTTTGGCGCGGTTCCGCTTCGCGGTTTTTCTGCGGCCTTTACCGGCCACACCTATTTGAATGCCTCTTTTGAATACCGGCATACTTTCGCCGGGAATCGCTGGCTGCTTGCATTTGTCGACTGCGGGCGGGCCTGGTCCGATCATGAAAAAGCCACGGGATATGATTGGGAAGCCGGCGCCGGCGTTGGTCTGGCACTTGGCACTCCTTTGGGTTACCCGGTCCGTTTTGATTTGGCCCACGGGTTGACCGGCGGGGGCTTGACCTGGCGAATCTGGATGGATATGGATTTTTAGAAATTCCGTCTGGGGTTTTCAAGATCAGGTAACGATGAAGACCACCCCGCAAAAGATCAAAAACGCTCCCAGGAGATTATGCAAACCCAGTTTCTCTTTGAGCAGGATCGACCCGAGCAAGGCGCTGATCAAAATACTGCTTTCGCGGACAGGTGAGACATAACTTACCGGGATCACTGTTAAGACCTGCAAAACCAGTAAATAGGCGAGTCCGACAAGAAAGCCGGCCAAAGCCATCTTCCGCCAATCCGCCCGCCATTGGACCGGAATTTCCGCCCGGTTCTCCCGCCAAATGATCACTCCTAACACAATCACTTGTCCGATATTCTCCAAAACGCTTAACCAAAGGGCAGGCAGATGGGCGACCGCAATTTTATCAAAGATCGTATAACTGGCGGTGGAAACCCCCACCAACAGCGACCAGGGATTGTTCATGATCGCCTTGATCGTCGTCTTACGAAAAACCGGCCCTGCTTGCGCATAGATCAACTGGATGCCAAGAATGATCGAAAGTACCCCCGTCAATTGAAGGAAAGATATTTTTTCCCCAAGAATACTCCAGCCGGCAATCACCACAAGCAACGGTCCTGTCCCTCTGGCAATGGGATAGGCAAAAGAGAAAGCACTCTTGTTATACATCTTAACCAACAACAATGAATAAATGGCATGCAACAGCGTACTCCCCAAACCCCAAAAGATCCACTGCCAACTGAAAGGAATAGAAGCCGGGGAAATGACCGCGATGGGCAGAAAAATGATTACCGCCCAGAGGCGTTGTGCCCATAAAAAGATCCGCTTATTTTTACTCCGCTTTAACATTAAGTTCCATGCTGCGTGGGCAAATGCGGCTATTAAAATTAAAACTACCCAGTATTCGGCCAATTTATCATCTCGCTTCCTTGGCACTTAATCATTCCTATGAACAACGGGTATGAAGGGCAAGTCCAACTCATATGAGTAATTTGGTCAAAACGGTCCGTTTGGATTGAAAGAGGAGGCACAAAGCCTCCTCTCAAATTAGATTACTTTCCGCTGTTCCCGCTCTGCTTCCGAGATCTCATCTTTAGCGGAATACCATTTCAGGCGGTTAAACTTTACCCCGCAAGGATCCCCGGCGGCAAACCCTTGATCCTCACAACATTGAATCCGGATTTCCGTTTGCCCGATATCCACCCGGTATTCAATATAATCGCTAAGAAAGATCCGGTTTTTAATCCGTGCTGGGAAACCGCCCTCCGCCAGTAATTCAATCTCATTAGGCCTGGAAGCTAAGATCGCCTCTTTTTCTGTAAAATCGCCCGGAATTGGGCAATCAAGGTCCAAACCATTGGCGCCTTTCGGATATACTTTCCCACCGTCCACATTCACCGGCAGGAAGTTGGAAAGCCCTAAAAAACCATAGACAAATTTATTGCTGGGATTATTATACATATTATACGGGGTGTCGATCTGTTGGATCACCCCCATATCCATCACCAACATCCGGTCGGAGAGCGCCATCGCCTCCGCTTGATCATGCGTGACATAGATGATTGTAAAATTGAACTTACGCTGTAAATCCTTGATTTCAAACCGCATGATCTCCCGGAGTTTGGGATCAAGGTTCGAAAGCGGTTCATCCAACAGTAAAACCCGGGGATTGGTCACAATTGCCCTGGCCAAAGCGATCCGTTGTTGCTGCCCACCGGATAACTCGGAAGGGTACTTTTCTTCCAAACCCGAGAGGTTGGTATGTTTCAAGGCGGCCTTTACCCGATCGATGATCTCTGATTTTTCCTTCTTCATAATCCTGAGCGGGAAGGCAACATTTTCAAAGACATTTAAATGGGGCCAGACGGCAAAGGCCTGAAAAACCATACCCAAACCCCTTTTTTCCGGCGGAAGGTAAAAATTCTTTGCTTTGATCGAAAACGGTTGCTCCCCCAACCAGATTTCCCCGGCGGAGAGATCTTCGAACCCGGCGATCAACCGTAAAGTAGTAGTCTTTCCGCAGCCGGAAGGGCCAAGAAAAGAGAAACACTCTCCCGCTTTGATCGTAAGATTGACATTATTGACCGCCGTCACGGCGCCAAAAGTTTTGGTCACAAACGTTTTACTGACATCCTTAAGGATAACATCCATCTTATTTGCCCCTCCTTTCGCGGGTGACCAGGCGGAGTGCCATTTCGCCCAGGATGATTATTAAAATGGCGATTCCGGAAAGCGCAGAAGCCTGCACCATATTCCCTTCCTCTTTAATCGCGTAAATCGCGACGCCCAGCGTCCGGGTGAACGGGCCGTAAAGCAAAATCGAGGTGGTTAACTCTCGCATCGCCGGGAGAAAGATTAAAAAGAAACCGGCAATCATCCCGGGACGGATTAAAGGCAGGGTAATATCGAGCAAGGACTCAAAGTGACTGGCACCGCACGACCGCGCGGCCTCTTCCAGAGAATTATGAACCTGTTCCAAGGAAGCGGAGGCCGATTTTAATGAAAAGGCCATATAGCGCGCGATGTAAGCAATAAGAATAATCCAGAAGGTATTATAAAGGTTTATCTTAAAACTGCCGCTCCATGTCAGGATCACGCCAACCGCCAGGACAATTCCAGGAATCGAATACGGCAATAATCCGAGTACTTCCAGGATCCCTTTCCCCTTCGGATTGATCTTGACGATCACATAGGCGATCATTGTTCCGACAAACATCGTAATAATCGCCGCCGAAATTGACAAGACAACGCTGTTCTTCATCGCATCACGGGCCATTTTCGAGATGAAAAGGACATGCTGGTAGTTTTTAACCGTCATATATTCCAGTTTGAGCGGTAACCCATAGGCTTTAAGGAAACCGACGAGGAAGATAATGACGAGTGGCAAGAGCACAATAACGGCGATAAAAAGCAGGCAAACCAGGAGCATAGGAATTTTAAAATGGCGTAATTTGATGAGCATCGGGCGCATACTCTTCCCGCGAATAATATCATAGCGACCGGCGCGCAAAATGCGGCGCTGGAGCGCTAAGGCCAGCACCACCACAAGTACCAGGAGAATGGAAAGGGAAGCTCCCTGTCGAATCCCTTCAAAACTCCCCGCCGACTTATAGATCAACTCGTAGATCTTGGTCGGTAAAGTAAAAATATTATTCGAAAAACCGAGAATGGCCGGCACCCCGAAGTGTGATAGAGTAGAAATCAGAATTAACATCGCCCCGGCCGCAATCGCCGGAACCACCAACGGGAGAGTAATCTTGCGGATGACCGTCAACTGACCGGCGCCGGCAATTCTCGCCGACTCCTCCAGCGTCGGGTCCATTCGCTCCAGGGCGCTGGCGACTTGAATGAAGACAAACGGAAAATAGTAGCAGAGTTCAACAAAGATAATTCCCGCGACCGAATTGATATTAAATAAAGGCTGGTTCCCTCCGGTTAAAGCCATATACAGCTTATTGATATACCCGGAACGCGGCGCCAGTAAAAGTCCCCACGCCATTGCCCCGATAAAAGGCGGGAACATATAAGGAATCGTAAACAGGCTTTTCATTAGCCCTTTTAACGGGATATCGCTCCGGGCAATTAACCAGGCGAAAAAAAGCCCCGTGATTGTCCCAAAAACGGTAACCAGGAAGGCAATCTTGATCGTATTCCACATTGCCATCAAATTGTCCGGATGGGTCAGAATTTCCGCAAATAACCGCCAGTCGAATGTTCCCTTATAAAAGAAAACGTTATAAATGATCATCACCATCGGTAAGGCCACAGTAATAAAAAGGATAACTGCGGAGATGATCATCAATATTTGTCCGGTGTCAATCTTTAAACCGTCCTTCCTGGCCAGGTCGCTTATAGGCCTTACTACCTTCGCTCTCATGATGATACCTCCTCAACGTCTTCATAATAACGTGGGTCTTTGAGCGTGAGGGCGCAGATTTCCCCTTCTTTAAAAACACCGTTTCTTGAAGCGGAAAATGCATCTTGTTGCACCCGGATCTCATATTTTCCAAGCTGAACACGGTATTCATAAATATTGCCCAGAAAAATTACTCTTTTCAGCCGGCCTTTCAGATTACCCTCCCTGCTGAGCCGGATATTCATGGGGCGACAGGCGGCAAAGAAAGCCTTCCGGTTAAGATGAAGCGGTGGTGGATAAGGGAACGGGATCCTTTCCGTTTCATCCTGTACGTATAACTTGCCTTCAACAAGTTCAACCGGGATAAAGTTGGAAAGCCCCAAAAACCGGTAGACATAACTGTCGACCGGGTTTTTAAACAACTCTTCCGGCTCACCCAACTGCCTGATCCGACCATGCCGATCCAATACAGCCATCCGGTTGGCAATTGACAACGCGACATCTTGATCATGGCTGACATAGATAATGGTGACGCCGGTCTTTTCCTGCAACCGCTTGATCTCAAACCGCATTTCTTCCCGCAAATTGGCGTCCAAGTTGCATAATGGCTCATCAAGTAAGATAAGATCGTTCGAAGCGACCAATGATCTGGCCAGCGCCACACGTTGTTGTTGTCCGCCGGATAGCTGATAAGGTAAACGTTTGGCATAACCATCCATTCTTACTTGTGTTAAGGCTTCTTGGACCAGTTTCTTACTTTCACCTTTGGAAACTTTGCGTTTCTTTAAAGGATAATAAACATTCTCCTCCACCGTCATATGCGGCCAGACCGCATAATCTTGAAAAACCACGGCGACGTTGCGCTTTTCCGGGGGGATAAAGATCCGCTTTTCTTTACTGCTTACCAAATTGCTCCCGATCCAAACCTCACCACGTTGCGGTTTTACAAAACCGGCAATTGCTCTTAACACTGTGGTTTTTCCGCACGGCGAGGGACCTAAGATCGCGAAACACTCTCCATCCCTCACCTGCAGGGAGAAGTCATCAATCACGGTTTTTTCCCCATACGCCACGGTTATATTCTCTAATTTAATATCCGCCATGAATATACTCCTTCCCTGAATTGATCGTGCTCAGGAAGGGCATCCGCCCTTCCTGAGCCTGCCAAACGGAATCTACTTTTTCATTAGTTCATCAAACCGCTTGAGCATTTCGTCTTTCTCCGCGACCAGCCGCTCGTCATCAACGGGTAAGGCGTTCTTAATCAGCGCTTCCAGGTTGACATCGCCAACTTTGATTTCCGAACGAATGGGCATCGTGTTCGCTTTCGCCAAGATCGCTTGTCCTTCGAGGGAGAGGATGTAGTCATATAATATTTTCGCGGCTTCCAGATTCTTCGTGTTTTTGACAATGGCGATCGGGCTAGAGACCAGTGTCATTCCACTGGCCGGATAGACAAAGCCGATCGGAGCTCCTTGCTCAATCAGATCTTTGGCAATATAATCCACCCCGATACAAACGTCATATTCGCCGGCGCCGACCTTATTCGGAGCGTCGCTCGAGCCTTGGACCAGTTTAATCCCATTAGCTTTTAGGCCCTCCAGATACTTCCAACCATACTT
>JAKOVI010000153.1 GCA_029782135.1 Bacillota bacterium
CTGGCAGCGATCCAGGAATTAATCAAGGGACCTTCCGCCCATGGTTTGCAACCTGTCCTTCCCCCCAAGACCAAGGTGCGAAGTCTGGGAGTTAAGCAAGGTTTAGCTGTCCTGGATCTATCTACGGAGGCGACGAAGATCTCAAGAGGATCCTGGGGAGAAGCGTTGGTCGTGTGGGCGATCGTGAATACCCTGACGAAATTCCCCGGGGTGGAAGCTGTCCAGATTTTGATCGAAGGTAATCCGGTAGAGACGTTGGCCGGCCACTTCGATTTATCGCGGCCGTTGCGCCGGAATGAACAAGTAATCAGAGATGAATGGACCCGTTAGGGTCCTTTTTTTATCGGTCTTTTGCAGCGGCCGGCGGCATAAAAATTAAATGGTTCTATACCGGTAGAGTGTGGAGTAAGGCTGGAGCGGAATGGTCGGGGTGAGTCCATGCGCGTTGTCTGTTTTTTTTATAATTTAAAGACGAAGATCTGGTTTGGGATCTTCCTTTTTTTAATCGGCTTGGCCATTGGTTTGAGCCGGTTTGGCCTTGATTTACCGGTGATCAGCCGGTACGAAAGGGTGGATGCTTACCCGCCATTAGTTTATCTCCCGGATTACACAACCGGACCGTCGATCCGGGCGAGCGCGGCCATTTTGGTGGAAGCGGTCAGCGGAATGATTCTCTATGCCAAAAATGAGCATCAGCGCCGGGGGCCGGCCAGTACGACAAAGATCATGACCGCCATTGTCGCCTTGGAGAAAGGAAACTTGGAGGAGATAGTGCGGATTAGCCCGCGGGCGGCACGGACCGGAGGCTCCAGTCTCTGGCTGAAAGCCGGTGAACTGATTCCCCTCCGTGAGTTGTTGGAAGGGATGCTGCTCCGCTCGGGAAACGACGCCGCCGTAGCGCTCGCGGAGCATATTGCCGGTTCGGAAGGGGCCTTTGTGGAGCTGATGAACCGCAAGGCCCGGGAGATTGGTGCGTTGAACACTAATTTCCGGAACACCCATGGGTTGACGGCGCCAAACCATTATTCAACCGCTTTTGATCTGGCCCAGATCACGAGGTATGGTTTTACCAATCCGGAGTTTAGCCGGATCGTCGGCGCCAAGGAGGAGGCGGTAGAGTGGTTTTTGGGGGAAAAAACAAGAACGGTCCGGAATACCAACCGCTTGCTTTGGTCCTTTGCCGGGGCCGACGGGGTAAAAACCGGAACAACGAACCGGGCGGGTTATTGTCTGGTTGCCTCTGCCACGCGGGACGGAAGAAAATTCATTTCCGTGGTACTGAACAGTCCGGACCGCTGGGGAGAATCTGCCCGTTTACTTGAGTATGGCTTCAACAATTTTACCCTGAAACAACTCTGCCAGGCGAACACACCGGTAGCGCGGGTTAAAATTGCCGGGGGTGACCCGCCGGAGGTGGCGCTTTATCCACGCCGGGATCTGATGGTGGTGCTCCCTAAGGGGAAAGAGGGAGAGGGGCAGCGAAGAATCACGCTTGATTATGCCGCCCTGGTTCCTCCGATCAAAGCCGGCCGGGCAGTCGGGAAGGTGAGCTTTTATTTCCGCGGGCAGGAGGTTGACTGGGTCGAGCTATACCCCAGGGAGCGCGTACGGCGGGCATCCTGGTGGAGGCCGTGGCTGAGGAGGAAATGAGATGGCGCGGTGCGGGCGGGTGGCGACGGTTGCCCTGATTTATATCGGAACGGTGGTCGGCGCCGGCTTTGCTTCCGGGCAGGAGATCTGGTTTTTCTTCTCCCGTTTTCAGGAAAAAGGCTGGTTGGGGATTGTACTTTCCGTTCTCCTCCTCGGTTCGCTGGGGGCGAAAGCCATGGAGTGGGGAAGGTGCGGTGTGGAGTCGTACTCGGATTTTCTCACCGCCTTGGTTGGCCCTTATTACGGGAAGTTCTGCGATCTGGTGATGACCGTCTTCCTCTTCGTTTTGAGCGGGGTGATGCTGGCCGGCTCCGGCGCGGTCACGGTGGAATTAGGGTGGGGACGTGCTCTGGGAAGTTGGTTGACGGTTTTCCTGACCATCCTGGTGGTGAGCCGCCGGTTATCCGGCCTCAAAGGGGTTAATCTCTTGGTCGTACCGATGCTTTTCCTTATGGGGTTGGTCTTAAACCTCAACGGAAAGCATGTCTTGCCGCCGGCCGGGGCGACGTTTGCCCCCCCACGGGGCTGGCTGCTCTCCGCCTTGCAGTATTCGGCCTATAATTTGGTGATGTCCCTGCCGGTCTTGGTCACCTTATACCAGCTCGAACCGGAGCCCTCGGTTTTACGGTGGGGCGGGTGGGCCGGCGGGTTGGCTTTGGGGTTTTTAGCCATCCTCCAGCATCTTGTCCTGCGCCGCTACAATTTTGCCACAATTGACTTGCCCCTCCTTTATCTGACGCAAAAGTGGAACCGGTGGTGGCGATATTTATATTCGTTTGTGTTGTGGGGGGAACTCTTCACAACCCTGGTGGCGCATGCTTATGGGTTGAGTTCCCGGTTTAAACTGGCGGAAAGGACAGGCGGCCTGGTGAAGCTCGGCGCCCTCTTGGCGCTGGCTGTGGTGGTCAGCCGGATGGGGTTTGCCCGTTTGATTGCCCGGTTTTACCCTTTGTTTGGTTTCTTTTCCCTGACGATTCTCCTCCCGTTAGCCCTGCGTCCGTTGACTGCGATACGGAAAGAAAAAGAAATCTACAGAAAAAAGGGGATTTTTGTTCGGAGAGAAGTCGACATAAATAAAAGGTAAGAATTGCTATAATATTGGTTGTTTAATGCGATGGTAGGAGTGGAAAAAATGGGAAAAGAAATGAGTTCGATGCCGATGGCAGCAAACCAACCGTTCCTGCTTGGGGGGGAGAAAGCAGCGACCGGGCGGAAGCGCTGGTTCTGGTTCCTGGGCGGGCTGGGGCTGGCCGCGCTCTTCTCCGGGCTGGAACTCGCGCCGGGGATCACACCGGTCGGTCTTGGACTGGCCGGGGGTTGGGCGCTGGCCGGACTCCCCGGCAGTCTGCCGGTCTTGATCACGGCTTTGCTTTGTTTGCTAACAAAGCCGGGCGGCCTCTTTGGTTTGCCGGGACTGTTTTCCATCCCGCTTTTTCTTGGTTTTTACTTGAAAGGGCGGGGTTACCCCGGGAGAAAGTACCTGCTGTATCCGCTTCTGATCACCGGCGCCGGCGTCGCCTTCCTCGTCGGGCAAGGGGCAACCGCGGGCTTGCTTCCGGAGGCGGTGGAGGCGGGGGTGGCCGGGTTGCTGGCGTTCCTTTTAACTCCAGGGTTAGTCTATCTTAAACAATACGGGCAGAAAGAGAAAATCTCGCTCCGGAACGAAGGACAGGGCTTGCTTTCTTTGGCCATTCTTCCCTTCCTCACCTATCTTGCGCTGGCGCGTGTGACCCTGTTTCAGTTTAACGGCTGGGAAGGGCAGTTGCATCTCTTCTTTGCCTTCCTCGTCTTCTTGCTTCTCGGGGGTAAACCGGAATCAGGGGTTGTGTTCACAATGGGTTTATTATTCCTGGTCGCAGAGTTTATCGATGGACAAGCTCCCCCCTGGTATCTCTTATTGCTCGGCGGGGGCAGTTTCCTGATCGACTTGGGGAAGGGATATGGGAAAAAAGGTTTCGTTTTAGGCAGCCTCATCCCGCTCGTCGTAACCGGTCTTTTCTGGTGGGAAGAAAAGGGGGTATTGATGGCGCTTGCCCAGGGAAGCGCGGCGCTCCTGGTTTTCCTGCTGCTCCCCCGGAAAACGTATGCTTCCTGGCAAAAAGCGCTGCGGGGCAGCAGCACGCCCAATGGTTTACTGGAAAAGAAACGGCAACTTATTGAGGCGGTAACAGCGCAACTCCAGGAGTTATCGGCCTTGTTTTTAGAGGTGGCGCGAGTTTTTGC
>JAKOVI010000025.1 GCA_029782135.1 Bacillota bacterium
ATCGGCAATTCGCCTAATTGGAGCCTTACTTATGGAAATTGACGACAAGTGGATAGCCGGCAAAAAGTATCTGGATATGAGTGAATACCTTCAGTGGCAAGAAGAGCAAAAACAAATCAATGATCAAAGCAATATTGCGTATATCAGATAAGCTTATTGATAACTGAGGAATTTACACACTAATCTGGACTTGATCGTGAGCAATGTAGGTAAGGGTTAGCACTTTACGTGTCAAGAATTGATGCAAACATTATTTTTTTAAGGGGGTTTAGTTCCGATGAAGAGAAAGGTTGTCAGTCTTGTTGTCCTCGTGCTCTTACTGGCCGTAGCGTTGGCTTCGGTCCAAAGTGCGCCGCGGTACGTCTTACGGTTCAACCATGTGTTGGCTCCTAATCACCCCTACCATGCGGGGTTTGAAAAGTGGGCGCAACGCGTTTATGAGCGGACCAATGGCGGATTGCAAGTCTTAGTCTTCCACAGCGCCCAACTTGGGGTGGAAGAAGACATTTTAGAGCAGATCAGGCAGGGGGTCCCGGTTGGACAAAATACCGATGCCGCGCGTCTTGGTAACTATGTGCCCGGCATTGCCGTCTTGAATGCACCTTACTTTGTGAACAGCATTGAAGAAGTGGTTAAGCTGAATAAAGTTCCGCTCATTCAACAATGGGAGAAAGAGCTGGCGGATAAATTCGGCTTCAAAGTCCTCTCCTTCAACTGGGTACAGGGTTATCGTCACTTCATGGTCAATAAACCGGTTAAAACTCCGGAAGATCTGAAAGGATTGCGGATCAGAACACCGCCCGCACCGATTTGGCAAGAGTCGATCCGTGCTTTGGGTGCCGTGCCGACCGCGCTGAACTTCGGCGAAGTTTATACGGCGATTCAACAAGGCGCGATTGACGGTGCGGAGCTGGTCTATGACAACATTACCGGCGCCAACCTGTTTGAAGTGCTGAAATACGTTGTTGAAACAAAACACTTCCTGTTGGTCAACTTTGAAGTCATCAGCAGCAAATGGTTCAACAGTCTCCCCAAAGAGTACCAGCAGATCTTAGAAGAGGAGTGCGACAAGGCCGGTCTGGAAACCTCTTATGAGATTGAACGGAATACGGAGGAAATCAAGAAATTTGTCCAGCAAAAAGGTATGACAATCATCACCGACATCGATATGGAAGCCTTCAAGAAGGCCGGCGAAGGCGCCTACAGAGCCCTTAACCTAATGCAAGTCAGAGATGAAGTAAGAAAACAAATGGAAGCCGTGAAATAGTACGTAGTACTATTAACAGATGACCAGGTAATGGGCAAACATGTGTCCCCAGCCCTTGCCTTCCGGGCGATGGGCTGGGGATACTTTAAAAATTCGCGATGACGTTAAATCGGAAAGCCATTCTCCACTATGTCGATAAATGAAAACCGGTCAGTTTGAAGAATGAAATCGTGTGCAGTATGGTGGAAGGTTCATTTAAGCTCTCACGAAAGGGGTATGATCAGTGAATAAACTCAAAAAGATTTATGAGGCAGTGTGCCGCGTTGAAGAAGCGCTGGCCGGGTTTTTACTGGTGGTAATCTTGATCTTGATCTTTGCCGCGGCGGTCGGGCGAACCTTCGGGCATCCGCTTAGCTGGGCGATGGATATGTCGGTCTTTCTCTTCGCGTGGGCGGTCTTCTTCAGCGCCGACGTGGCGATGAGAAAAGACAAACACGTCAATGTGGATTTTCTGGTCAGTAAATTACCGGCGAAGGTACAGTACTATCTCAAAGTGATCAATTATCTGATCATTGATCTATTTATCGCGTTTTTGATCGTTTACGGGATTCCCCTTTCCTGGTTCACCAGATTTAGGACATTCCAAGGAATTCCCGGTTTTAGTTATATGTGGGCGACACTCAGTCTGCCGGTGGGCGGTTCGTTGCTTCTGATCAGCACTATTATTAAAACGCGCCAGATTATCAAGGATAAACCGTCAAGCAAGGTTGCGGAAATTGTGTCCCAGAATATGAACTGAACGGATGCTCCGATTATCTGAAGCAAGGGGGAAAAAAGATGACTTTAGTATTTATTCTCTTTGGGCTGTTTCTCATCCTCGGAATGCCGGTTGCGTTTGCCATCGGGATCGCCGGGTTTGTGTTTTTCCTGCAACAGCCGCACTTGCCTCTGACCATGCCGGTCCAGCTTATTCTCTCCGAAACGCAGAACTTTAACTTACTCGCGATCCCGATGTTTATCTTTGCCGGAAACCTGATGAATGAAACCGGGATCACCTACCGGTTGATGAAATTTGCCGAGGTCGTGACCGGCCATATGTATGGCGGCATGGCCCAGGTGAGCGTGGTGCTCAGTACCTTGATGGGCGGGGTGACCGGTTCCTCGATCGCCGATGCTTCGATGGAGGCGCGGATCCTGGGCCCGACCATGAACGAAAAAGGGTATGACCGGGGCTATTCCGCAGCGGTCCATGGTTTTTCTTCTTTAATAACAATCGCCATCCCGCCCGGGATCGGTCTGGTTTTGTACGGGAGTATCGGGGAAGTTTCGGTCGGGCGGTTGTTTGCCGGCGGCCTGGTGCCCGGGCTGATCATGGCGCTCTTCTTCGGGATTACGGTCGCCATTACGGCCCGGAAGAAAGGATACCAGCCAGAACGGGAGAAGAGGGCGTCTTTAAAGGAGGTTTTACCGGTTTTTGCCCATAGTCTTTGGGCGATTCTCTTCCCCATCTTATTGATTTTGGGCTTAAGAACCGGATGGATGGTACCGTCCGAAGCCGGGGCGTTTGCCGCCGTCTATGCTTTAATTGTGGGGCTCATCGCCTACCGGGAGTTGAAATGGGAAAACTTCAAGCGGTGCGTGCAAGCGTCCATTGCCGATATTGGGATGATTATGTTCCTGATTGCCCTTTCCGCCCTCGTCAGTTACGGCTTAAAGTGGGAGATGATTCCGCAGCAACTGACCCAAGCTTTACTTGGTATTAGCAGTAACCCTTATGTCATTTTCACGATCATCCTCTTCTTCCTCTTGGTTTTGGGGATGTTTATCGACTCCACGGTGATCATTTTATTGTTGACCTCCATTTTGGTGCCGATCGCCCGCCAGCTTGGTCTGGACCTCGTTTACTTCGGGGTGGTGATGGTCATCACCTGCGCGACCGGGTTGTTAACCCCGCCGGTTGGCCTGACCATGTATGCGGTCTGTTCGGTGATGGAGTGCTCGATTGCCGACTTTATGCGGGAAGGATGGCCTTTCCTGATTGCGCTGCTGATGGCAATCGCGCTCATTGTCTTATTCCCGCAATTAATCCTGTTCCTGCCGAATTTAACCTTCGGTACTTGATAACTTTAAAAAGCCGTAACCTCCTGGATCCTGCTTCATGATATGGTAAATGAGGAGAGGGGCTGCGCCCTCTTTCCCCGGTTCATTCAACAAACTATTGTAAGGTGGAATTCTGATGAATCCTGGCTTGGAAAGACTCCGCGAAGAAAGATTTACCTTCCGGGAATCAGAAAGAAAAGCGGCTGAATATATCCTGGCGCATACGATGGAAGTGATCAACTTGCCCATCACCCAATTGGCGGAGCAGATTGGGGTGAGCGAAGCGACGATTGTCCGGATGTGCAAGAAAGTTGGGTTCCGGGGATTCCAGGAACTGAAGATCGCGCTGGCGATGGAGAATGTTCCGCCGTTGAAAACCGTCCATGAAGCCATCCAGGAGGACGATGATTTATCAGCGGTCTTGAAGAAGGTCTTTTTCGCCAATATCAGTGCGATGGAAGCAACCCTTAATGTCTTGTCCATTGGCGAACTAGAACGGGCAGTTGAAGCGCTTGACGCGGCGGAACGGATTTATATCTTTGGCGTGGGCGGGTCGGCGCCGATTGCGATCGACGCGGCGCATAAACTGATGAAAACGGGCAAAGCGGTGATTGCCTATACCGATACCCATATGCAGGCGATGGCAGCCAGCTTGACCCGGGCGGGCGACGTCGTAATCGGGATCTCGCACTCCGGCAGCAGCAGGGATATCATTGAGAGTTTGGAAATGGCGAGAAAGAACGGTGCGGTGACGATTGGCCTGACCACCCACGCCCGGGCGCCGATGGATCGCGTCTTGGATATAAAACTTTCGACCTGTTCGAATGAGACATTTTACCGGACGGAGAGTACTTCTTCACGGATTGCACAGTTATCAATCATCGATACCCTCTTTATCGTACTCTCCCTGCGCCATTTAGAGAAGGCGCTCGATAATCTCCAGCGTACGAGGGAAGCGATTGTGCCGAAACGTTACTAGCGCGCGGAGAGTGGTTTCTAAAGTGAATCTAAAAAAGAATGTTCGATCTATGAGCCTAGCCATTTAGAGAGGAGGGAGTAAATTGGCAAAGAAGATCGCAATTGTCACCGGCGGGGTGACTGGAATTGGGCGGGCGATTGCCAAAACCTTGGTAGAGCATGCATATACGGTGATGGTCTGTGATATTGATGAACAGAGAGGCGAACAGTTGGCTCAGGAGTTCCCTGGCTCCCTCTATTTTTACCATTGCAATGTAGCCAAAGAAGAGGAGATCAAGGCGGTAGTTGAACGTGTTTATTGTGAACACGGAAGAATTGACGCCTTGGTCAATAATGCCGGTATTATCAGGCGCCGGACCAGTGAAGAAATTAAGGTTTCCGATTGGGATGAGGTTTTTCAGGTAAACGTACGGGGCGCTTTTCTCTTCTGTAAATACGTGGCGCCGTTGATGAAACAAGCGCGACGGGGGAAAATCGTCAACATTTCTTCGATTGCCGGGAAAATGGGGGATATTACTTCCGCCCCCGGTTACGGCCCGTCGAAAGCGGCTCTTGATGGTTTAACCAAAACTTTTGCCCGCGAACTTGCTCCCTACGGGATAACGGTTAACGGGGTAGCACCGCATGCGATTGAAACAGAAATGAGCGCGCAATGGACCCCCGAAAGGCGGGAAAGTATTATTAAAGCGATTCCCTTACAAAGACTGGGTAAGCCTTCGGAAGTTGCGGCGGCCGTTGCCTTCCTTCTGTCGGAAGGGGCCGATTTTATTACCGGTGAGATTATCGATGTGAACGGCGGCTATTTAATGGATTAAACAGCTTTAGCAACAAATACGACATTTAAAAAAAGAGGGAATGAAAGATGGCACAGAAAATTTTAATCACACCACGAACCTTTGGGACAATTGATCCGGAACCGCTCGAACTACTTCGGAATCAAGGTTATGAACTGGTTCTTAATCCTTTTGACCGCCTGCTCACGGAGAAAGAGATGATGGAGTTAATTGTAGACGTGGACGGCGTGATCGTCGGTTTGGATCCGGTGACGGAGACTGTGATCAAGGCGGCTCCCAAGCTGAAGATTATCTCCAAGTACGGGATCGGGGTTGACAACATCGCGGTCGATTTTGCCACCCAACAAAAGATCATGGTCACCAACACCCCGGGGGCGAACAGTTTGGCGGTGGCGGAATTGACCATGGGACTCATTTTGGATGTTGCCAGGCAGATCTCTTATTCCGACCGCCGGTTGCGGCAGAACCAATGGGGTAGATATCAAGGCTTCGAGCTTAAAGGCAAAACGATCGGCTTGGTTGGGACCGGCCAGATCGGAAAAGAAGTGGCGGTGCGGGCAAAAGGGTTTGGGATGAAGATCACCGGTCATGATTTAAAACCCGATTACGAGTGGGCCCGGACGGTTGAGGCGGTTTACCTTCCCTTGGATGAACTCTTGTCGACAGCTGATATTGTCAGCCTCCATTTGCCACTGACGGATGATACTTATCACTTGATCGGCGAGCGGGAACTGGCGCTGATGAAAAAGACAGCAATCCTGATCAACACGGCACGGGGCGGGATTGTTGATGAGAAGGCATTAATACAGGCTTTGGAGAAAAAGGCGATCGCCGGGGCAGGGTTGGATGTTTACGAACAGGAACCACCTACCGATTCACCGTTGCGGACCTTGGATAATGTCGTCCTGACTTCCCATATCGGGGCGCATACCTTTGAAGCCATCTCCAGGATGGGGCGGATGGCGGCGGAAAATGTCGTGGCCGGTCTGTCCGGTCAACGCCCCCCTTACTTGCTGAATGCGATCCAATAAGACTTATGCTCACTGGTGAAACTGGATTTTTCAGTTAAGCAATTTTTGATCAAAGAGGGGTGATTCGATGTACGAATTGTTTAATATCCGCGGCAAAGTTGCTGTGATCACGGGGGCGGCCGGCGTGCTCTGCAGCGAGATGGCCCGCGCGCTGGCCCGGGCCGGCGCGAAAGTTGCGGTTCTCGATCTGAACGAAGGGAAAGCCCAAGCGGTGGCGGCGGAGATTAACGCCGCAGGTGGAACGGCATTGGCGATTAAGACCAATGTTTTGGACCGGAGTTCTTTGGAAGCAGCGAGAGAGCTGATTGTTAAGGAATACAAACGGGTTGATATCCTGATTAACGGTGCGGGCGGCAATAAAAAAGAGGCGACGGCGGACCAGGACCAAAGCTTCTTTGAGATTCCGCCGGAGGCGATCCAATGGGTGTTTAACCTGAATTTTCTCGGCGCGGTCCTCACCACCCAGGTCTTTGGGCAGTTAATGGTGGAGCAAGAAGCCGGCGTCGTGATTAACATTTCATCGATGGCCGCCTTCAGGCCCTTGACCAGAACCATCTCTTATTCCGCGGCGAAAGCAGCGATCAGTAACTTCACCCAATGGATGGCGGTGCACTTTAACCTGAATTATTCGCCCCGTATCCGTGTTAATGCGATTGCCCCGGGATTTTTCATTACGGAACAGAACAGGTATCTCTTGGTGGATCCGGAGACCGGAAACCCGACGCCCCGGGGGGAGAGTGTGCTTAGCCATACCCCGATGAAACGTTACGGTACTCCGGATGAATTGATTGGCACCTTAATCTGGTTGGTCTCCGATGCCTCCAAATTTGTGAACGGTGCCGTTATTCCTGTGGACGGTGGATTTGCCGCTTATTCCGGAGTGTGAGGAAGATTGGCTGCTGGCCTTTCTTATTTGCAGGGAATTTGCGTCCTGCAGGGCTACATTTGACCAAAAAACTTGGCCGGGCCGAACCACGACAGTTTTAAGGTTCGGCTCCTCAGTCATGAGCGGTAGATAATTCAATTACGAATGAGAAATTAACAAGAAGTGGCGGGTGTTTATACATGAATGTGATTGGGCTAGAGGTCAGTACATCGGCAGCGAAAGCCATTCTCTTTTCTCTCGAGGAAGGGGTCACCGAGGCAGTCTCCGTAAGATACCGGGAAGGAGCGGACACGCTGACCGTCGATCCGCAGGAAGTGGTAATCGCCGCGAAAACAGCGCTTACCAGGGTTGTACAGGCGGCGAAGCGTCCCATTTCCGCGATTGGGTTGGGAGGCGCCTGGCATAGTCTGCTCTTGTTGGATGAGAAACGCCGGCCTTTGAGTCCGATATACACCTGGGCGGATGTGAGCGCCAGTTCAACGGTGGAGCGGGTGAAAAAAGACCGGGAGTTTATCATGGGTTGTTACCAGCGGACCGGACATATGGTTCATGCGATGTACCCGGCCTGGAAATACTATCATCTGCAAACAACCGCTCCGGAGATGATCCGGCAAACCCGCTTCATCTCGTCACAACTCGAGTATGTCTTTGAACATCTGACCGGCGAGACCGGGGTCTCCAAATGTCTCGCTTCGGCCAGCGGCTTTTTTAATATTCACCAGTTGGATTGGGATGAAGAGATCTTAAAGTTTGTGAAGCTCGACCGCAGCCAGTTTGCGGAGTTGAAAGAGCCGCCCTTCGCCGCCGGGTTGCGGAAGGAAATTGCTGCGGAGACCGGTCTGCCGGCCGGGATTCCGGTCACCGTCGGTTATGCCGACGGGGCGATGAATCAAGTGGCGATCGGGGGCGACCGGGAAGGAGTGATGTCCTTTTCGGTGGGAACGAGCGCGGCGATCCGGATGGTTTCACCTGTCCCGAAAATTCCCGCTACCCCATCGACCTGGTGCTACTATCTTTACCATGGGAAACGCCTGATCGGCGCCTCGACCCAGGGCGCTTGTAGTTGCATCGACTGGTTCTTGAACAATCTTCCCCCGAATGTCCGTAGCTACGCTTTGCTTGAGGAAGCGGCGTCCAAAATTGAGATCGCCGACGCCCCGTTTTTCCTCCCGTTCCTCTTCGGCGAAAGGTGTCCGGGCTGGCAGGACCGGCGTCTGGGGAATTTTATGGATCTGAAACCAAAGCACGGGCTTGGAGATCTGTATTTCGCCATCCTTGAAGGGGTCTTGTTCAATGTCTATCATTGCTACCAGCTTCTGACCAAGATCGGAGGCGTGCCGGAGCAGATCATGATCTCCGGCGGCATTATGAACTCTCCGTTCTGGCTGCAGATGGCGGCCGACATCTTTGAACGGGATCTGCTGACCACCGGGGTAACCAACGACTCGACGGTCGGGGCGGCGATTCTCGGCCTCCAGGCGGCAGGAGGGATGCGCGTCGGCGAAAGTTTTATCCCGAAAACGAAGAAGGGGACACCGCATCCTTCCAAGAACAGCCCGTTGTACCGGGAACGTTTCCAGCGGTATCTTGAGCTTTATGAGGCGACCAGTATGGAGAAATAAATGAGTTTTCTTTCCCGGCTGGGGCCGGCGGTGAAGCGGAGGCTGAATTGTGGTAAACCTTGATTCCTTGGAATCAAGGTTTTTTGATCGAATGGAGACAGCAGGTAATTTTTCGGCGGTCACGAACATTTATGATCGGGAGGGGATTGCTTCATCTTGAAAACAGCGCAGTAACCCTTAAGCGAAAATACCGCTAACCCCAAGAGGTTGCATTGGCGGACGATTCCACCCCGTGGTTAAGAAAAAGCTTGACGGGGTAGGTTCCGAATGGAAGCCTGTTGATGATCAATCTGACAAAGGAGCGATTGGTGAATGAAAATTGGCGTAATCAGTGATACGCACGGCTCAGTCAGGGCATGGGAGCATGCTTATGACAGATTCTTAAGCCAAACCGATTTGATCATCCACTGCGGGGACATCCTTTATCATGGACCCCGCAATCCGTTGCCAGACGGGTATAATCCCGCGGTGTTGTTTGAACGGCTCAATGCGCTCGCGCACCCCCTTCTCCTGGTGCGCGGGAATTGTGACGCCGAGGTTGACCAGATGGTCCTTGACTTTCCGCTGGAGGCGCCGTACACCCACCTTTTCACCGGCGATTACCGGATCTTGGTCCATCATGGTCATGTGGAACTGCCCGCCAAGGCCAAAAAGGGCTATGATCTTATCATCTCCGGACACACCCATCTTCCCGGGATTAAGGAGGAGGACGGGGTGATTTATCTCAACCCCGGCAGTCCCGCCTTACCGAAAGATGAGCAGGAGACACCGACGCTGGCCGTAATCGACGGCCGGGAGATTGTGATCTGGAATCTCAAGACGGGCGAAGCGTTCCAACGGTGGCGTTAAGGGCTTAGGATTTAACAACATTGGATGTTAAAACTTCGCAGTGATCTGCAGATTGTTCCCGGTTGGAAGTTAAAAAAAGGATGGATGTTGATGAAATCCACTGCGGCTGAACAAATTTCTCCGTTACAAGGTTGGCAATAAAAAAGCGGGGTTGGAGCTTTCAGGGCTCCTTCCCCGCTTGTTGTTCTCCGCTTGGTTTTAGGCTAAAGCGCGGCGTCCTTTTTCGGTCAGGGTGTACATTTTCAAGGGCAGTTGCGCGCAGCCTTTACTGAAGGGACAGCCCAGGCATGACCCTTGACAGCTGCCGGCGGGCGAAGCTTCCCTGATATAGCCCATTCTTTCAAGTTGAGCGATGAGTTCCGTGAGGAAGGCTTCACTGATCTTTAACTGGCCGGCCATCTGTGCTTTGGAAAGATAGTCTGCTGTCTTCATTAACGATAAGACTTCCTTTAACAAGGTTATCATCCCCTTTGGTTGTTTAACCCAAACCCAGGAGTCTTCCCAGTTGGAAGATGAGCACCGCGCTCAGCCAGCCGATGGCGAAGGTGTAAAGCGCGATAAACAAGGTCCAGCGGTAGGATTTGGTTTCCTTCTGGACCACCCCGAGGACGGCAACACAAGGCGTATATAAGAGGGATAAGACCATGAAGGAGACGGCGGATAATGGTGTAAACGCCTGGCGGATCGCCTCCACCAGGGCGGCTCCCTCTTCCACGCCGGCGTAAACCATGCCCAAAGTGGCGATGACGCTTTCTTTGGCGGCGATCCCGGCGAACAAGCCCACGGCTGCCTGCCAGGTACCGAAACCGGCCGGTTTAAAGAGCGGCGCGATGAAACGGCCTATGAGGCCGAGAATGCTCTGTTCGCTGTAAGGTTCGACCCCTAACGGCAGGACGGACAGGACCCACAAAAGGCTGATCACAACGAAGATGATCGTCCCGGCCCGCCTTAGGAATTCGGAGACATTGTCCCACATATTTCTTAAAACATTACGGGCGGTCGGCATCCGGTAGGGGGGAAGCTCCATGATGAAATCGGAAGATTCACCTTTGAACATCGTTTTACTGAAGATTTTACCCATAACTAAAGCAACGATGATGCCCAGTGTATAAAGGGCGAAGAGAACAATCCCGCCGTGTTTCGGGAAGAAAGCGGCGATAAAGACCAGATAAATCGGGAGCCGGGCGCCGCATGACATGAAGGGGATAATTAAGGTTGCAATCATCCGTTCTTTTCGGTTATCCAGGGTCCTGGTGGCCATGATGCCCGGGACATTACATCCAAAGCCGACGATCATCGGGATAAAGGTCTTCCCCTGGAGGCCGAGCGTCCGCATGATTTGGTCCATAATATAGGCCGCCCTGGCCATATAACCGCTGTCTTCCAAGAGGCCTAGCAGGAGATATAAGACGACAATCAACGGGATAAACTCAATGACGGCGCCGAGGCCGCCGATGATACCTTCACTGACAAAGGAGCTTAGCCATTCCGGGGCATTTATCTTCGTGAGAAAGGCTTCAAAGGCCGTACCGATGAGATTTATCCCTTCTCCCATGAGCCCGCCGAGGAGTTCTTGCCCCACGGCAAAGGTCAGCTGAAAGATCAGAAGCATAATGGCGATAAAAATCGGTAGACCCCACCACTTGTGGGCCAAAACGCGGTCGATCCGGTCGCTCCGGGTAACGGCCGGTCTTTCCGGACGGCTGACACAGTCTGCCGTAAGCTGCCGGATTAAGGTATACCTCCGGTTGACAATCGCCAATTCCAACTCTTCATGCTCTGTTTTGATCTGCTCCAAGCTCGCGAGCAGCCCGGAAGAGGATAAATGCGGGTGTTGTCGTACATATTCTTCAAGCTCTTTGTCGTTTTCCAGCAGTTTCACGGCGAGCCAAGAAGCGGGATAATCCAGGTTTTGGTCTGTTAAGAAAGCTGTCAATCTCGCTATTTCCTGGTTAATCTCCGGTCCGTAGTCCGGTTTGACCGCCGGTTTGACCGGTTGTTCGCTTAAGGTAACAGCCTTTTGAATCAGTTCATCAATCCCTTTGTTTTTCGAAGCAATGGTTGGGATGACGGGTACGCCCAATTTTTCGGACAACTTTTCAAGATCAAAGCTGATCTTTCTCTCCTGTGCTTCGTCGAACATATTCAAGGCAATGACGACTTGGGCGTCCATCTCCAGGAGTTGAACGGTTAAATATAAATTGCGTTCGATATTTGTCGCATCAACGACGTTGATCACAACATCGGGACGGGCTTTGAGAATAAAATCCCGGGCGACGATTTCGTCTTCCGAATAAGCGCCTAAGCTGTAAATTCCCGGAAGGTCGACCACCTGAAAAGTTTTTCCCTGGAAAGTCAGTTTCCCTTCCTTTTTTTCGACGGTAACGCCCGGCCAGTTACCAACATGCTGATTGGCGCCGGTCAGTGCATTAAAGATCGTTGTTTTGCCGCTGTTCGGATTACCGACCAACGCAATGGTCTTCATAAAGACGCCTCCTTCTGCGAACATCGTTGTGATCAGTAATAAGAAGGAAATAAGGGTTAGTTCTGCCTTAAGTTCTTGTTCCTAAAAGTTGACCACGATTTTTTGTGCCAGTCCACGACCGATCGCAATCTTATGTCCGGCCAGGGAAAGAATGAGGGGACCGACATCATTTTTGACTACCTCAATTTCTGTTCCAGGATTGATCCCAATTTCGTAAAGGCGTTTGGTGGCGCAAGTGCCGGCAGCAATCTGGTGGACTATTCCATGGGCGCCGGACGGCAGATTGATCAGAGAGGAATTGTTCATAAAGGACGCTCCTTTCGACAAAATTTTGAGATAGCCTGTACTGTAATTGAAAATCATTCTCAATTAGATGATAATACATTTATGTGGAATACGCAAGCGACGAAAAGCGAAAAATGGGAAGTTCACCAATTCGTAAAATATGCTGGTATTATCTGGATAACAAATTAAACATGGCTTGTGGTTGGATCGCCTGTTCTGCAATTAGCTAAGGTTAAGCCTAACCGGAGGCGAGTCCGCCCTCAATCCTTAGTCCCAAAAACGGTGCAGATTGCAGTTCGATCTGGTTTTTAGTTTAAATCCTGTTATAATTATACTTTGTGTAGGTTGTATCATGCAGACCGTCCAGGGTTTAGGGAAAACAGCAGAGGAGGAAACGGCTGAGGAGTTACTATCCAAGCGGGCTGTGGAAAATATCAAAGAAGGGGTCAAAGTTGGAAGATGTTAGTCTCAAATAGCGTACTGATCCAGCGGGTCCTGATGGTCTTTTCCTTAACGATCTTTGGGGTGGCGGCGCGGAAGACCGGGATCATCAAAGAGGAAGTCAGGCAGGGACTGGCGGAAATAATCATGAATCTAACCGTGCCGCCCTTAATTTTCGTAGCGGTCGCTACCGATTTGACTTGGGAACAACTGACGGCGGGGATTTATTCCCCCCTTATCGCCCTGATGATGGCGGTAATTGTGATGGCCGGTATTTTGGGGTTGGGACGGTTGTTGCACTGGCCGGGACCGCAAACCGTGACGCTTTCGGCGCTCTGCGCGATCCCGAATACCGGTTTTATCGGCCTGCCGGTGATCTTTGCCGTTCTGGGCCGGGAAGGCCTGGCCTATGCTGTTTTATATGATGTCGGGGTGACGATTGCCTATTGTACTTTGGTGATCTGGGCCTTTAACGGGAGGGCGAAGGGTAAGCAGGGTTGGAGAACGTTGATTAACCCGGCACTGCTTGGGATGGCCGGCGGGTTACTGTGTAATTGGTTAGGAATAACCATCCCGGAAGTGGTGCTGACACCCTTGCAAATCATGGGCAATGCCACGACCCCGCTGGCGATGCTCCTGATGGGTTCGATGCTGGGCGGGGTTAATTTACGGAATAAGCGGCTGGTTTTTCTTTGCGGACTGATCGCCCTTGGCAAGCTCATAATCTATCCTTTGCTGGCCTACCTCTTGGTTTTACCTTCCAATTTGCCACCATTGGTCCGGGCAGCCACTTTGCTGCAGGCGGCAATGCCAAGCATGGCCAGTACACCGGTGTTAACCCAAAAATACGGTGGCGATAATGAACTGGCTGTCACAGCCGTCTTCATCACTACATTATTAAGTCTGCTCACCCTCCCGCTGGTGGTTTACTGGTTGGTATGAGAGGGTGGGATAAAAAAGAAAAAGCCGCTTGTTAAGCGGCTTTTTCGCGTTTTGTTCGTGCCTACCGACATGCTGAGGCTGGTGGGACACAGATGACCTGACCCGGGAAGATCTGGTTCGGATTCGGGATTTGCGGGTTGAAGCGAATCAGGCAATTCAAGGGAATTCCGAACCGGTTGGCGATATTGAACATGGTATCACCGGCGCGCACGGTATAGAGGAATCCTCCCGGCGGACAGGTTGGTTGCGTGGTTCCACAGGCGGAAGCCGGTGGGACACAGATGACCTGGCCTGGGAAGATGAGGTTCGGATTCGGGATTTGCGGGTTGAAACGAATCAGGCAATCGAGCGGAATACCGAACCGGTTGGCGATATTGAACATGGTGTCACCAGCGCGGACCGTATAGAGGAATCCTCCCGGCGGGCACGGCTGTTGTGGCGGTGTAGGTACGCAAGCGGAAGCCGGCGGGATGCAAAGGAGCTGGCCAGGGAAGATCAGATCGCCGGAGACCTGTGGATTAAAGCGGCGTAGGCAATCGAGCGGAATTCCGAACTGGTTGGCGATACTGAACATCGAGTCACCAGGCCGCACGGTGTAGAGGAATCCTCCCGGTGGGCAGGTCGGCGGTGGCGGTGTCGGTGCGCAAGCGGAAGCCGGCGGGACACAGATGACCTGGCCCGGAGTGATCTGGTTCGGATTCGGAATTTGTGGATTGAACCGGATCAGGCAATCCAATGGGATACCGAACTGGTTGGCGATACTGAACATCGAATCACCAGGCCGCACGGTATAGAGGAATCCTCCCGGTGGGCAGGACGGCGGCGGTGGTGGTGTCGTGCAGGCGGAAACCGGCGGGATACAAAGGACCTGTCCCGGGAAGATCACATCACCGGAGACCTGCGGATTAAAACGGCGTAAGCAATCCAAAGGAACCCCGAAACGATTGGCGATACTAAACAGGGTATCACCGGGCCGTACTGTATAAAGGAAGCCACCAGGTGGACATGTCGGTTGTTGAGTTGTTTCAGGCACTTGAGCTTGTTCAACGGGATTTTCCTTGACTCTTTCGGTATTTTCAGACATTTAGGCACCTCCTCATCGCTGAGAACTGATGAATCCTGCTATTAACTTATTCAAACTGCGTAAGGACGGCACCGAGATTTTGGCATAAAACTATATTCCTTATGAACAATGCAGAAGTCCTGACGATATAATTTAAATTATCGGGGAAAATGCCTGTTTAGCACAGTCTTGGGATTTAAATCAAGAGAATTGGCAACAAGACAAGGCATGAAAAAGACCGGGTCTAGCCCGGTCTTTTCCGCGGGTAACTTGGCGAAAGAAAGTTTCCACCAGTCGGGTCAGTTCGTTACTGGGGAATACAGACTTGCTGTCCGACTTGCAGGTTGTTCGGGTTAATACCCGGGTTGGCTGCCGTAATGGCAGAGACGGTAGTGTTAAAGCGTTGGGCCAACGCAAATAAAGTATCGCCGGCCCGGATGATGTAGACTATACCGGGGCAGGTTCCGGGTGTCGGTGTCGGCGCGGGCGCAGGAATACAGACCTGTTGCCCGATCTGTAAACTGTTCGGGTTAACCCCCGGATTTGCCGAGATTAAAGCCTGTAAAGTTACATTGAAGCGGGAAGCCAAAGAAAAGAAGGTATCGCCGGCCCGGATTGTGTAGAGAAAACCACCGGGGCAAGGACCTGGTCCTGGCGCGGCGGCCGGGACACAAATCTGCTGGCCAATTTGCAATTGGTTGGGATTGACACCGGGGTTCGCGGCCTCTAAGGCGTTGACCGTAGTGCCGAAGCGACGGGCAATACTGAAAAAGGTGTCGCCGGCTCTGATTGTGTACTGGAATCCGCCGGGGCAGGGACCGGGGCTGGGCGCGACCGGGATACAGATCATCCGGCCAACCTGTAAAGAGTTGGGATCGATCCCGGGATTGGCCTGGATGATTGCTTGGACAGTTGTATTAAACCTTCCCGCCAGGGCAAAAAGGGTGTCGCCGGCGCGAATCGTGTAAACCGTACCGCCAGGACAGAAAACCTGACTGATGTTCATGCTCATTTTCGATTCCTCCATTATGCTGGTTACTACAAACTATGCGGACGCCGGGGGAAAGGTAAGAGGTCAAAGTCATGACTTTTTGGGCTAAAGTTGCTAAATCAGAAGGAAGATTATCCTCTGGACACCGGGAAGGACATCTTTTTTGGAGGAGGTGGTTTACCCAGGTAACTGTATGATATAATAAAGAAACTTATTAATGGGAGGTAATCAAGTGAAACGCAACAAAATAGGAATCATTATGTTTCTTTGTTTCTGCTTGCTCCTGACGGCCGGACCAGTGACGGCCAGTTATCCAAATCAGACTAGTCTTTCCGCCGAATATCTGCTGAGTAACTTGGCGCGGGAAAAGAAGACGGACCGTTTGATCGGGGGCGTTGTTCTAACCGCGACGGGTATAGGTACCGGGGCTTTATTTTCGATGGTTAAAGCTGATGAAGATCTTACGGAGGAAGATGCCAAGTATATCAGAGGGTTTGGCTATATCATGGCCGGTATTATCACCGGAACGGGAATTATTACCTTGGCCATACCTTCTGAAGCGGAGAACCACTATGCTGATGTGATGAAGATTAATGATCCGGTTAAAAAAGAAGAAGCAGCTTATAACAGTTTGGTTTTCTTAGCGGACCGGGCAAAAACCGACCGCCTGATCGCCGGGGTCATTGATGCGGCGGGCGCGCTTTACTTTTTAACTTCCAATTCTTACTACTATACATATTGCGCTTTAATCTTTGCCGGCTCAGCGGTCGCCAATCTCGGAATTAAAAGTGTAGAAGAGAAAATGCTTGAACGTTACCATGCGGGGCAGGAATTCTCAGTGAAGGAAACATTCCCCCGCTCCCGCTTCGGTTTCGGCTGGCTGCCGAATGGTGGTGTGATGGCGGTGTACAGTTACCGGTTTTAGTTCCGGAGAGAGTGGTAACCGGTGTCCGGTAAATTAGCTCGATGATAAAATAACGGCTGTCCGCCCGGGACTTTCCGTTCCCGGCGGACAGCCGTTTTTGCTTCACGGATTTGGTGTTGTTTTATTGTCCTTGCGGCAATCATTATCTCTTTATTTAACCCTTAGAGAGCTTTGCTTCGGATAAGAGCTGATAATGATTGGCTTGTAAGACTTCTTCAAGTAAGGAATGTTTTTCGGCCTCCAAGACCAGTGCGGCTTGGGATTTGGCCTCCAGGACAAAGCCGTAACAATCGTCCAGGTTGATTTGGTGGCGGGCAAGGAGCGTTAGTAATTTGTGCATCTCGCCGGGGCGATCGGGGAGGAGGACAATGCTCACTTTACGCTTGGAGACCGTAAAGCCCTCATCTTTTAAAAGTTGGTAGGCCTCTGCCAGGCGGTCCGCGATGATCTTTACGACCCCGAACTCGCCGGCGCTCGCGATATAAATTCCATAAATATTAATTCCCTGCTCGGCCAGGATCTTCGTGATGCTCTCCAGTTTTCCCGGCTTATTCTCCACAAAGATTGATAAATGGTAAGCCACTGCAATCTCCTCCTTCTCGCCTGCCGGAGGTAATATTCTTTTGGATTTGTGGTAGTCAATATTCTACAAGAGTTGGTACTTCCTCCGGGCGGCCGTTTCCATTGTCCAGATCCGGGTAAGACCGTTATTCCGAATTCCGCAGGTCATTGACCCGTTTGGCCTTCCCTTCCCAGACCGGCAAGCTGCCGGGTTCACAGAGTTGAACCACGGGATTGACGGAAAGCTCGGCTCGTAACTCGTCGGCGATCCGGTTTTGTAATTGGGTTAGCCCGGCCAAAGTTCCTTCAAAGATCGCTTGATCCACTTCTGCTTTAATGTATAGTTTATCCATGTAGTTTTCTTTTCTGATTTCGATCAGGTAGTTTTTCCCAACCCCCGGAATACCGAGGAGCGTCTTTTCGATCTGGATGGGGAAAAGATTAACCCCGTTGATGATCAGCATATCATCTGCCCGGCCTTTAATCCGGTCAATGCGGACGTGGGTGCGGCCGCAGGGACACTTTCCGGGAAGGATCCGGGTGAGATCGCCGGTCCGGTAGCGCAGGAGGGGCACCGCTTCCCTTTTTAAAGTCGTCAGGACCAGCTCACCTTCCTCGCCCGGGGGCAGCACCTCTCCGGTCTCCGGGTCGATGATTTCAACCAGAAAATGATCTTCCCAGAGGTGTATCCCGTCTTGTTCTAGGCATTCAAAACCGACGCCCGGGCCGCAAACTTCGGAGAGGCCGTAGGAGTTATATGCTTTAACCCCGAATAACTCCTCGATTTGCCGGCGCATGGCCTCGCTATGCGGTTCGGAACCGATAATAAAGATCCGCAGATTCAGAGATTTCGGGTCGATCTTTAACTCCTCAAAGTGTGTGTAAAGCCGCAGGGCGTAGCTGGGGAGGATATGCACAACACTGGTCCCGAAGTTCTGCATAAACCAGATCTGGCGTTTGCTGTTGCCGGGGCCAATCGGGATGGTCAGGGCGCCGATCGCTTCCGCGCCATAATGAAATCCCAGGCCGCCGGTGAAAAGGCCGTAACCCATGGTGTTTTGGAAAACATCGCCGGGGCGCGTCCCGATCATATACATGCACCGGGCGACCAGGTTGGTCCATTCCTCGATATCATTTTTGGTGTGGAAAATAACCGTCGGGTTACCGGTGGTCCCGGAAGAAGAATGCAGGCGCACCACCTGTTTTCGGTCGGTCGCGAGGAAGCCGTAGGGGAAGTGTTCCCGCAGATCCTGTTTCCGGGTAAAGGGGACTTCGGCTTGAAAGGCCGCGAGCGATTCGATCTGGTCAAGCGCCAAGCGCCGGTAAAAAGGGGAGTTTTTCGCCCGCGCCAGCGTCGCGCGGAGTAAGTGAAGCTGGTACTCCCGGAGTCCCCCTGCTTCCGCTCTTTCCATCGCTTCATCCCAATACATGCTCATTGAACCATCCCTCCGTCTTACCGTGAAACTGCAATTCTTTCAACGGCCAATCCAACGAAGTGGCCGGTTGTAATTGATCTCTTATAATCTTAATCTTATCATAAAAATCCCGCCGTTGTTGTCTTTTCCTGAAAATTATTAAAGAACAGCTAATTAACTGGACTTATATGGACGGGGAAGATTTAGAGGCCGGTTTTTTCACCACCCGGAGGCACGGTTCCGGTTGGTGGCGACTTTTTGCCATGCCGCGCGGAAACGGTTGGCCATGGTGGTGCGGAAGATCCGGAGCGCGGCGGCCAGCGGGCGGAAAAGATGGACCGGCAGGAAGCGTAAGGCCAGTTCGAACAGGAAAAGGAGAAAGATCCAGGGTAAAAGCTGATGACCGGTCCGCCGTTCCTTGGTGGCTACCTCCGGCCGGCCGGTAAACACTTCCTCCGGGGAGGAGAGGATTCGTCCCCCGGTCGCGGCGGCTAATTCCGCGAGAAGGCGGTGGCCGTCCACGGTCCGCCGGTACCGGTACTCCGGTGAGTAAGGAACGGAGAAACCGGTCAGCACCGGCCCTTCTTCCGTAGCGGATCCCTGCTGTTGCCAGGTGATGGCGACCAGGTACTCCCCGGTTGCGGTCAAGGGGAATGAGGTACGGTATTCCCCGGGACCGGTCTGTGGGAGGGTAATTGTTTGCGTTTCGCCCCGGGGGGTAGTGATCGTCGCTTTCACTTGCAAGTAATTGACAAAATTCCCCTCCGGGTCAAGGGCATCGGCATGTAGGAGACCCCGGCCGTCCGCGATTGAAACCTGGGGCTGAAGCAAGGTATACGGCTCGGCAGGAATAACCCAATTGATGACTTGCCGCCAAAACTCACCGTACCCTGGCCATGCCAGCCACTCCCGGGCCCAGTTTTCCCCCAGATCGGAGAGGAAACTTACGGTGCGGCCCAGACCGAACCGCCAACCGGCGAGCACCGGCGAGTAGTCGGGGGCGCGGAGAAAAACCTCGGCGGTCCGGCGCGGGGTCGTCCGGACAAACCCAGTCAGTTCAGGCGGTTCGGTCCAGCGGGTGGCGGTCCAGAGCCCGTTGCCGGCGGCAAGTTGGGGACGGAAAGGCCGTTCGTCCACCGCTCCGCGGAGGACCCGGCTGGTTTCGGCGATAAAAATCTGCGGAATCGTATTAAAATCTTCCGTGTAAAATGCGCGGCCACGGCCCCAGGCCGCCAGATTGGTCAGTAATTCACGGTCGGCATCCTGGCCGATCCCGACCGTACTGATCGTAATCCCGCTGGCGGCGATTGCTTTCGCCAGGGTTTCAAAATCGCCGGGATCGGAGATCCCGTCAGAGAGGATGAGAATATGCCGGATGGCTGACTCCTCTTTGAGCATGCTCCGGTAAGCTTCTTCGAGGGCGGCGTAGAGATTGGTGCTCCCGCCGGTTTGGAGCGGGGCGAGGCGCCGGATAATGCGCTCCGGATCATCGACATTCTGGAGGGTAACGACCCAACGGGGTTGGGCGTCAAAGGCGAGGACGCCCAGGCGTTCCTCCTCGACCAACAGTTGGAGGGCGGCGATCGTTGCTTCTTTGGCCAGGCGGAGTTTGCTAAATCCCCCTTCGTACTGGACCTGATCCATGCTGCCGGAGGTATCGAGGAGGATCAATAAGGAAAGGGAGGGAAAGAGCACCCGTTGTTCAAGCTGGCTGTGGACCGGGAGCAAAGCGGCCAACGGCGAAGTGCGGCCGGTCTCGGCTTCTGCGCTGTTCTTCCCGGAGAGGACGATCAACCCGCCCCCCAGGTTATGGACGTATGTATGGAGCAACTCGATCTGGTTGGGGGTGAGGGCGGACCAGGGAAGATCATTCAGGATGATGGCGCTGTAGGCGGTAAGCGCTTTTAAGTCTTGCGGGAAAAGCCTTGCCGGTTGCTGGATGATCGTAAAACCCTCTTCGGCCAGGCGGACAACGAAATGGCGGGAGGCCGGCGTGGACTCACCCACCAGCAACACGGGTTTATCACCGGGAACAACCATGACCCCGCCGGCCTGGTTATTTGCCGGCAGGGTATCAGGGGCGACCGCCAGTTCCGCCCGGTAACGGTAGACACCGGCGGCAGGAAGGGTTTGCGTAAACAGAAAGAGGTTGGTCCCGGGCTGGAGGGTAACCGGCTGGGTGGCGACCAAACGTTCGTTGAGGTAGAGCAGGAGTTCGCCGGCAGCCTCCCCCGTACTGTGACAGACCACTTGCAGGAGAAAGGGTTCACCCTTTTTACTCCGGCGGGGAAGGGCGAGATGTTCGATCAGTGCTTCGGATGTGGCCGGGCGCGGGAGCGGGTAGACGTCCACCGGGACGTTTTCTGCCCGTAACTTGGGGATGATCTCTCCAACCTGCCCGGCATTTTCCGCTCCGTCCGATATTAATACGATCCGCCGCCCGCCTTCCGGCGGGAGGCTGGCGAAGGCCAGTTTGAGGGATGCTTCGATGTTGGTCAGATCCCCGGGCGGTTCCGCCGGGAAGACAGGCCACTGCCATTCAGCCGCCGGCGTCAGGTCAACCTGGGGGACGGCGCCAAACGTGATCAGTCCAGCCCGGTCGGCTGCTTTCCGCTTTTGTAAAGCGGACCGTAGAAAAGCAATGCCTGCATCCTGTTGGACAGGGAGGAGGCTGGCTGAGCGGTCAACGACAAAAACGACCGTCTGCTCCGGAACCGGGACGGTGAGCAGCGGTTGGGCCAGACTTAGGGTGACCAAAGCGAGCAGCAAAAGGCGAAGACCAAGCACGATCCAGGCTTTGAGCCGCGAACTCCCCCGGCGGGTTCCGTACAGAAAGATCAGATAAGCCAGGGGCAGGAGAAGGAGGAGAAAGAGATAACCCGGCTGTGCGAAACGGAAAACTGTCCTCATTTTGCGCCCTCCTTTGCCCGCCCGAAGGACGGCCGGTGATAGAAACACCATTCAGCACTCAGGAAGATCAGGGCTGCCAGCACGAAGAACGGCCACAATTCACGGCTTTCCGGGATGACTCCTGTTTCCGGAGGCCGCTCCGGGAGCGGCGGGGTGGCAAGTGACCGTGGCGTAAGGTCCGATTCGGCCGCCGGAAGGAACACGGCCTGGCTGCTCGCCGGGGATTCCGGTTTTGCCCAGGCGAGCAGGTTGGCAAGGAAGACCGGGAAGCTCGCCTGGAGAGGGAGGTTGGAGGCAAAGAGGTCGAAACAGAAGAGTATGGTTTGGCGTCCCGGCTCCTCCACACTAAGGAGAACCGGACCGGCGGGCGAGGAAGCCAGCGGATGAACAGTAACACCTTCCAACGTAAAGCGTAATTGGTTACGAATGCGCCAGTGGCTGAGCTCCACAAAGCGGAGGAGCGGGTGGGAGGTTTCCCCCCAGATTTGCCCCGGCGCCGGAGAACTTGCGATGCTTTCCGGCTTTTCCCACTCGGGATAAGCGGTATTAATCAGGAGAATCCGGCCGGTGACCCCCGGTGGCGGGGCCGTCCGGTCGAAGATGATCAGATCGTAGGCCGCGGCCTCGGCCGGGGTAACCTGCGGCCGGCAGGTAAGCGTGGTCGCCGGCAAGGCACGGAGGCCCCGCTCCAAAAAGAAGTTACCGGGTCCGACTAAGAGGACCGATCTTGCCGCCTGGCCTACCGTCAGCGATGCCTGGTTATCAAGGGCTAAAGCATCGCTCCCCTCCAAGGTGAAATGCCAGGTGATCTGCTGGCCGGCGGTGAGGTTATAGAAGAGGATCTTTTCCTCCCAGGGCAGAAAGGTCAAGGCAGTCCGCAGGATGGCCCCCTCCGGGCCGTCAATCCGTAGAAAAGCGGTTTGCCCTTGGGGGGAGAAGTTATTGAGCCTGACCAGGACCTGGTATTCTCCAGGCCGGCCGGTCGCCCGGGCTTCCAGCCCGTTAATTGCCAGGTTGGCAACGGGTTGGCCGACCCGGATAACCCGCAGGGGAGCGGTGCCCTGGTAGCCGGGGTCCGGAAACGCTCCGTCGGTGATGAAGACAATCTCTCCCCGGGAGGGGCCGAGCAGGTTAGAAGCCAGAGCCAGCGCCTGCTGGGGATCGGCCGCTTCCGGCTTGGGGGCTAAGTCCCGGAGCAGGCGACGGAGCAGTTGTTGATCACCGGTGAAGGTTGTCAGCACTTCCGGAACAGCTTGACCCGCGACCAAAGCGGTTTGGTGCGCCCGGTTTTCTGCGAGCAGTTGAAGTCCGGCCGCGATCGCCTGCTGGAAACGGTTGGGGGAGAGATCGGTACTGAGCATGCTCGCCGAGCAGTCAATGACGACAACCATCCGGCCGGGCCGGCCGCCGGTGAGAAAACGCACCGGTCGGAGCAGGGCAAAGAGAAGGAGAACCAGCGTAAGGAGTTGGAGGAAGAAAAGCACATCCGGCTTGAACCGCTGCCGCAACTGCGACGCCTCGTCGTTTTGGGACAAGCCTTCCCACAAAAACAAAGCAGGGACGACCTTCTCCTTTTTCTCCGGCCACAAACGGTGAAGGAGAAAAAAGAAGCCGAGGCCGATCAGGTAAAGGAGGGCGGTCGGATTCAGAAAATGCACTAGACGATCAACCTTTCCTTACGCATTGTTTCGAATAAGACTTCCTCCAGCGGCATGGCGGTCGAGAGGGTGAGGAAGCGGTAACCATACTGTGGGGCCAATTGCCGGTAACGGGTTTGGAGCGTGTGGAGCCTTTGCCGGTAAGCGGCAATGGTCTGGTCGGTGATGACCATCTCCCGGCGGCGGCCGGTCTCCGCATCGATCAACAGGACTTCCGCCTCTAAGGAAGGATTGAGCTCCCAAGGGGTAAGAATCTGCAGGACCCAGATCTCCCAAGCGCCGGTCCTGAGCCGTCTCAGCCCGTCCGAGATCTCCTCCGGAGCGAGGAGATCGGAGAGGATAACGGCGAGGCCGGGTTGTTTTACTTTCCAGGCCAACGTGGCGAGGGCGCGGTTTAAATCGGTCCGCCCCTTGACGCCGGCGCTCTCCAAATACTGAAAGAACCTGTGTGCCTGGCGTTTTCCCTTCAGGGGTTTAAGTTCACTGTCCCAACCTTCGGAACAGCAGGCGGCGCCGACCTGGTCCGAACCGGCAAGGGCAATATAACCCAACGCCGCCGCCAAACGCAAGGCATACTGCAGTTTGCTGGGGGTCCCAAACCCCATTGAACGGCTCTGATCGATCAGGAAATAAACCAAAAAGTCCCGTTCTTCCGTGAATTCTTTAAGAAAAAGCTGTTCCAGCCGGGAAAAGAGGTTCCAGTCGAGGTAACGGAGGTCGTCGCCACGTTGGTAAGGCCGGTACTCCCGAAAATCGAGCCCGCTCCCGGGACGGTGGCCCAAGTGGTGACCAACGGCCAGGCTGGGTCGGGATTTATTCATGACCAGATTCAGCCGTTCCAAGAAACGTAAAAAACCGCTATCCCCAAGCACCGTCCGTTCCTCCTTTGTTTTTTGTCTTGGCTCCCGGCGAAAGTTTTCGATTGATCAGGTTTATTTAAGCCGTTTTTCCTGCCACCCGGCGCGGACGGCAAGCGGAAACGGGCTTTCCTGTCAGGGGAGTCAGCTTTATGGTCGACTCCTAATGGTTAACGACGGCTCAGTTTAAAAAGTAACTGCGGATTGAAACACTCCGGAACCGTAAGAGCAAAAGGTTTAGATCTTTTCCGGAACGGTGGCCAGCAGTTGACGAATCAGATCATCGGGCTGCAGCCCGGCGGCTTCACCCTCAAAGTTTAAGATGATCCGGTGCCGCAGGGCGGGCAGGGCAACGGCGCGCAGCTCTTCAAAGCCGGCATAATAACGGCCGGCCAGAAATGCCCGGGCCTTGGCACCGAGGACCAAAGCCTGGGCCCCCCGGGGACTCGCGCCGTAACGGACATACTTGGTGACCTGCGGGTCGACTCCGGGGGTTTGGGGATGGGTAGCCAGGATCAGCCGGGCGGCATAATCCATCACCTCGGAGGAGATTGGTACCTGCCGGATTAGTTGCTGAACCTCGATTAGTTCAGCGGCGTTCATCGTTGGCAATACTTCAGGGATGGTCGCCCCGGTGGTGCGGGCTAAGATCTCATTTAACTCCTGCCGGTTGGGGAGCGTAACGTTCAGTTTGAAGAAAAACCGGTCAAGCTGGGCTTCGGGTAAAGGGTAAGTCCCCTCGAGCTCCAAAGGATTCTGGGTGGCCAGCACGAAGAAGGGGGGGTCAAGCCGGTAGGTTTCGCCGGCAACGGTAATACTCTGTTCCTGCATCGCTTCCAGGAGGGCGGACTGGGTCTTGGCCGTCGCCCGGTTGATCTCATCGGCCAGGACAATCTGGGCAAAGAGCGGCCCTTTTTTAAAGACGAAGAAACGCTCATGGTTGGCGTTGCTCTGGAGTATATTGGTTCCGGTCAGATCGGCGGGCATCAAATCCGGGGTAAATTGAATCCGCGCATATTTTAAAGATAAGACCGTCCCCAAGGTCCGGACGAGCAAGGTCTTGCCCAACCCGGGCAAGCCTTCCAAGAGGACATGGCCATTACAAAGGATCGCGGTCAACAGATCGTTGATAATTGTTTCCTGACCGACGATAACTTTGCCGATCTCTTCCCGGGTTTTCTTTAAAGCCTGATGGTATTGATCAATTTTTGTTTTTGCCATCGTTACGCTCCTTTGCTCGTGAATTAACCGATCATTCTTCCGCCGCCAAGAGGGAGAAGTACTCCCGGATCAGCGCGCGGTAAGCCGCCGGGAGTTCCTCACTGCCTTCCGCGGCCAAAAGCAGGGCATGTTTCCGTAGACGCTCCCGGAACAGCGCCTCGCCCGGGGGCGAGCCAGGAGCCGGGGGATAGAGCTCCTCCAGATAGGAAGAGAGAAAGCTTTCTTTACTCACTTGGGAACTGGTGGCGAGCGGGGTATACTCCAGCACCGGTTCAAAACCGGCGGTTGCCTCTGCCGGCCTGGTCGTGGTGCGACGGTGGCCGGCGCCGGAGGAAGAATCGTCGTCTTCGGCCGGAACGTTCTCCGCGCGCACCGTCCCCCCGTTCTGCCCGCTGCCTTTCTCCGGTGCTTCCGCACCGGGGGACGGGGGAATGCTGGTCGTTTCCGAATCGTTGCTCCCCGCTCCCGTATCGGGGGTGTCTTCTGCTCTCTCTTCCGCCGTCTCTTCCTGTGGCGCCTGTTCCTGACGGCCTCGACCGGGAGTTCCCGGGGCGTTCTCCGGCGGGGAGGAAGTCTCCGGGGCCTCCGGTTTCCCCCGCGGTTCGGTCCGGGTAAAGCCTTGTTCAGGAGCGTTCCCCAACCGGGAACGTAAATCCGGCCGGTCCAGCGGCGCCGTTTCATGGGGAGTGTCCGGCGGTCCGGATGGGGAAAGGATTTCCAAGGCCGGGCGGCCGGGTTCCACGCCGATCCCGGGGAAACTCTCCGGCTGGCCGGGCGCTTCGGCCACGATTGTAGGTGCTGCCGGAGGCGGAGCACCCGGCGGCGAAAGCGGGGTGGAACGTCCGGGCAGGAGGGCCAGGATCAAAAGGCAAACAGCGCTGCCGGCGCTCACCAGAAACGGCGTTTTCGGCAGCGGAAAGACGCGTTTGGCGGCGAGATCACCCACTTCGGTGCTGAGAGCCGACGCCAAAAGTGGCAGGAACGGATTGTCCGGTTCACGCTGGTAATATTGGGCCAGGGTAATTAATTTTTCCTGCAGGCCAAGGTTCCGGTCGGCTTCCCGGAGCAGGTGTGGCCAGGAGAAAGGCGCGCGAACATAGGCGAAACCCGCCGCCAAGGGAGCAAACAGGGTGGGCCAAAGAAAAGAATAACTTGGGCGCAGCTGAAACAGTTTCATGGCTCCGGTAAGGAGCAAACCGCCGGTCAGCGCACCGGCACACCCCCAAGCACAGAGCTGGTAGAAAAGGCGTCTCCGGTATTGGGTGGCCAGTTCTTTAAAGAGTGGCAGGTGTTCATTTGTCCAGACCGGCAGCCGGTTCTTCATCGGAAAAACCATCCCCGTAAATTAGTCAGCATTGCCAGGATGAGCAAGACCACGAGGGCGAAGAGACCCAATTGGTAGTAAAGATTGACCGGTAAAGCCGGATGCGGGAAAAAGCTGGTCAATCCCATTCCGAGCAAATAGAGGGAAAAGAGAAAAAGGCAGATGCGCCGGAAACGGTGGGCAAAGTTTTCCACTAGATAGATGCCGAGCCAGCCGGCGGCACTCGCTGCCAAAAAGGCAAGGAGGTAAAGGAGGAACAGTCCCGGCCGCGAAAGCCCGCCGGCAAGGAAGACGATCACCCCGAGCGGCATAGTAGCCGCCAGGAGGAAAAATCCTTGCAGTGTCCGGGAGAGTAATTTACCGGCCAGGACCGCCTGGAAAGAGAGGTTTCCGGTGCGCAGCCAGGCACGGAGCGACGGGATGCCGGGAAAACGCTCCTCACTGTTTAACGCCAGGAGATTAACGGCGACCGTTGTTGCGAGCAGGGCATGGGCAAAGACGGTACCCAGGAGGGGCCGCCGGAATTGGACAATGATCCCGGCCGGCCAGAAGGCCACGGTGATCATCCCGAGGAATGAGACAACCAGGAGGCTAAGCAGGAGGAAGGAGTTTGCCCGTAAATACGCTTTTAAATCGCTGCGAAAAACGGTATACCAGTCTTTCATCGCCCGATGCGCCCTCCTTTCCTTAATCGACCGGTAAGAGCCACAGACCGGAAAAATTCTGTTGTTCCGGTTTTTTTAAAGCAACGGAGCCGGGAAGTCTTTTCCCACTCAATAAACAAAGCAGGTAGCTGCGGTGGGCACCGGTTGACCGGGTGGTGCTGGTAAAAAGCCGGTGGGCTGCATTGTTCAGTAGTTCACGGCGCAAGGCCGCCGGATCGGTCCGTTGCCCCCACGACGAAAGCGGGTAAAGGCGGATGCCGGTGGGGAAAGCCTCGCCGGGTGCGGACAGGTCCACCCGGAAGAAGCCGGTCGCGCCCGGCGCCACCTCGCCAAGGATAAACCAGCGTCCGGCGGAATAAAGGAGAAGACGGGCGAGGGTTAATTCGCTCTCGTTGGTGATGTCGATGGTCAGGTGATCGCCATCGTTTTCGCTCGTCACATAAACCGGAAGCTCGGTAAAGTAGTTGGCGCGAAACCCCATAGTGAGCCAGTTCTCATTTGGGGGAAATTCCAGTTTACTCTGTTCTTCCCCGATGAGGATCCGGACCGGGGCCGGAAAGCCGGAACCGGCTTGGGGCGAGGGGCCGGTCAACATCCCGGCGGTCCGCCCGACGCTCAATTCCAACTTCTTGGTTTTCCGGGAGAAAAGTGTATAGTAACCTTCAATCCGCGCCGCTGCCTGGTGCGGTGCTTTATGGATGATTGCCAGTTCGGAGAGGCATTGTTCCCCGCCGGCCAGCAGTTGATTGAAGAGCAAAACGCTGAAAGCGGTGTAGAACGCAATCAAAAGCAGATACCCGGTACACGCCAGGATCAACGGCAGGTTCCGGGCGGCGCGGCCATAGAAATAAAGGCAAAAGCAGAGCCCGGCGAGGGCGGTCACCACCCAAAGCTTGGACGGGAAGGGCTGCGGGGAAGAACGGAGAAGCTCTGGAAGTAAATAATCGAGTAAACCTTGGTTTGGTTCATCTTCCCCTTCCGGAAGTGGGAAAAACGCCGCCCACCAGTCTTTTACCGCCGGTTGGGCGGAGAAGGCGGGGCCAAAGGGGTCAAAGGTCATGATCAAACAGACTCCCGCGCCGAGCCTCTCTTTCAGAAAGAGGGGGTAGCCTTGCACGGTCAGAAGCACTTCGGCGTCGCCAGGATCAACACGAAAGAGCTCCAGCCACTGCAGATCTTCCGCAAAGGGCAGGCCTGTTTCCTCACGGCCGGTTAAGGAGACAACGGTTTTCTGCCGGAACCGGCAGGTAGTGAGCCGGGCCAGGAGCGGCGCGGTCAGGGCCTGTTGGCTGTTTCCCCCGGTCAGGATGACGGTTCCGCCTTGCCGGACCCAGGTGACCAGCGCATCAATCTGAAGAGCGGTCAGGAGGGTGAGGTCAGCCCGGTCAAAGAGGAGAGCCTCTACACCCCAGTAACCGACCGGATTGTCCGGTAAAAAAGCGGGTTTCAGTTGAAAAACCGGCTGTTCAATACCAAAACCGGTGGTGAATTCCTGGTCACTGACGATTAAAATTCCACGGCCGGGCGGGGCGGTTTCCAGTGACAAAGTATGCGCGGTGAGAAGTTGACCCTGGGAGTACACCCTGACGACCGGGGGAGAATAAGCGCCGACCGGGTTTAAGATCGTCGTCCGGTAAGTCCGGCGGGCAAAGGCGGGGAGAGCGAGCGGGAGGCGGTACTCCGTCCCGGTCGCCTCGCCGGTCAGGATATAATCATGGGGAATGGTGATCACCAGTTCCCCGTCTAACGGTTCATTATAAGTCTCCAGTCTAATGGTGACCGGAAGCCAAGTTGCCGGCGCCAGTTGGCGCTGGAAACCGGGGAAAACCTGCAGGTCAATGGGGACGGCAGCCGCGGCGAAGGCCGGCCGTCTTCCTTGACCCAACATTATGGTTATGCTCAGCAATAACAATAGAACAGAGCGGAAAGTTAACTTTCTCATTCTTCCTCCGGGAAAAGCGCAAAAAACAGCGTAATCAAGACTGGCAGTCTTAAGGAATAATTCGATTTGTGCCAATTTTATCCTCTTTTTTTGCGCTAAAATGAATCGTTTTCGACTTGAGTCTCTACCGGCGCCGAATGGTGTTCTTTGTTCCGGTGAATATCTTGGAGGATTCTAAAGCTCAGCGCCGGTTGAAATAAGGCTTTTAAAAGATGTCTTTTCTTATGAGAGATGAATGAAGAAAGGTATTTTCTAGCGGAACGAAAACCCATTGAAAAAGCGTAAAAAAAGCACCGCCTAAGCGGTGCGTACTGGTTGGGTAGATGGAATTTTAAGGCTGTGTTTCGGAATCCGGTTCCGGTTTCGGCTTGAAGAAGGGGAATGGCTTCCCGAAGAGCAGTTCCCAAAGGTCCCGCGGGGCATGGCAGACCTCGCACGTGGACATCGGGTGCTCTCCCCAGGGGAACTCCCGCTCCTCCACCGCTTGGCAGTAGGCATTCGGCAAGAGCCCGCTTTCCCGGCAGATCCGGAGTTTGATCCGGCGATGCTCTGCGCAGTAAACCGTCGGTTCATGTCCGAAGAGGAAATGTTCCTGACGGGTGGGGCAATTTGGCGTCGCCAAAAGCCCGCTTTCCCGGCAGATCCGCCGGGTGACGATCCCGGCCGGCGGGGTGAACGGTTGGGCGAGGGTCTCCGCCAGCGCCTTATTCATAAAATTGGCCCAGATTGGGGCGGCCAGTGCGCCGCCGCCGGCCGGTAAAGGTTTGTTCTGGTCGTCCCCGATGTAGACCACCGCAATGAGCTGGGGAGTATAACCGATAAACCAGGCATCCCGGTTTTCCTGGGTGGTGCCGGTTTTCCCGGCCGCTGGTCGGCGGAGCCGGTTACTGATCCCGGCGGCGGTCCCGCCCGGGCGGAGCGCATCCTCCAGGACCGAAGTGACCAGGAAGGCCAGCCGCGGATCGAGGACCTGGCGGGTCCGGGGTTTACGCTCCCAGATCAGTTTCCCCTGCGCATTATAGATCCGTTGGACCGCCCAAAGCGGGGTGGATTGTCCCTGCCCGGCGAGGGGCAGGTAAGCCTGGAGCAGTTCGAACGGGGTGACTTCGGAAGTCCCCAGCGCGAGTGAGAGGTTTTCCGGCAGGGGTGAGGTGATCCCGAGCCGCCGGGCCATGTTAATTGTCGGTGTGATCCCCAACCGGTAATGCAGCGAAACCGCTACAATATTACAGGAAGTGGCTAAGGCTTCGCGTAAGGTCAGATCCCTTTGGTGGTAAGGGTTGTTGCCATAGTCCCGCGGTTGATACATCCCTTTGTCGGTAGGAAGGGAGAGCGCCTGGCAAGGGACGGTCGAGGCGAGATGGTATCCGGCTTCCAGGGCCGCCAGGTAGACAAAGGGTTTGAAAGCGGATCCCGGTTGCCGGTAGGCTTTCAAAGCCCGGTTAAACGGTGTTTTAAGATAATCTGTACCGCCGACCAGCGCCCGGATCGCACCGTTGCGCGGATCGGCGGCAATTAATGCCCCTTGTGGCTGCAGGTTTTGCTGGATCGGGCTGAGTCCGTTTTTCAGCGCTTCTTCCGCCGCTTGCTGCATGGGCAGGGAAAGCGTGGTTTCAATACGTAACCCGCTACTTTGGATCTCATCCCTGGAGAGGCGTAAAATCTCCTCCGTCTCCGCCAGGACGTAATCGAGGAAATAATGGGCTTGTTTCGTGTTCTGTTTCAGACCGGGGAGACGGAGCGGTTCCTGCAGAATCTCCTCCTTCTCCGCGTCCGTGATGTAGCCGACCGTCACCATGCGTTGGAGAACGGTCTTAATCCGTTGGCGGGCGCCTTCCTCGTTCAGGTAAGGAGAGTAAAGAGCGGGGCCTTTCGGGAGGCCGGCCAAGAGCGCCCACTCGATCCGGTTCAGTTCGGCCAGGGGTAAGCCAAAATAGGTTTGCGCCGCGGTTTGCACCCCGAAAGCGCCGTGGCCGAAATAAATCTGGTTCAGATAAAGCTCCAGGATCTCGTCTTTACTGTAATGCAGTTCCATCCGGAGAGCGAGGAATAGTTCTTTGATCTTGCGGAGTAACGTTTTTTCCGCCGAGAGATAGCCGTTTTTGACGACCTGTTGGGTGATGGTACTAAAGCCCTGCAGCCCTTGGCGGACGAACAGATTATGATAGACGGCCCGGCAAAAACTGACCGGGCTGAACCCGTTATGCTGGTAAAAGCGGTGATCTTCTACTGCCAGAAAGGCTTTCTGCAGAAATGGCGGGATTGCGGAGAGCGGGACCGGCTGCCGGTTCTCCCGGAATAAAAGGCTAATGACCTCCCCGTCGGCGCTTAAAATCTGCGTGGTGACCGGCTGTTCCGGCGGCGCCAACGGCAAGCACAAAAAGACCAAGACGCAGCCGGCCATTACCAGCATGATTTGCAGGCTAAGCCGGCGCCAGTTGAAGATCACTTTGGGACAACCCTCTTTGTTCACTTCCTGTTTTTCCATTTCATACATTTCTATTCCCACCTGACGCTTTACCATGCCAAAAAGATCCCGAAAAGAAAACGCCCTAGGTTCCGGGCGGTTCTCCTTCCTTCTTATCCGGGGCAAGTTTCAGGTTTTTCCGTGACAAGCGGTGATAATCCAGGGGTTTTCTCCCCCAGAGTTTGCGGTTCATCCGGGCCAACTTGGCGAGAAACCGGTTTTTCATGCTGTAAACTCCTTTTGCCCCAACATTACAAAGCGAGCGCGAGGTTCTCCACTTTCCTGTTGATGTGCGGGTGTGACGCGTAGACCCGGTAATCAAGGTCGGGAAAGATGTTATCCCGGTACTCAAGCTCCCGGAGCCACCCTTCATCGATCTGGTCGTTGACCACCTGGTGATGCAGGTCCAGAAAACGGCCAAGATGGTCTTGGGTTCGCTTGACCGCGTACGGGACGACGGTACCGGTCTTCATGATGAAGGCCCAGTCGCTGCTCTGCGCCAGTAACAGTTCCCGGGCCGCCTGGTTGAGGGCCCGCCGCTTCAGTCCGGTGGCTTCGGGGTAGGTATTGGCTAGTTCCACCATGAGCCGCGCCGCGCGGTGGAGATGCCGGTAGATCCAGTCGTTGCTTCCTTCCAGCCACACCTCGTTGAACCCTTTGTATCCCCAACTGGAGAGGGAAGGAGTGCTGACCTGGTTCCGGGGGTAAAGGGCCAGGTAATCGCTGGGGGTAACCATTTTGATCGTTTTCTGGTCATAATAGAGCTTCCGGATTAAAAAGTCGATCCACTGGGGACCTTCGAACCACCAGTGGCCGAAGAGTTCCGCATCATACGGAGAGACGATAATCGGCCGGCGGTCCAGGATGGAGGCGAGATACTCAATCTGTTTCTCCCGGTTGAACATGAAATTACCGGCGTGGATCGCGGCCTTCTCCCGGGCCCAATCCGGATTGTACGGTTGTTTGTCGTGGGTTTTCCCGGTGATCCGGTAGTATTTAATCCCGGTGTTGATCCGGAGACCACAGGGATGGATGTACGGTTTGATATACTCATACTCAAGGTCGAAACCGATATCGCGGTAAAACTCCCGGTAATCGTAGTCGCCGGGATAACCCTCCTGGGCGCTCCAGACCTGTTTCGAGGATTCCAGATCCCGTCCGAAGGCGGCCACCCCCGACGGGCAATAGATCGGGGCAAAGTTGCCGTATTTCGGGCGCGGCGAGGCATGGAGGATCCCGTGGGCATCGGTGAAAAAGTAGCGCAGTCCGTATTCCCGCAAGATCTCGTCATCGCCCGGCTGGTAACCGCATTCCGGCAACCAGATCCCGCGCGGGGGACGGCCGAGGGCGCGGGTGTGGTATTCCACCGCATAATGCACCTGGGCCCGGACCGCTTCCCGCTGGAGCATTAAGGGAAGGTAACCGTGGGTCGCGCCGCAGGTGATGAGCTCCAGGTACCCTTCGTCCTGCAGGCGTTTGAAAGCGGTCACCAGGTTACGCTGGCATTTTTCGAGGAAATACCAACGGGCGTAGGTGAATAAGTCACGATAGTAGTAAGCCATGCGGTTGAAATCCGGCAGCCAGCGCGTCCGTTCAATCTCTTTCTCCGCCAGTTCGATCAGCTTCTCAATGTGCCGCCGGTAGCGCTCCTGGAGCAACGGGTCCTGGAACATGGAAAGGAGGGGCGGGGTCAGACTCATCGTCAACCGGTATTTGACCCCGTCCTCCGCCAGCTTTTCAAAGACTTTGAGCAAGGGGATATAGGTTTCGGTAATCGCTTCGAACAACCAGTTCTCTTCCAGGAAATATTCGTGCTCCGGATGGCGGATATACGGCAGATGGGCATGGAGCACCAATGCCAGGTAACCTTTCTCCATAAAAATAACCTCCAATCGATCCCGCCTCAGAGGTTTAAATCATCAGGCTATCATCAACGGGTTTCCTTTGAGACGATCGGCGTAATCGTGATCTGGTCCGCCCCGTCCGCCGAGCGGGCGGTGACCGGGAGCGACATTACCCCGTCGGGCAAAGCCAGGCGGACGGTGAAGGTACCGTCCGGACGGAGTGCCACCGGCTGCCCGTTTAAAGTGAGGGTCGCATCCGGTTCGGTCGCACCGTAAACAATTAATTCCGTGTTCAGCACCAACCAAAAACGCCGTTCCTGCGGGGGACGCCCGGCCGGGCTGCTGATCCCGATGCTGCTGACGGCGGCGGAGCCCATCTCCCGTTCCAAGCGTTTGAGGAGCGACTCGACCAACTCCACGGAACCAGCTGCCGGGCCGCCGCCGGCCAAGCGGTAGAGACGAAGGAAGTCCTCTTCGATGATCATCCATTCCTCGTCAATCACCTCGGACATGCAGTCACGCGGTGTCACAACGGCATTGGATGAGGCAAGCGTGATAAACTCGCCGGAAGGGGAGTAATAGCCAAGATCAACAATATATTTCCGGTTCGGTTGGACATTGATGTACCAGTTATTTGCCTGCGGGGAGACCGGGATATTAAAAAACTCCGGTTGACCGCCACCGGATTCCGGCTCCTTCCGCACCCTTAAACTCAGGGGGACATGGTCCCAGTTGCCGTAGTCCTTGATTAACGCAGCCTTGATACCGGCGTCCAGATCCCAGTAGGTATAAAGCCAGTAGGGATCCCGTACCAGAAGAGTTATTCTTGTTTCATTATAATAAGGGGGTAATTGGTATACTTTTTCTTCAATCCGTTCCGTGCAGTACTGCTCTTCCTGGATTAAACCTGTAGTATAAATGGGCTCGGGAGGCCGCACAGGGGGTTGTTCGGGCGCTTGTGTGCCGGTGGCGGTTTTGGTCTCTTGGGTGATTGCGGTCAGGCTTTCGATTAATTCTTCTTTGGTCATACGCGACCGGTTTTTAATCTTCATCTCTTTGGCCAGGGCAAGCAGCTCCGCTTTGCTCTTGCCCGCCAGATCCTGCTGGGTCATTCCAATCCCCCTTCCGTCGAATACTAAATAAAAAGAAGACCCGCCTAAAAAATCACTTCTTATAATATGGCTCAGTGATTTCCGAAATATACTAAATTTATTTGCCACACCGGCGCAGGCAGGAATAAAACCCTTTGCCAAGAATAAGATGATGATCTCTGCGCTCTATAGACTATACACTACCCTTGGAGGAGGGAAAAAATGCATTTCCTGAAAAAAACCGGTTTGCTGATCTTGCTGACTGTGACTCTTCTTGTTTCCCCCCTCTCCTGGGCGGCAACTCCCACCGCACTCCTCGCCAAACAGGATTATTTATACGATGCCTTTTTTAAATTGGAAACCGTGGATCTGATCGGCCGTGGAAACGACCAACTGGTGGTTTTGGGCCGGGATTACACCGGCCAGCGGATCTCAGTACAGTTGCTCAGCTGGGCGAATGGCGATCTGGTCTCCGAGTGGGAGAGTCCGAATCTGATTGCCGAACGCCCCGTGGCGATGGCGGCCGGGGCGCCGCTGCCAACCGGGGAACAGGTTATTCTGGTTTTGACCCAAAAGCACCTTTACCTTTATACATACCAAAATGAGAGAATTACCCTCTTTGACCAAATTTATCATGCCCTTTCTCCTTTTGATTTATCCGTTGCCGACCTTGACGGCGATGGTATTGATGAACTGTTAATCGTCAACCTGGGGAAACGGATGGCGAATTACGACGAGAAAGTGGTTGATGTTTATCGCCTGGACGGGCATGAACTGCGAAAGCTCGGAAGCAGTCCCCTTTTAGGCAATATCCGTTGTCTGGTTGGCGGCGACCTGGATGGGGACGGCCGGGCGGAAGTCGTGGTTGAGTCGGGTTTAAGCTACCGGGCCGGTACTTTCACGTTACTCCGCTGGGAGCCCGCGGAAGCCCGGCTCGTTCCAGCGATCAAAGGGCAGAAACTGCTTTCCTCTTTGGCCCTGGGCATGCAAGTGGTCTCCGAAGGGAAAAAGCGTGCTCTACTCTATACCGCCGACGGGTGGGGTAGGCTCAACTTCTTTCAGGTCGAAAAGGACAAGTTTCTAAGCTCCCGGCCCGAATACTCCTTCCCGAACGGCCTGGTCGGCGTGGCCGCCGGTGATCTGGACGGGGACGGGCGGATCGAAGGAGTCGTTGCCGGGCATCCCAATAACCTGATGGTCTTCTCCATTGATATCCCGGAAGAGACTGCGCTCCTTGAAGAAATAACAGTTGAAGGGAGCGCACAACCGGAAGCGGTGGCCGCAGTGGAGATGAGCCCGGAAACCGGAGCCGGAGGGGAAATGATCCCGGAGGAAAACGGGGAAATAACCGGGAGCGGAGCTGAGCCTGGCAAAGAAGGCGGAAAGAGAGCGGAGAGCGCAGGAGGAGAAGAGGCGGCCAGCACGGAAGGGGAAAAGGGAAACCCGCCGGCGGCAGTTCCCGGGGCGAAGAGCGAAACGGGAAGTGCGATCGCCGGGAGCGGGGGAGAAGCCAGAACAGGCGATCACGAAGAGCAGGCCGCCGTGGCCAAAACTGAGGAGACGACCAAAGAAGAAAGTGGAATCACCATCAGTGGCGAAGTTGAAGTTACGGTTGAGTGGTAAGACACATAACTGGAATCTCCGGGCCGGAGCAAATGCAGCTCCGGCCCGTGCCTTGTTTGGCGAGATGTTGTTGGCGACGGCATCATCTTAGGCGGGCGCTTTATCGATCAAGATGGGCAAGAGCGTTTCAGTATCCCCAAAAGGATAAGAAATAGTTTACCAAATCGATCCTCGTTTTAAACTAGATTTAATATTCATTGGCAGGGTTCTGTCGTAAGGTGGTTAATAATAAGGTGAGAGCTTAGATGGAGGGCGTAACAATGAGAAAACTAATCGTCGGTGTGATGGGCGGCGGAGAAGGCGCCTCGCCCCAGGTCTGCGAAACGGCATATAAACTCGGCAGCTTGATTGCCAAAGAGGGCTGGGTCCTCTTAAACGGGGGCTGGGGTGTCGGGGTCATGGAAGCATCCGCCCGGGGCGCCAAGGAGAACAATGGTTTGACCGTCGGAATTCTGCCGGACCGGCATACCGATTTGGCGTCGAAGTATATTGATATTCCGATTCTGACCGGCATGGGCGACGGCCGGAATTATATTAATATTCTCACCAGCGATGTGGTGGTGGCCCTCCCGGGACGTTCCGGGACCATCTCCGAGATCGCCCTTGCGTTAAAGAACGGGAAAAACGTTATTTTGCTCGATTTTCCGTTAGGGGATCTCTTTGTGGAGTACCAAAAAGCCGGGATTATGGTATTGGTCAAGAAGCCGGAAGAAGTAATCGAACAGATTAAAAAGCTTTTCTCTTAATCGCTTTCACACTATTGCGGGATGGGGTCTGTGGTCGCTGCGGGACAGCGAACGCGAGGTTGGCGGATGAAACAACGAATCATCATAGTCTTAAGCTTAAGCGGTGTGGTGCTTTTGCCCCTTTTCTTTCCTCTGCTCCAAAGAGTTTATGGGAAGATGATGGGGATCTATGGTTCGGTTGCCGGTTTTGAAGAATTTATCGCCGGTTTTGGCTGGTGGGCGCCGCTCGCTTTTTTTCTGCTCCAGGTCTTACAGGTGATTATCTCCCCAATTCCCGGAAATATTACTTCCTTTGCCGGCGGGGCGCTCTTTGGGTTTGGCTTCGGGTTTTTCCTCAGTGCGGTAGCGATTCTGAGCGGGTCGTTGATCGCCTTTTTTTTAGTCCGGATTTATGGCCGCCCGCTGCTCTTCCGGTTTGTCAAGGAAGCAACGATCGCAAAATACAATAAAGTCTTTACTGGGAAAAAACTGATCATCCTGTTTCTCCTCTTTCTTTTCCCCTTCATTCCCGACGATGCCCTCTGTTTCCTGGCCGGTTTTTCCAGCCTGCCTGCGCCTCTTTTTATCCTCCTGATCATCCTGGGGCGGTTACCCGGGATTCTGGTCGCCACTTTACTGGGGGCCGGTTTGGATGAGATCGCCTTATCCCCGTGGTTGAGCGTGGCCCTTGGGGCGTTGGTCCTGCTTACCGGTGGCGTGTGGCTCAAGTATGCCAAACAGATTGAGGACTGGCTTGTCGACCGTTTCGGTTTAAATTCGTAACCGCTTGTGCATGGAAACAGGTTGCAAGAAGAGGAACAAGTTGCACGCGAAGAAAATGAACAAAGGAGCAGGCGCCTCCCGGCCGGGGAGGCGCTTTTTGTTCAGGCAAGTGGCAGGAGGCGACTAACTTCTTTTCGCCAGGATCTGTTTCTCATAGTCCTTGACCTGTGCAAGCCACGCGGCGCCGACGGGGACGTTTTGTTCCAGGCAATACTTGTGCCAAACGGCGGTAAAGGGTAGGGTTTTGAACTCCTCCATCAGGGCGAGCCGTGTACCGTAATCTCCGTTTGCTTCGGCGGCGCGGAAAAGAGCGGTCGGTTCGAGCCTTGCCAGGAGGATCGCCTTTAAGGTGGCGCGGGCGCCCGTGACCCAGGCGGTGATCCGGTTGATACTGGCATCAAAGAAATCAAGGGCGAGGTAAACCCGGTGGAAAGCCTCGCACCTTAAACTGAGGGCAAATTCAAGGTCGGCCCGGAGTTCCTCCCCGTTTCTGGCCTTGCCCGGATAGTTGCCGGTGGCCAGGATTCCTCCGTCGGAGAGCCCTTCTTTCCCGGCTTCGAACCCGGTGACATCATCCCCCTGCCAGCAGTGGAGGGAGAGGGTGGTGCCGGCCATCTCCCGGAGGACGGCATCGGTATCAACCCCA